>CAZAKE010000039.1:0-32281 GCA_964485495.1 uncultured Spirochaetales bacterium
CCGTGGGGTCCTTACTCCAATGATAGGTCACCGGAAGTGAGGTGTCAACAAGGACATCACTCCGGCAGCTTCCCGAAGAGCAGCGTCGCGTGCAGATTGGTGACCGGTCGGCCGCCGTAGGTCTCGATCACCTGAAGATATGCATCGTCCTGCCACTTGTTGTGTGCCATCTCGAAGAGGGCCGGCACGCCCTGACTCAACTCCTTCTCCAGGGGTTCGATCATCTGGAAGGGCCACTCGTCCATGTGGAGCAGGTAGTAGGCGGCGTAGTCGACGGCCTTCTTGAGACAACGGCCGTTGACGGTATAGTCGTAGAGGTCGAATCCGTAGCCTTCGGCCATCTCGGCGACCAGCGTGGTCGAACCCAGGGCGAACAGGGTGTAGTGCATCGAACGGGTGCGTCCGGTCTCCCGAGGAAGCTGTCCCTCGTCGGTCATCTTCACGGGGATTATGTTGCGCCACCGTTCGAACACATAGATAAGCAGGTCCAGGTCTCCCAGGAAGAGTGCACCGGAAGCTAGATAGAGCAGCCGCGCGTCTTCCCAGTTGTTGTACATGTCATACCCGTTGAAGAACATGAGCTTCCTTTGAGGCTCCACCATGTCGCGGACCCACTGTTTCACCTGGGCCTGACAGTACAGATCCCAGCCCGGATAGTCGTCCAACAGGTACATGGCCAGGAACGCCGGATAGAACCGGGCGAAGATGATGATATCGCCCGCGTACCGCGCCCCGGGGGTAGCCGGGTCCTGGATGAACCCGGTTGCGAACATGCGGGTGTCCTGGTTGATGCACCAGCAGTGGATCAGCTCGAGGGCCTTATCGGCGTACCGCGCCTCGCCGGTGACCCGGTATGCCGCGGCCAGGTCGTAACAGGCGGCACTGAACTTCCCCGCCAGGTTGCCGCACTCCATGTTGGATTCCGGGTTCCTGACGCCGTCCTTGCCGGGGACGTAGACGGCATCCTGCCGGAAGTAGGGACTGCCGCCGTTGTCCCGCACGCTCAAGGGGCGCTGCTCCAGTGCCGCCTTCGCCGACTTCTCTAAACGGGTGAACGCTGCAACTACGGGCTCACGACCTGCATTAAGGGCGGCGCGTATTTCCGAGAATCGTTTTTCGCACAAGAATTTACCCGACATCACTGCTCCTTTCCGAATCGAACATCCGGACCATACGAATCGTTCCGCAACAGGAACCTTCTCGGTTTCATCAAAGCGCCGAAGCGAGTGAGGATCAGTTTGAGTCTGTTTTCCTGAAAACCCAAAACTTCTGTCCGAGATAGATGGCGGTTCCGCTGACGGCTACCGCGGCGGTAAATGCGAAGAATTCCCTCTCGAGTACGCAGCGCAGAAACGCTTCGTTACTGCCGACATTGAGACCGAGTCCGACCGCCGACACGACGAAATACCGGAATATCTCCCCGACCGACAGACCCTTCAGGCCGAAAGTCCAGTACTTATTCAGGACATATGCGACGATGATCCCGAGTGAGAAGGAGATCCCTTTGGATGGTGCGTGAGGAAGAACCATCAGAAGCAGATTGTAGACCAGGAAATCGACGGCGATGGCGATCGCCCCGACCGAGGAAAACTTGATAAATTGAACTAGTTCCGCTTTCGTGCGTTTTTTCATACCTGCCCATCTTTTCGGTCCTCGGGGCGAACCTCCTTCATTGGAACGTCAGGATCGACTGCACTATCGCACCCGAAAAATTGGAAAAGAGTTCGATCTCCGACTCCAGATATCCCTGGACCTCATCGAGTAGATCAGCCTGATTCGAAGTCGTATTGTGAGATCCGACCTTCTCGTATATCTCTATAAGCGCTTCGACAGATCTGTCCACCGTATACTCATCCGAGGTACGGACGGCTTCACTCGACAGATCGTCACGCCGGGCCTGCGACAATTCACGAAACCACCGCAACGCCGCGGGGATGCTCTCGAAATCGGAAACAAGCCTTCCGTTGACACGATCTTCGACAATCTCTCCGACAACCGGTGCTTCGACTGCGATCACCGGCAGGCCACCGGCCATGGCCTCCGCCAACACCAATCCTTGGGTTTCGCTGTCCGAGGCAAATGTGAATACGTCCATAGTGTGATACGCAGCAACGACATCGTCACCGGTCAGAGCCCCGGTCGCATGAAACCGCTCCTCGACACCGCACTTCCTGAACACGGCCGTCACCGAATCGAGTTGGGGTCCGTCACCGGTCAATACCATATGCGCCGTAGAATCCTCGGCGAGAAACGCGGCGATCTTTTTGGCGAGCTCGACGACCCGCTTCTCGGCGGAAATCCTCCCGAGATGTCCGATGACGAAGGCATCCTCCGGAATATTGAGTCTTTCCCGGAGGCCCCCAATCTCCGGATTCCGGAACCTCGCGACCTCGATCCCGGTCGGCACCACGGAGCTGGGTACGGTCAAGCCTCGTTCGATGAGCATGGACCGCAGACTCCGGCTGGGAGCGATCACGTGATCACTCAGGTTGGCAAACCGGAGTGGATACTCCACCGACAGCCGACGCAGCACCGGACCGGAGAAGGGTAACGCCTCGGCATACTTCTCATACATCGTGTGATAGGTAAACACCAGGGGTGTCCCCAACTGCCGCGCCAACCGCAGGGCGGAACCGCCCATCACATAGGGATGATGGGTATGGATCAGATCGGGCCGGAAGGCGCCGACAGCCTGTTCCACCATGCCGGGTCCCGGGATTCGCAGGGAGTAGTTTCCATCACCGATGTTCCGCAGGGCGGGAACCCGGAAAACTCGCGCCTCGTCCGGGGCTTCTCCCTGTGCATCGGGAGCCAGTATCCTGACGGTATTCCCGCGATTCTCGAGTTCTTCGGCGAAAATGGAGATGGATTTCTCGAGCCCTCCGATATGAGGCGCGTATGAGTTGGTCGCCATGAGGATTTTCATCAGTTCCTCCTGATCGATGCCCGGATTCGATTCTCGGGGGCCAAACGACACTCGTCACAACCGGGCAGAAGGATCCGCACCGCCTCCGGTGTACGGTGCCAGTCCGCCGTCCCCTCGACGGTAACGCTCGTTTCAGAGACGTGCATCCTAAGTTCCACCGTTCCAAATTCTGTCAATCCGGGCCCGAAGGTCAACTCTGATCCTTCCTCGACCCAGGCACCATCCAAACCGGAACCGATGATCAGGGATCCGTCTTCCTCCCGCAGAAACGCGTTTCTGACAGCCAGGATCCACTCGGCGGCGGCCCAGACATGATGCCCGTCACCCATACAGCCGCCGCCGGTTTGCGGATGCATCGCTTCGGCCCAGGTTCCCGCCTGGGAGGCGAACGAGGCGACCCCGTTTAGGAGTCGCAGGAAGGCCTTTCGCCCGGCTCTACTACCATTGGTCTCTCTACCAGTATCGGTAGTTCTTCCTTGCTCGACAACCGGCGTCCCGGCCCGCAGCAGGACCTGAGCCAGATGAAGCGTCAGGTACGGATTTATCCCGGAATGGGTCATGTCGTGAAAGAAACCGTCCCGGACGACACAGTTTTCATAGAGGTATCCGGCGGTCGCCACCAAACGCGGGTCCCGGGGCGTCCACAACCGCAGCGGATATCCCGCGGCCAGGGACCCGACAGCCCCGCTGTCCATCCGCCGGTAGGGTGACGAGGGAACGGCTTCGGAACCCAGACGTGTCCGTACCGTCTGGAGACTCCTGTCGATATCTCCAAGCAGCCTTCCTGAAAACTCGAGATATCGTTCGGCATCATCACCGTTTCCCGCCTCTACGGCGATACGTGCGGCTCCCCGGAGTCCTGCCACGGCCCAAAAATCGTCCCAGTAATAGAAATCCACCGGGCCGAAGTGTTCGGCGCTGAATCCCGCGGGAAGAAGCCCTGCGTGGACGGCCTCGGGATCATTCGAAGTCGATGCGTCGTTCCGACTCTTCTCCAACATGTCACAGATCCACTCCGCACCCTTTTTGACCGGCTCATGCCACTCCCGCGGGCACGTCTCGCCGGTCATCCGTAGGTATCTATCCAGGAGCCACAGAACCTCTCCGTTGGAGTCCCACTCACCATCGTGAGAGAGGAAATATCCCGACCGTTCCTGCCGCTCGAAAAAGGAGGGGATCATCGTGCGGGCCCTCTCGGCGAGTCCGGCCACAATCAGCGCATGCAGAATCAGGGCCGCGTCGCGTACCCAATACCGCTTGTAGGTGTACGGTCCGGCATAGACCTCCTCCGCAGTATGGAGAATCAGCGAGTTCAAGGATGTACCGTAGAGGTACTCCACTCGATGATCCGGCAACTGAATCCGGCAATGGTTCCCACGCGTTTCGACCCACTCTGATCGTGCTTCCGATTCGGCTTTCGTTTCGGCATTTGTCGAGTCGGCCTCGGCCCGGGATTCAGATCCGATATCGTCTCCCAGGGAGTCACGTATTCTCGATACCATATCTCTTTCACGTCTTTTCCTCGGTCGAAAGAGATACGGGCTCCTTCCTGTACGTTTCGGATCGAGACCCAGGGGAACCAGGACATTCGCCGCCGCGGTGGTGTCATTGCCGACCGAATATATCGCCGCCGCGGTAGCCATCCCGACCTCGCATTCGGCTCCGCTCGCTCCTTCCGCCCCCGGCGTTATTTCCGAGACTGCCCCTACGACCCGCCGAAAAACGTCGCCCTCCTCGTAGGTCGAGAACAGCATCTCCTGCGGCTCCGGACGGAAAAACACGGCATCTTCTTCGTTGACCACGCACGCGTCGCCTGATGCGTCCCGGTCGATGGAATTGATGAAACTGATCCCCTCCGGATTGTAGGGCCGTATCCCTATGACCAATCTGCTACCCATCGGTCCGGTCGCCTCGATCTCGATACGGCATACCGGAATCCCATCCATTTTAGAAACCTGCGTTCGTGTGGTCAGAGTGAGACCATGCCCACTCGCGTGGCAGCGGGTTTCGACCGCTTGGGCTCCATTAACGTTCTGGAATTGCTCCACCCCATCGGCCTTGGATGGTACCAGCGTGCGTCCGTCCGGAGTCACGACCCAGCAGTCCAGCGACCAGCCGTCGTAATGGGGTGTGACCAATCCCCGGGGATCCACAATCGGCAGGAGACTCGACGAGGGCAATCCGACGGCGGTCCAATTCCGACAGGTGAGGTTGATATGGGTGAGGGCGAACGCACGGGGCACGAACGAAGGACTCTCGGGGTCAAACTGCTCCTCCACCCAGTAGGGCCAGACCCAGTCCAGGTTGTGCTGGATAGCCTGGCTGTTTACCAGCCCTCGGGCGTGCAACACCGACCCGGCCTTCATCAACTCAGCTGGGGTACCGATGTCGGAGAGTTTTCCGAACCGGGCCATCCGGGAGAGGAGCATGACGGGATCGGCGATCCCGTTGGTACGGGCCAGCCACCGCACCACGGCTTTCCAGGGCAGAAAATTCAATAGACGCATATATAGGTATAAGATACTAGCAGAAGCTCCAGATGTAAAATCGACGCCGGGGAAAATCCGATTCCCGCAGATGATCGATATGGGCAGTTACAAGTCCATGGAATTCCGCTTCTCAATCGTTGGGCTCTAATCGGCGGCCATCATAATCATCTTTTGGGCTCACGCTTCTTCCACTCATTCGAACAAAAAACCGGTCTCCTCACAACCGAATGTCCGATTGATCGATTCCGCATTCGGCACCATTCCGTATGACTCATCCCGAACTATCTTGGCCCGGCGTGGATCGAGGTGCGCACCGAAATCGATTCCCTCGGACAGCTCGAGTCCTAAGAACGTAAATACCCCTTCCAGCGTGCGGCGATTCGCCGCGGCATCATCGGTGTAGAGGGTCTCATACTCGAGACTCAGACGAGAGTGTTCCTGTTTCTGAGAAATCAATTCGGAATAAAACCGCCTCAGGTGCAGTCCATATTTTAGCTTCTCGGAGATTATCGCTTCCGGGATCGGCGCGAGATTCTCGAAGGACTCACGCCGCGCAGGATTCAGGTCCGAGATCTGCCAGACGCCGGTCTTTTCGGCGATCAGCCCGGAGACCACCGCCCGGAGAAGATTCCGTCGCCACAGGAATATCACCTTGTATGTAGGATCACGCAGCATATGAGAGTAGAGCTCTTCGGGAAGCTGGTAGTCCAGGACCTTGATGCCGTTGTACTTCGAATAGATCTCGGTCAACACCCGCTCCAGGGATCCGGTATCGTGAATTTCCTGGACGTAGCTGCGTTCCTCCGGGTGCCATTCGCCGTAGTTCGGATGCAGCGGCTCGATGGCTATCTTCACCGCCGAATGCAGGTCGAGCGCCTTCGCGAGGCTGGTGCTTCCACTCCGGGCGTGGGCGAAGATGATGAACGACGATGGCGTCTCTGTAACACTGGATGTTCCACTCATTCCGGTCGTTTCTGTTTTCCGATGCGCCGCCTCAGGTACCACTGTCGTCTCCCGACGCGGCCCACCTTGTTTGTCCTTCGCTCTTGGCCCGTTCTATCAGCTCAGACAGCTCCGCCACAATCTCCGGCCGATCGAGATAGAGGTTCTCGCGCTCAGAATAGTCCGTACGCAGGTTGAAGAGTTCCCCCGGAGCCTCGTGGGCGGTGTATCCCCGCTCCTTGCGGAGCCATTCGGGCTCCTCGTTGTCTCCGCCGTTGGGATCATCGATGTAGACCCAATCCCCCTTCCTGACGGCGAACTTGCCGCGCATGCTGTGGTGGATCGCGAACTCCCGCACGGGAGTATCGATTTCGCCGCGAAGCAGGGGCAGTGTGCTCACGCTGTCCTCGGCACCATCATCCGGCAAATCTGCACCGGTTATCTCCGCACAGGTTGCCATGAGATCCCCCAGCCCGATGAGCTGATCGCAGACGGTGCCCTGAGGAACTACTGCCGGCCAGGAAGCCGTGAACGGAACACGGTGACCACCCTCCCAGGCGTCGCGCTTGATGCCCCGCAAGTCCCCCATGCTGTAGTGTCCGGTGATCCGGGCTCGTTCGTACACGCCCAGGTCGTCCGACGTGCGGTTCTCCGGACCGTTGTCGCTGGTAAAGATGAGAAGGGTATTCTCGCGGGTGCCGGTGCGATCCAACGCGTCCATGACCTGCCCGACCACCCAGTCCACTTCGCAGACGAAGTCGCCGTAGTTCCCGATCGCGCTCATGCCTTTGAAGCGGTCGTTGGGGACAATTGGCGAATGGGGAGAGGTCAACGGGTAGTAGAGAAAGTAGGGGGCTCCGCCGCCGGCCTGTGCCGATGCCGCGGCTTCCTCGATGTACTCAACGACGCGACGGGTGAACTCGGGTATCATCTTCTCCAGGACCCACTCGGGACAAGCCTTCCCCGGATTTCCGTACATCTGCGGCGGCTTCTCCTCGGTGGGCTGTTCGGTGAGACGGTCGTCCCGGAACCAGGTGTAGGGAGCGAAGTTGGGCACATCCACGCCGAAGTAGGCGTCGAATCCTCGGTCTACAGGGCCGCCTTTAATGGGCGCGGTGTAGTCGATGTTCTCGAGGCCGAAGGCGTAGCGTTCGTCTTTCTCCCGTACGCCGAAGGAGAGGGTGTCATTAGGGTGAGAACCATCCTTGGTGGTCCAGTCCCAACCCAGGTGCCACTTCCCGAAGCAGGCGGTGCGGTAGCCTTCGGCTTTCAGCATCCCGGCCACCGTCAACCGATCCGGTTCGATCAGCGACCCGTCCCACTCCCAGACGATGCCGCTCTTGAGCCGCGAACGCCAGGAGTAACGACCGGTAAGCACGCTGTACCGGCTGGGGGTGCAGACACTCGAACCGGCGTGGGCGTCGGTGAACCGCATCCCCTGTGCGGCCAGGCGATCCAGGTTGGGTGTTGGAATCTTGCAGTTAGGGTTGTTGAACCCCATATCACCGTATCCCATGTCGTCGGCCAGAATGTAGATGATGTTCGGTCTGGTACTGTTCATGGAAGCTCCTTACTGCGGGTATCGGGCCCTACCGGGAGAATCGCCGCTTGATCGGTTCGGTGTACTGCCGAGGGTCCCGATGATAGGGTACCGCGTCGCTGGTGTGAATATACCACTCCAGGAGCCTGCGCTCCAGGCCCTTCCGGATCTCCGCATATTCGGGATTCTCAAACAGGTTGTGCAGCTCCTCCGGATCCTCGGTGAGATCATACAGCTCCGATATCTCGTTCGGTCGATAGATTAGCTTGTGCTCCAGGGTCCTGATCATGGTACAGCGGACGGACGCCTCCGGGTGTTCCTGCTGAATCCGCCCCTTCGGGTAGTAGATCATGTCAGTATTCGCGCCGATGTCCGTCGGTGTCCCCTCGTAACAGTGCGGTTCGTTGGAATCGTACCCGCCTTCGGCGAAGGCGGCCCGGGCCGGATCGCCGGCCGCCCCATGCAGCTGCGGCACCATGGAACGGGCGTAATGGGTGTGGGTGCACTCGATGCCGGCCAGCTCGAGAGACGTCGGCATGATATCAAAACACTCCACCGGCTCATCCACGACATGTCCCGGAGTACACCCGGGAGCCTTCACGATCATGGGTATCCGAGTGAGACAATCGTCCAGTCCGCCGTGCCACTTCTCGATCAGGCCGTAATCTCCGGCCCACTCGCCATGATCGGAGAAGAAAAAGAACGAGGTGGTGTCGGCCAACCCGGTCTCCTCCAGCGTTGTCATGAGCCGACCCACCATCTCGTCCACGTAGGAGATCATCCCCATGTACACCGCCCTGATCTTCTCGAATATGGCCTGATCGAGGGTGTCGAGTCCCCGGTATTCCCGTAGCAACCGATGGAAGATCGGTTTACCGGGCAACTCCGCGGAACGCATCGGCGTGAGTGCGGAGGCGTCGTATTGATCGTACCACGGCTGCGGGCAGGTGAAGGGACAATGGGGAAACAGGATGGGAAGATACAGCATGAAGGGAGGATCACCGGGCTTCCTGGATTGAAGGAACTCGATGGCACGTTCGACCTTGTACCAATCGCCATTGTGACCGGCCATGGGACCGTAGAGGAAACTCCAGTACTCAGGTTGATCCGGTTCATAGATATCCCTGCTGCCGGCGGCCCCGGATTCGCAGAAGTGGAGTTCGGTGACCGACTCCTCGAAGGATTCCTGAGCCAGCAGATCGTTTTTCCCGATCCAGTGGACCTCGTATCCGTCCTGCTTCAGATACTTGAGTGTATTGGGTTCATCCGGCTGCAGCAGACTCCAGAGGGTGCGGTGTCCCCGTACGTGAGGGTACCAGCCGGTCATGAAACTGCAGCGGGAGGGGCTGCACACCGTGTGCTGCACGTAGCACTGATCGAAACGCACCCCCTCGGCGGCCAGTCGATCGATATTGGGTGTCCGGATCGACGGGTGTCCGTAACACCCGAGAAAATCGGCCCGCATCTGATCCGGATTGAAGTAGATGAAATTCATATGTCGGCTCCTCTCAAACTTCGTGATGAATACGCCCTCAGGCTTCCCACACCATCGTACCACGCATAGACTGTACGCGTCATCTGATTCATCTCTGCACCGGATTCAAACTACCGTTATTGATTCTTCGCACCATTTGATCCACCATGACCGAATCTCACGCACACATCACACGACAAAGAGGAATCCAATGGCCGCGTTGAATCGAATAACACTCCCCGATTTCGGCATCGAGTCGGAGCCCCCATCGCTCCCGGTGGACGTCTATCTGGAGCGCCTGAAAAAGGCTGTGCGCCGCATGGGTGAGGCACACATCGATCTCCTGGTCGTCTACGGCGACAGGGAGCACTTCGCCAACCTGCAATATCTCACCGGGTTCGACCCCCGCTTCGAAGAGGCCCTGCTGCTACTCGACTCGAAGGGGAGCGGCAAGCTACTGGTGGGAAACGAGTGCATGGGATACCTGCCCGACGAACCCCTCGGATTGGAGATCGAAATGTTTCAGCCCTTCTCGCTCCTGGGCCAGCCCCGGGAGGACTCGCGGCCACTCCGGCTTATCTTGAATGAGTTCGGCATCGGTACCGGAAAGCGCGTCGGCTGCGTAGGGTGGAAGTATTTCACCGGGTCACTCGTAGAGGGTGGCGAATCGGCACTCGACCTGCCGTCGTATATGGTGGACTTGATGCGGGATTTAGTTGGGAACACCGGCAAGGTTACGAACGCTACCGCCATGCTGATGGGGGTAGGAGACGGGCTCAGGATCATCAACGAACCGGAACAGATCGCCTGTTTCGAGTATGCCGCCACGATCTCCTCCACCGCCGTTCTCGATCTGCTTCGACACATCCGGCCCGGCGTGCGCGAGGATGAGTTGGAACGGTTCCTCGACGGCCGAGGGCTCCCACTCTCATGCCACCGCATGGTGGGATTCGGAGAGAAGGCCAAACGGGGCCTCTCGAGCCCGAGCGGCAACCGAGTCGCCCTGGGAGACGTATTCACCACGGCCCTCGGTATCGCCGGCTCCCTCACCTCCAGGGCCGGTTGCGTGGCCGCCTCCCCCGACGATCTGCCTGAGGAGCTCAGGGAGTTCTACCCCCGCTACGTGGCCAACTACTTCGACACGGTCACCCGTTGGTATGGCGAGATCAGGGTAGGTGCCGTCGCCGGTGAGGTGTTCGATGCCGTCGATTCGGTGCGGGACGATTCGCTCTTCCGCTTCGCGGTCAACCCGGGCCACTATATCCATCTGGACGAGTGGGTCCACTCCCCCTTCGCACCTGGGAACACAACGGTGCTCCGGTCGGGAATGGCCCTGCAGGCGGACATCATCCCGGTCTCCCGGGGACCGTTCTGTTACAGCAACATGGAGGACGGCGTGGTCTTGGCCGACGAGGATCTGCGTTCCGAGTTATCGAGCCGCTATCCGGCAATGTGGGGCCGCATCCAGGCGCGCCGCGAGTTCATGACCGGCCGGCTGGGCATCTCCCTCGACCGGTCGGTGCTGCCCATGGGCAATACCCCGGGATGGCTGCCGCCCTACGCGTTGGATCTGGAGCGGGTGCTGACGCAGGGGTAGGACGCGACCGTATTGCCTGAGTTACCGCGGCGCATCCTCACACTCCGAGTCACCTAGGGCGTACTGCATGCCGTCCAAAATGAACCGCAGCAACCGAGGATCGTCGAAACTCTGGGCGTTGTGTGACGGGGAGCAGTAGAAGACACGGCCCGAGCCGTAGCGCTTGATCCAGGCGGTGTAGCACACATCGGTGATGGGCGGCTGGTCCTCCCGCATCACGATGGTGCTGGTGTCCATCACCAGGAGCGGCCGGAAGTTTTTCTTTGTATATGTTCCCGTGAACAGATAGGGCTCGTCCACGTGAACCAGGGGCTCCCCCTCAAACGCCTTTGTCAGCGGGTGGTCCGGATCGACTATGTTGTTGATCACGGTCTGCTGTTGCGGATGGAAATCGAAGACACCGCCCATCATCTCGTCCCACTTGGGACACTCGTTGAAGGCGATGATGCCGCCGTGGATGTTGATTACACCTCCGCCGCCGGTCACATACTCCAGGACGTTGTCCTTGTACTTCTCCGCCAGGCCCTCGTCCTCCAGCAGATCCAGGAAGGAATCCCGCGTAGGCTGCTTCGGACAGTTGTTGTTGAAGATGACGGCGTCGATATCGGACAGATTCTTCGGAGTGAAGAACGTCGGATCGGCGGTCTCGACAATCTCTAGGGCGCCGCTCTCCTCGGCCAGTACCTTCAGCAGCGCCGCGGTATGCGGGATCACCCAATGGATGAACCCGTGGCTCTCCGAAAACATCACGGCCTTCCTCGGCTTCCTGGGTGTGACCGCCGGCTCACCCGGCGCGATCTTCCGCATCTTCTCGATCCATTCGTCTGTCAGCTCGAAACTCTCCAGTGATCCTACCATCTGTGCCTCTCCTGTCTATTGGTTTTATTACAAGAGAAAACCGCCACCTTTAGTGGGGGTCGTTCATTCCACAGGTACGGGTCCGAAAACTCGCTCTTCCTGCTCATGTCGTTACTGCCTTCCAAACACCAATCATATTACCTGAAAAGACGACACCGCACCAACACCTCCACGAAACAGCCAACGATGTGAACGATCGCAGCCAAAGACGATATCTAAATCAATCTGGATATTACACATAATACGTGCTACACTTACATGTAGAAATATTCATGGAGATACTGTGGGGTAAAGATGAACTTGACGCTGTCAATCGATGAAAAACTCTTGAAGGAAGCCAGGCAGGCAGCACTCGAGTTGGACACCAGTGTAAATGAGCTGGTGAGAGAGTATCTGCAAGAGGTAGTCTGGAAGCAGAGGACAAAAGACACAGCCTTCATCGACGAATGGCGGCGAATGATGGAAGCACATCCGATCTCGATGAAACAACGGACCTGGACACGGGACGAGATACATGAGCGATAGGAGTTTCCTGGATACAAATATCTTCCTCTACAGCCATGACCGGGACGATCATGAGAAACAGGAGATCGCACAAAATCTGATACTCATGGAGTATGGCCGGGATGGGTGTTGTATATCGACCCAAGTCCTAGCAGAGTTTTTCCAGAATTACGCCGTAAAATTCGGTCTCGAAACTACGGATGCATTGAAAGAGCTCCACCTCATGTGCCGGTGCCCCGTCATCGAGCAGTCGATCTCACTGATAGTCAGGGCCGTGCGCATCTTCACCGAAAACGGACTCTCATTTTGGGACTCCATGATCGTCGCGGCTGCCTTGGAAGGAGGTGCCGAAATTTTATATTCGGAGGATATGCAGCACGGTCTGGTCATCGATACGGTGCGGATCATGAATCCGTTCGTAAAATCAAATTGAAAATTCTCAATTGATAGAAGCACGTATACGTGGGGATTTTCGAAAACTCAACAGGTCACACGCCTTCCACCGTAAACCCCACACTCATTGCAGCCTTCGACAACTGACTGTCGTGGGTCAACAAGACAATCGGTTCCGTCTCGATCCTTGCCGCTTCCAAAGCCGTGACCAGGTGGATGGCATCCAGGGTGCCTAGTATCGTTGGAAATGGTTCGGTCACGCGTTGTTGTATTCTTTCGGTTATGGGATACCGATACAGTGCTTCCCAGAGGCACCCGAACTTCTGATACAAGGCGACCCGTTCGTCATCATCGATCTTCTGCTCCATCCGAAGCCTATCCATGGTGCGAAAAAACTCCATCCGCGTGAGCAGACTCGACCAGGCTTTCTGCCACTCACCCCACCGGGGCAATCGATTATCTTGGTTCAATAATCGACTCACAATGACAGACGTGTCCAGATAGACGATCATCGTCTGTTTCTGTCTTTCAATAACTCGCCTACTCCGTCAACCGGTCGGAGAGGAATGATGCCACGTATAGATTTCAACGTCGAGATCTGCTGCGAGGGTGGTATGATCGCCTCGGTTTCCGTATCGGGTGGTACGATTCGCGCCACCGGAAGAGCGTGAGATGTCACCTCGATCGTCTCCCCCTGCTTGATGAGTGATAGATAATACCCAAGTTTTGCCCGAAGCTGTGCCGTTTTCACGCGTATCATGTACATATTGTAGCTACTCTCTGTACATAACGCAAGCCTCGATTGACACCCCCGGAACGTACCCCTATCATGACAATACAGAAGGAGGCACAGGATGAAATTCAGAGTTTCCGCCGGGAATCACGATCGGAGATGGTGTCCGGTTTCGATTGCACTCGAGACAGGCGATGGCGAAAAGATCACATCCTTGCGATGTTCCACCGACGGGTCGATCATGCCCGCCCAGGCGTGGACCGATCCGGCCGGCAGTCCCATGCTCTCGTGGATCGTACCCTTGGTAAAGGCCGGAACTTTCGTCGATTTCGAACCGGTTCCAGCCGGCGAGTCGGTTGGAGACGCGCCCCCCGGAGACACCGCCGCCCAAGGCGTCAAGTTACAGGATGACGGCAACGGCAGACTCGATGTATTCCTGTACGGTGAACTGTTTACTACATACAACTACGGCTCCGAAGTAGTCCGTCCATATCTCTACCCGGTGTATGCCGAGAAGAGTGTCGGCATCACCCGCAACTGGCCCATGGTACCCGATGCAAAGGGCGAGACGGACGACCATCCCCATCACAAGGGCATCTATACCGCCCAGGGTGAGGTGAACGGCGTAGACAACTGGGGCGAGGGCGAACACCACGGCTACCAGATCCACAAGCGGTTCACGAAGGTGTTCGACGGACCGGTTGACGGCGGATTTGTGGAGGAGCTGGAGTGGACCGATGAAGACCAGACGGTGAACATGACCGAGACCAGGCGGATCATCTTCTTCGCACCTGCCGAAGGGATCCGCCTCTGCGACTACACGGTAATCCTGCATGCCTCCCGCGGACGCGTCGTGCTGGGTGACACCAAGGAGGGGGGACTCCTCTCGGTGCGGGTGGCCACCTCGATGGACGCCTCAGGAGACGGCCGGATCGTCAATGGTTTCGGCGGCATACAGGAGACGGAGACCTGGGGTAAACGTGCGCCCTGGTGCGACTACTCCGGTCCCGTGGACGGGAGGACATACGGCATCACGATGATGGACCACCCTGAGAACCCGCGACACCCCACCCCGTGGCACGTGCGGGAGTACGGCCTGATGACCGCCAACTGCTTCGGCTTCCACCACTTCACCAGGAATCCAGAGAACCGCAGAGACCTGGTGCTCGAAGACGGCGAGTTCCGCACCTGGAACTACCGCGTCTACATTCACTCCGGAGATGCGGCGGCGGCGGACTCCAGGGGACGGTACCTGGACTTCGCCTTCCCGCCCACGGTGGAAGCGAGCACCGAATAGGGCGGACCCGCATTACAATCTTCCCGCTTATCAACGAATCATTCCCGGAGTATACTACGACACCGACGGAATACGTAGAACCAAAGGAGTACCACGGAAGGAGTCCGCCATGAGCAAGAACAATACATCAACAGCACCCAATATCCTCTTCATCGTAGCCGAGAGTATGGACGGCCGCCGCATGGGCTGCATGGGAGACCGTTCCCTGCGCCGCGCCACCCCGTCGCTGGACGGGCTGGCCGAGAACGGCACCCTGTTCACGAACGCCTACTCGGTGTGTCCGGTATGTAACCCTGCCAGGGCAAGCTTCTGGAGCGGCAAATATCCCGACTACCACTCCTGCTGGAACAATCACGAGGGGCTCAAACCCGATGTCCCCACGTTTCGGGACACCTTCGACCGGGCCGGATATCGTACCGGCGCCATCGGCCCGATAGACTACGCCTACGGCCTGCACTCGATCCGTGACCGGATCGGCTCGTGGACTAGAGCCGCCAACATCGAGCGGCCCACCTGCAGGACTCCACTGCCGGAGATACTGGACGAGACTCCTCACGGCCGTGACTGGGAGCTGTGCTACCGGGCGGTAGACTGGCTGCATGAAGCCTCCCGGAGCGACCGCCCCTTCATGCTCTACTTCACCACCGGCTTAGTGCACCCGGCCTTCCGGGCGCTCCGCAGCTACATGGATCTGGTGGACGCAGACGCCCTGGAGATCCCGCCCACCCTCGGCGGATTGGACCTTCACTGCCACCCTGTAGACCGGTACATGCGGATCACCAAGAACTGCGACAAGGCCTTCTCTGAGCCGCTAGTCCGGCGGATGCGTCACGTGTATGCCGCCATGATCGCCGAACTGGACGCGGTTGTCGGCAGGCTGCTCTCTACCCTGGAGGAGCTGGGATTGCGTGAATCCACCTATGTCATCTTCACCAGCGACCACGGCGAGATGGCCGGCGAACAGAACCAGGTACTGAAGCGCACCATGTACGAACCATCTATCCATGTCCCCATGATCGTCACGGGACCGGACGTACGGCGTGGCGGGACGGAGAAATGTCCGGTCTCCCTGATCGACCTCTACCCCACCCTCCTGAACATGGCCGGACTGGACTACCAGGACTTCTCGAACTACCCGGACACCCTGGATGGCGAGTCGATCCTGCCCCTCGCCACGGGCGCAGGTACGGACGGCCGCGCACGGGACTGGGCCTTCGCCGAGTACAACGGCGACCGCTGCAACACCGGCACCTACATGCTCCGGCGCGACCACTGGAAGTATATCCACTACGAGGGGTACGACCCGCAGCTCTTCGACATCGAGGCGGACCCGTGGGAGGAACACAACTCTGCACCGGCAAATCCGGACGTCTGCAAGAAGATGCACGACACCCTGATACAAAATTTCGACT
This sequence comes from uncultured Spirochaetales bacterium, assembly GCA_964485495.1. GTDB lineage: Bacteria > Spirochaetota > Spirochaetia > CAZAKE01 > CAZAKE01 > CAZAKE01. The sequence continues at coordinate 16,166 of CAZAKE010000039.1, forward strand.
GCGCCGGAATCGACGCCCGGGCCAAGCAGTACGACCGGGAGAGCTTCATCCCCTGGCGGGAGGCACGAAAGAAGGACGGTACCTACGCGGAGATCATGTCGCACGTGTACTCCGGCTACGACCGGCAGTGCATCGAGGACCTCCGTCCCTGGACGGCCGAAGACGAGGCCAAGATCGAGGCCTGGCTGGAGGAATAGGACGCCGTTGCCTTGACCGGAGTGCATAAATTGTCAGTCGATTGACAACTTATGCAGATGGAAGATCTCGAATATTCCGGAATGTCGGTGATCGCCTGGAATCGGATTCATGAGTTCTTCTCACGAACATTCCGAATCGATTAAATGATCAGCATCTCGTCGGACTCCTGCTCGATCATATAATTCATCCCGTGGAAGCCGGTCGGATGCCTGAAAGACGATTCCCTTCGCCCTCAGGCGTGCGCGTAACTCATGCTCCTCCCGGCGTAATTTCTCGAATTCAGACTCCTGCTCGTGTAAGAGATCTCTGTCTCCGGCTGTGTCTGTGTCCATGTACGCTCCTACTCTGCCTACGACAATGCCCGCTCCAACACCCGGTTCAGGCGGCCCACGAAGTCTGTCGGTTTCTTGATCTCGGCGCCCTCGACCAGCAGGGCCTGCTCCAGGAGGAGGAAGCTGACGTCCTCGATCACCTTCTCGTCTTCTGTCTTGGTCAGGCTTTGGACGATGGGGTGGCCGGGGTTGATCTCCAGGATCGGCTGGAAATCGGGAAGGTTCTGCTGACCCATGGCCTTCAGCATCTGCTGCATCTGCATGGTAGGATCGTTCTCATCCACCACGATGCAGGATGGTGAGTCGGAGAGACGGCTCGAGGCCTTGACCTCCTTGACCCGGTCGCCCAACGCGTCCTTGATCTTCTTGATTAGGGGCTTGACCTCTTTCTCTTTCTTCTTGTCGTCGTCGGTCTTGAGGTCGTCCGCGGCGCCGCTGCGGTTCACGGCCTTGAGCTCGGTGTCCTTGAAACGGCCGATGGCCGGGACCACGATCTCGTCGATCTCGTCGTCCATGATCAGTACTTCGATGTTCTTGGACGTATACGCCTCTATGAGGGGCGAGTTCCGCAGGGTATCCTCGTCACCGCCGGTGATGTAGTAGATGGCCTTCTGATCCTCGCTCATCCGCTCCTTGTAATCTGCCAGACTGGTCCAGCTTTCGACCTCGGTGGACTTGAAGCGCACCAGCTCGAGCAGTGTGTCCCGATTAGAGAAGTCGGAGTAGAGGCCCTCCTTCAACGGCCGGTTGTACTGCTCGATAAACTCGCCGTACTTGTCCTTGTCGCGGTCGGCCAACTCCTTGAACTCGCCAAGGAGTTTCTTCACCGAGGCGGACTTGATGTTGGCCATGACCCTGTTCTGCTGCAGGATCTCCCGGCTGACGTTGAGGGGCAGGTCCTCGGAATCGATGATCCCACGGACGAACCGCAGGTAGGCAGGCATCAGCTCCTTCTCGTCATCGGTGATGAAGACCCGACGGACATAGAGCTTGACACCGGGTTTATAGTCGGCCTGATACATGTCGAAGGGAGCGGCCTTGGGAATATAAAAGAGGGTGGTGTACTCCATGGTGCCCTCGGCCTTGGTGTGCACGTACAACAGCGGATCCTCGGTATCGTGGCCGATGGTCTTGTAGAACTCCACGTAGTCCTCGTCGGTGAGTTCCGACTTGGAGCGGCGCCAGAGGGCAGAGGCCGAATTCACCTGTTCGACCTTCGTCTCTTTCTTCTCCTTTCGCTTGTCTCCCTCGCCTTCGTACTGTGTATCCACGTACTTCAAATAGATGGGGAAGGCGATGTGGTTGGAGTACTTCTTAATGAGGTCTTCGATCCGCCAGCGTCCGGCGAACTCCTTGCCTTCGTCATTCAGATGCAAGAGTACGGTGGTCCCGAATGAGTCACGTTCGGATTCGGACACCTGGTAGGAACCCTTGCCGTCGCTGACCCATTTCCAGGCCTGACTGTCACCGGCCTTCTTGGAGATCACCTCGACTTCGTCGGCCACCATGAAGCAGGAGTAGAATCCTACCCCGAACTGCCCGATCAGGTTCGAGTCCTTGCGTTGGTCGCCGGTCAGGCTGGAGAGGAAGTTCTTGGTGCCGGAACGGGCGATGGTCCCGAGTTGGGCGACCAAATCGTCGTGGTCCATGCCGATGCCGTTGTCCGAAACGGTGAGTGTTGCCTTGTTTTCATCGTCGTAACTGATGTCGATGCGAGGATCGAACTCGAGCTTCTTGTATTCGTCGTCGGTCAGGGTCAGGTATTTCAGCTTGTCCAGGGCGTCCGAAGAGTTCGACACGAGCTCACGCAGGAATATCTCCTTGTGTGAGTACAGGGAGTGGACGATCAGATGCAGAAGTTCGCTTACTTCCGTCTTGAATTTGTGCTTTGACATGATGCTCTCCGTTATATTGATACAAAATGGTAAAAAGGGTGTGCTGTTCTGGGAAAATATACTAACGAAGCCCCTCGTCGGGCAAATTTTCTCTGCCGGGAATGTAGAATCCGTGTATGTGCCGGAGGAAGAAGAAATACTTCACGGCGTTCTTGCCGGCTTGATGAAACTCGAAGCGTTGACCCTGGTAGTGGAAGTTGAACGTCTTGTTCAGACCCTCGACATAGTATTGGATCTTGTCGGTGTCGAGTTCCAGGGGACGGTGACGTTCCGACACCGGCTTGAAAACGAGTCTGTCTCTGTAGAGGATCAGATCACCGCGGTCGAAGGGCTCGAACATCCTGCCGCCTTTATAGTTGTCCTCCACCTGTCCTGCATACGTGAAAAACTCGATATCACGAGAACGCGTCAGTTCCGCAAAGCCATTACCGTCATTATCCGCCGCATCAATCGCCTCCCGAATCTGCCGGTGCTGCCAACGGGACCAGTCGTTCAGGTCGGCACCGGCCTCATTCTCCGGCCGGTATCTGCAGTGAGCGTCCAGACGCCAGGTGGTGCCGCACTCCCGGCAGACGATGTCGTCACCCCTGCCGTAGATCGAGTCGTGGGTACCGCATTGGGGACACTTCCACAGCAGGTTGTGGATTCCAGCGGCCAGATTCTCTCCACGAAAGGGTACCGCCAGAATCTCCTCGTCCTTGGTGTCGTTGTGGTAGAGCTCGTTGGTGAGGCGTGAGTAGAGCTCTTGATCCGACATGGACCGGTGCTCCTCCTTCGGGATGGTGTCGTACTCGATGAAGATCTTCCCCCAACGCATCTGCTCCGCCCATCGTGGCCAGGTGGTATACGCGCCCCGTACCCGGGCGATCCTCAAGGGCGCGTCGAAGAGTCGCACCAGACGAATCGAATTCGGCAGCAGCTTGTCGGTCTCACCGTCCCAGGTCCTGTCGCCCTCAGGATAGACACACACGCTGGTGCCGCTGCGCAGCAGATTGCGGAGATCGCGCACCGCCCGGACGTCGGGCGTCCCCTTCTCGGTCAATACGCACTGGAAGATTTGGGAGCCCCGCAACTCTCCCCGGGATACCTCGTCGGTCGAGAGGTAGGCCATAGGAGTCTTCTGACCGTATCCCACGAAGAATGAGTCGTAATAGTGGGTATGGTTGGACATGAAGAGGAACGGCGCCGAAGGCTCCGGAGCCTTACGCGAGTAGTGCAATCCCCGTTTGGTTACAGGGACGAACCTGACGATCCTCAAGATCCGCCAGAAGAAGATGTGTCGTAGCCGCCGGAACCTAGCCCGTAGTTTCTTCTGAAGCCGTTGTTTCGAATTCATCCTCACACCGTCCAAGAGACGCCAAGACCCAAATCTTGAGCTATCAAGTTACATAATGACGGCCATTCTATCCGATGAGCATGAGTATGGATAGAGAAAAATGAATGAAATGTGGAACTATTCAAGAAAACGGCGTCACCTGCCGGCGCCCCGCTTCCCGAATCCGCGAAACACCGCCACCACCGCCGGCAGCAACACCAGACAACCGATGGTCGTGAAAAATAGGGTAATGCTAACAAGTATTCCGAAATACATTACCGGCAGGAAGCTGGCGAACAGGAACGCCATGAGGCCGGCGATGATGGAGACACTGGTAAGAACGATGGGCCTGCCGGTCTTGATCAGGGTATTGGCCACGGCCATCTCGAGATCGCCTGAGGTCCGGCCCAGCTGCCGTTTGAGCTGAATGAGGAAATGCATCGAGTCGTCCACCCCGATTCCTATGGCCACGCTCGATACCATGACCGTGGTAATATCGAGGGGAAACTGGAACACGGCCATGCCGATGAAGTTCACCATCACACCGGTGAGCATCGGAACCAGTGAGAGAAAACCGAAGCTGAACGACTTGAATGCGATCGTAGAAACCAGGAAGATGATTCCGATGGCCATCAGCATCGTGTTGCGCTGATCGTCCACGATGCCTTCGAAGAGGGACAGATACTTGAGTCTCGCCCCGGTGACGGTCAGTTCCACCCTGTCGCCGAAGTAGGACTCCGCCTGCCGGGTGATGGATTCGATGAAGGCGGCTATCTCCGAGTCGATGAGATTCATCCCGGTCTCGCCGTTTACGGTCCTGAATGCGATGATGATCCGGGAGAAGTCCTCATCGGCCATGAAGTCGATGATATCGGACCCCTCCTTGAGATTCGCCAGGTTGGAAAAATACCTAGAGAGCAATAGGATCAGCCCCTTACTGCCGGGAATCTCACGTTCGTCGTTGAGGATGTGATTGAGTTCGCGTACGTACCTGGGGAAGGAGGTAGAATAGGAGATGTTGGGACCGTTCAGAAGGTCGTCCTCCAGTTCCAGGGCGGTATGCAGATTCTCCGGCTCTATGAAGAACCCCTCCTGCTCCGATTCCAGGATGATATAGAACTGATCGATTCCGCCGATCTGTCGAAAGATGAACCTGAGGTCCCGCACGGCATAGTCATCGTCGGAAAAATAATTCAGGTAATCGGCGTTCCGGGAGATATGACCCATGGAGAGGAGGAAGCCGGCGGCGATCACGAGGATGGACCCGGAGAATACCCACTTGTATCTGATAACCACCGCCGCCAGTCGCTCGAGGGCCTTCGCCGTAGCGCCGGACACGGTCCGCTCCTTCTGCTTCTCCTTCGGCGGTCTCCACAGAGAGAGAGCCGCGGGCAGGAAGGTCAGAGAGAGAAGGGCGCAGGAGAGGATTCCGAAGGAGGTGGAGACGGCGAACTGCCTGGTCTGACTCACCTGGGTGATGAGGAGGCTGGCGAAACCGACAACCGTCGTTAGAGATGCAAGTACGATCGTTCGGGTGACGTGGGACACGGATTCGGCGATCCAGGAGGTGTCTACCATTCCGGGGCGGGATTTCCGAAAGTATTCGTTCAGGATGTGGATGCTGTAGGAGCTGCCCAGGGTCAGGACCATGGAGGGTGTCATGATGCTGACGACGGTGATGGGAAACCCGACAATCATCATCAGGCCCACCGTCCAGACGGCGCCGATCATCACCACCGTGATCGGGAGCATCACCGCCCTGAACGAACGGAACCCCAGATAGTACATGATCACTATCAGGAGCGCACAGAGAGAGAAGAGTATGGGAATGTCGCGGAGCAGATACTGCCTGCTCATCTCCTCGAAGGGGAGCATGCCGGTGATGTGTACCTGGTAGAGTGACTCGAGCTCGGTCATGATCTCGTGGATCCTGGTGATGACGGCGAAGGAATCGAGCTCCTCATACGGAAAGAGCGCCGCCAGGGTGCGTCCGTCTTCGGAAACAACGAGGTGCTCGGAAAACGGATCGCTGAGCAACCGCTCCTTGAACTTCCCAACAGCCTCTCGATCCATCTCCTGAGGTTCGACTTCGATCATGGGGATGATCCGCAGCCTCCGGCCGGAACGCTCGAAGGTGATCTGGCGGAAGGGATTCACACCCGTCCGGATGCCCGGAATCGCCTCGATCTCTACGATGGCCCGTTGAAAGGCGGCAAGCCCCTCCTTGAAGAAGGGATCATCGGCAGTAACGGTGACGATCAGATAATCGAACTTATCGAGACCGTACCTCTCGAGCTGCCTCATGACGAGATCGTCCTCCGGTATCAGGTTCTCGATCTGAGGCTTGATCTCGACCCGGACCGCGAGAAACGCGAATCCCACGGTCAGTACCGCGGTACACGCGATTACCAGTTTCGCATGACGTATGAAGAAGGCAAGAAAAGCCCTCGTGGATTCTGTTCGCATATATCCCCACCAGCAATTGACTAATTACCGCGCCATCCGTATCATCAGGAAGACAATTCAGGAATCTGCGGTTTCTGTCTTGAAAAATCCCCTTCAATATATCTCGAGGTTTTCATGAGTAAATACCCGTTCGATACAATAGAGAAGAGATGGCAGGCATATTGGGAAGCCAACTCGAGCTTCAAGACCACGGAAGACTCGACGGTTCCGCCGGAAAAACGCCGTTACGTGCTGGACATGTTTCCCTATCCGTCATCACAGGGGCTGCACGTCGGCCACCCGGAGGGCTACACCGCCACGGATATCTACTGCCGCTTCCTGCGGATGAACGGCTACAACGTGCTGCACCCCATGGGGTTCGACGCGTTCGGTCTGCCTGCCGAAAACTATGCGATAAAAACGGGTACTCATCCAAGAATCTCTACGGAAGCTAATATAGACAAATTCCGCACACAAATAAAGACCCTCGGGTTCTCGTACGACTGGGACCGAGAGATCTCCACACACCGTCCCGATTACTACAAATGGACACAGTGGATCTTCCTGAAGATCTACGAGAGGGGGTTGGCCTACGAGGACGAGGTACCGATCAACTGGTGTCCCTCCTGCAAGACGGGGCTGGCCAATGAGGAGGTCAAGGACGGTAAATGCGAGCGCTGCCACGCCGCGGTGACACGGAAGAACCTGCGTCAGTGGATTCTGAAGATCACCGAATACGCCGAACGGCTCCTGGAGGACCTGGACGACCTCGACTGGCCCGAACCGGTCAAGCTCATGCAGCGGAACTGGATCGGCAAGAGCATCGGCGCCAACGTCACCTTCCCGATGCGGGACGGAGAGGGGGAGATCGAGGTCTTCACCACCCGGCCGGACACCCTCTTCGGCGCCACCTACATGGTGCTGGCACCGGAGCACTCGCTGGTTTCGAAGATCACCACCGACGAACAGCGTCCGGCGGTGGAAGCGTACATCGAGGAGGCTGCCAAGAAATCCGACCTGGAACGAACCGACCTGGCCAAGGAGAAGACCGGTGTCTTCACCGGCGCCTACGCGGTGAATCCCGTCAACGGAGACGAGATCCCGGTCTGGATTTCCGACTACATCCTCATCTCATACGGCACGGGAGCCATCATGGCGGTACCCGGACACGACGAACGTGACTTCGAGTTCGCCACGGAGTTCGGACTCCCGATCATCCAGGTCGTGTCCAAGGACGGCTCGAAATACGAACTCACCGCCGCGGAGCCGGAAGCGGGCATCGCGGTCAACTCCGGGCAGTTCGACGGACTCCCCACGGAGGAGTTCAAGACCACAATCATCGCATGGCTCGAAGAGAGAGGGGCCGGGCACCGGGCGATCAACTACCGACTCAGAGACTGGATCTTCTCACGGCAGCGGTACTGGGGCGAGCCGATCCCCTTAATCCACTGCGAGAAATGCGGGACCGTACCGGTCCCGGAAGAGGAGTTGCCCTTACGGCTCCCGGAAGTGGAGAGATACACTCCCACCGGAACCGGCGAGTCTCCGCTGGCGGCGATCGACGAGTGGGTGAATACCACCTGTCCCCACTGCGGCGGCCCGGGAAAACGTGAGTCCAACACCATGCCCCAGTGGGCCGGTTCCTGCTGGTACTTCCTGCGATATCTCGATCCCGACAACAACACCGAGCTGGTCGGAAAAGACAAGCTCGAGTATTGGATGCCGGTGGACCTCTACGTGGGTGGCGCCGAACATGCGGTGCTGCATCTATTGTACGCCCGGTTCTGGCACAAGGTCCTCTACGACCTGGGCTTCGTGAATACGCCTGAGCCGTTCCAAAAACTCGTGAACCAGGGGATGATCCTCGGCGAGGGCGGCGTGAAGATGTCCAAGTCCCTCGGAAACGTGATCAATCCGGACGACATCGTGAACGACTTCGGCGCCGACTCCATGCGCATGTACGAGATGTTCATGGGTCCCCTGGAGACGGCCAAGCCCTGGTCTACCAAGGGACTCTCGGGGGTGCACCGCTTCCTAGACAGGGTGTGGCGCCTCTCCGAACGGGAGATGAGTGACGGGGATCCGCCTGAGGAGCTCGAGAAGGTGCTCCACAAGACCATCAAGAAGGTAACCGAGGACACCGATGGGTTGGCATTCAACACCGCCATCGCCCAGATGATGATCTTCGTGAACGAGGCCTTCAAGATAGAGCCCCTCTTCCGCAAGGTGTGGGAACCGTTCGTCCTGATACTCTCGCCCTACGCCCCTCACTTGGCCGAAGAGTTATGGGAGAAACTCGGAAAGAAACCATCCATCTCCGCGGAGGCCTGGCCCTCATGGGACGAGGCGTTGACGGTCGAGGAGCAGGTCACCGTGGTCGTCCAGGTGAACGGCAAGCTTCGGACCCGTTTCGAGATGGACCGCGGGACACCCAAGGAGCGCATGCAGGAACTCGCCCTGCGGGTAGACCGGATCCGAGAATTCACCGAGGGGAAACAGATCGTCAAGGTCATCTCGGTCCCGGACAAGCTGGTGAATGTGGTGGTGAAATAGCCACGATCCGACCGGGGACGGTCCTTAGCCGTCCGTGGACAAGGCATGTAAAGCATTTACCTCATCATATCGGAAGCACGATACCAAATGGTCGTTCACCATGCCGATGGCCTGCATGTGGGCATACATGATGGTCGATCCCACGAAGGAAAAACCCCGCTTCTTGAGTTCCTTACTCACCACCTCGGAGAGCGGCGTCGCGGCCGGCACCTGCTCGAGGGTCTCGAATGCGTTTCGTATCTGCCGGCCGTCCACGAAACGCCAGATGTAGGCATCGAAGGAACCGAACTCCTCCTGCACCCGCAGGAATTCAGACGCGTTCCGGACCGCGGCCCTGACCTTCAGTTTGTTCCTGATGATACCGGCGTTCTCGAGCAGTTCCGCAATCTTCTCCTCGCCATACCGGGCGACCTTTCCGGGATCGAACCCATCGAAGGCCGCACGGAAATTCTCCCGCTTGCGCAGGATAGTCGCCCAAGACAATCCTGCCTGAAACCCCTCCAACAGCAGGAACTCGAAGTGCCTGATCTCGTCGTGGACGGGAACCCCCCATTCGGTGTCGTGATACCGCACATATAGCGGATCGTCGCCACACCAGGGGCATCGTACCTGACTCATACTCACTCCTTCACTCACCAAAATTCAGGCTGTCCTTCTCAATCCTTCCATGGGCTGTCGCTCACCAGCGACCACTCACCGTCGGAGACATACACCCGGACCTTCTTGCCGGTATCGATATTGTAGAACCGGGAATACCCCTCCCTCACCGGACATCCGTGGATGATCCCGTCGAACGTGCCGTCCACCGCACACCGGAAGGGATCATCCGGAATCCAGCGCCCGGCACCGGCAGGCAGGTCGATCAGGTACTCCGGAATCGACCTGAGCCGTGAGGCCGAGAAGGTGCCGAACCAGAGGGTACCCACCGCCAGGTCGAGATCGATGAGCCAGGGATCGCCGCCGCCGGTCTCTCTCATCTCGCTCCGTAGCCGGTCGGCATTAAAGACCCCGGTGTCCCATCCGGAATCCGCCAGGGCAGCGATCACTACCGCAGGCGGTCCCCCCTCCCAGGTCAACCACAATCGCCCGGAATCATCGCTATCGAGGGGGAACAGGGCCCCGGCCGGCAACAGGTGCTCCGCCACGAAGCCCAAAACCGGCAGATTCCGTCCCTTCGGCAGTCTGATCAGGGCGGTGTCCGCACCCGCAGAGAGCTTGATCCAACTCCCGTCCTCGGTCTCCAGCTCCTCCGCAAAGGCGAACCGCCCGGCACTCCTTCCGGAGTGAGGGACCAGGAGCGTCCACTCAGGAGAGGGATATGCCGCACGCCAGTGGGCCGGTAATTCGGGAAGACGCACCGCAACCTCGCATTCCGGGGACAACCAGCGGCAGCCGCCGACCACGACACACAACTTCAGGATCATCAGCACGAATAGAAAGACGGTAGTTCTCCGGTTCCGGATGAACCCGACTCTCGCTCTCGCCAAACCATTTTTCTTCACACCCATCGATATGGGTTAGTGCGAATCGATCGTGGCGCTTCACCTATTCTTTCGATTTAATCTGAGACCGATAGATATCGCGGATCCGTCGCAGGACCGCCTTGTACTCCTCGGTCCTGAAATCCGGATAGGTCCAGAAGAGATCCTGAAACTCCTTGCTGAAATACAGGAGCGTGATCTCGGCGTAGATTCCGTCGGCCAGGGGAATCCTGTGGCCCGCGTACTTGGTGGATGCCAGCAGGAGCCGATTCAAATCCAGGAGCCCGGGATCGAGGTTGACGCTGCGCTTGCCGTCCGTCATGTACCGTTCTTCGATCAGGTTCGTCCTAATCTTGATTCCCGGCAAGCCGATCGGGTCCACCAGATCTTTCAGACTCACGAACATCCGCCAGATCTCATCTCCCATCTCCGAGGTATAATAGTCGGTAAAGGTAAAGCGGATCGGTTCGCTCGCGAAGTCGATCTCTCCAAATTCTCCAGAAACCTCGGACACCGCCCTGTCCAGCTCCGCCAGGCTCGAGGCGAGTATGCCTACCACCAGTTTCTCGCGCCGAAACGCAGTTATCTCACCCATACGTTATTGCCAGTATCGCCATTTTACTCGATAATATAAGGTGCATGGAAGACCAGGAAGACTTTACAGCCGGACTCGAACAGGCGATATCGCAACGCAAGCAAGTTCTCGAACAGAACGAGATGGCGAAGCTCAAGGAGAATTACAGCCTCCTGCACAAGTCGTTCGGCTCCTTTTACAACGTTCTCATGCAGAAAGGGCTCATTCGAGAAGACCCGTATAAGAGCGACCAGATGATCTCGGACGTCAAGGCCCCGCCTTCCTCCCCCTTTCTCGAGTCGGAAAAGATCGACAAGATCAGCCAACGGCTCTCGGAGTATGAATCCCAGCTCGATTTCCTCATCAACTACTACCAGTTCAGCCTCGACTTCCTCGACCTAAAACGGATCAAAGATTTGGTTGGACTCACCAAATATATACAATGGTCGAAACTGAGTCCAAACTCGAACAACATGAACACCCGTGTCGTCGCCGAGTTGTACAACAAGATCACCCAGGGAACGGACCCTCTCTCCATCAGTCTCCTCGCCGATGCGTTGGGTCAACTCACGAAGGCCCAAAATGCAATCATGGCGTTGTTCAAGGTGATAACCGATTTTCAACGGGAAGTGTATAAGCTGGACCTTCGAGAGCGGGTGTTTTCCAAGATCGCCCTCAAGCAGGATGCCGTGCTGTCGGACCAGGAGCGTGCGCTCCGAGACGTGAAACGAGCTTTCGCGGAGGAGATGCCGGAACGGCCGTTCTTCCCCGAACTGGTCAGAGAGATCTTCATGGAGGATTTCTCGGCCCAATCGGATTTCCTCCGGTCGGAGCTCCTGAAGAAGCTGGCGGTAAAAGAGAGGAAGGTCGAAAAGAGGGAGGTTTCATTCAAGCCGGTCCTCCTGGAAGCGGTTCGCGCCCTGGGCGGCGCGGGAACCCATCTCGAACAGGCCATCATTAAACTGCAGGAAAACGTGAATATAATCGAAAGTAAGAAACTCACCTTCGGGGAGAAGTTCGACATGTGGTTCCGGCAGTTGATTCAGGGTTCCGAGAAGACCAAGATCTATGAGGTCGACTACTTCGATCCGGTTACATCGGTTTCGAAGACGATGAAGATCAACTTTCAGCAGTTCCAGGAGGACACCATGAAGAAGGTCCAAATCCTGGGAGCGTTGAGCAACAAGATGAGCACCACCTACCGGCGGCTCGAGGCCTCGGAGGAGGAGCGGATCTATAAATTCCTCGAAGCCAACATGTCCGACATCCAAGACACCATGCGTAAGCTTCCCGCCCTCGACACCTTCTTCAAGTCCGAGGTATCCCGTGAGAACCGTAACAAGATCAGGGGCATCAAACTGGAGATCACCGCCCTGAAAAACGCCATCGTGAAGGCGAACCAGAAACGGCATGAGTATGTGTCACAGAAGGAAGAGTCGGAGCAATTGAAACGACTCGGTGTCGACATGAGTGTGAAGTGACGGACCGACCGCCGCTCGCTGTCTGACTTATATCCGATATACTCCCAAGACCCTGATATCCTCGGCCTCGGCATTCATCGCGGCGATCCCTTCGGTGAAGGTCGCCTTGCGGTCCGGCACCTCGACATCGACATAGAACATGTATTGCCAAGGTTTCCCGTGAATGGGGCGGGACTCCAGTTTCTTCATGTTCAGGCCGCGGTCGGCGAGTGCCTGGAGACACCGGAACAGCGATCCCGGCTTATCCGCGGCGGAGAATACCAGCGAGGCCTTGTTGGGCTCGTCTACGTCACGGGCCTCCGACCTGGCAACCACGAAGAAGCGGGTGTAGTTGCGGGGGTTCGTCTCGATGCTCTCCTTCAGAATTTCCAGCTTGTATGCCGATGCCGCCTCGGTTCCCGCGATGGCGGCGAGGGTCGTATCACCCTGCTCGGCGACGAACGCCACCGATCCGGCGGTGTCGTAATACGGAATCCCCTGCATCTCCGGATGGGAGTCCAGGAAGGCGGCACACTGAGCCAGCCCCTGTGGATGGGAGTAGACCTTTGTCACCGACTCGAGGGTCGTGCCGGGGAGGCCGATGAGGTTGTGCACGATCCTGATCCGCTGCTCGCCGATTATCTTGATGTCCGGATACTGGAGGAGCAGGTCATAATTCTCGTGGATGGACCCGGCCAGGGAGTTCTCTATCGGAAGAATGCCATAGTCGCACTCACCGGAAAGGACCCTGTCGAAGACGTCACGAAAGGACTTCGACGGCTCCGCGACGGCCGAGTCTTCGTCGAAGAAGCGGTAGAGCGCCGTCTCGCTGAAGGCCCCGCGCTCTCCCTGGAAGGCGACGGACCGCTTTCGCCCCGTTTCGGCGGCATCCCCGGTACCGACGGTACCGGTAGAATCAACGGCCCGTGAGATGGACCGGATCTCGACGGCGCCGACCGCCCGGCGCGCGGGAACCCGTTCCACCTCTTTACCAACCACCGGAGCCAAGGCTTCCACATCCCGCATGAGCCGCTCGAACTGACCCGGATAGAGAGACTGAGGCCCGTCTGATTGGGCATGCTCCGGGTCGGGATGTACTTCGAGGAGCAGCCCGTCGGCACCGGCCGCCACCGCCGCCAGGGCCATGGGGGGAACCTTCTCCCTGATGCCGGTGGCGTGGCTCGGATCTACGATCACCGGCAGATGGCTGAGCTTCTGTACCACAGGGATGGCAGAGAGGTCGAGGGTGTTCCTGGTATACGTCTCGAAGGTGCGGATGCCGCGCTCGCAGAGGATCACGTCGTCCGTGCCGTGGGCCATCAGGTATTCGGCCGCCATCAGCCACTCTTCGATGGTCGCAGCCAGTCCGCGTTTCAGGATGACCGGTTTGCCGCAGGCTCCCACCCGCTTCAGGAGCTCGAAGTTCTGCATGTTCCGGGTCCCAACCTGAAACACATCCACATACCGGCTCATCATATCGGCCAATTCGGTGGAAACGATCTCCGTGGCGATGGGCAGGCCGTACCGCTCTCCCGCGTCCTTCAGGTATTTAAGGCCTTCCTCTCCGAGCCCCTGGAATGAGTAGGGGCTGGAGCGGGGCTTGTATGCGCCGCCTCGAAGCATCACACCGCCGGACTCCCTGACGATTCTGGCGGTTTCGTCTATCTGTTCGGCGGATTCGACGGCACACGGTCCTGCGATGGCCACGATCCTGTTCCCGCCGATCTTCACGTCTCCGATCTGGATGACGGAATCCTCTTTCTTGAGCTCCCGGGACGCCAGCTTGTAGGGCTTACTGATGGGGATGACCCGTTCCACCCCGGGAAGGAGCTCTACCTCGCGCAAGTCTATCGGTACCAATCCCACGGCGCCGAGAATGGTCTCCTCCTCACCCACGATCTCCCGGATGCGGAACCCCTTCTCGGTGAGAAACTGCTCGAGCCTGCGTTTCTCGTGTTCCTTGATGCGACGATGGAGGACGATTACCATGGACTCTCTATTCCTTGTCTCTGCGGCGGTCGAATACGGACGTAGCCGCCAGGGTCAGCCGTTCCACCGTCGAGAGGGTCGTCTTCTTCTCAGGCGTCGGCGCACCATCATTCTCATCATCGGGAAGGGCATCCGAATCAGCGCCGTCGTCGGGAGTATCGGAAGAGGTATCGGCGGCGGTGTCGGCCATACGGGAACCCGGTGGGGAGATGAAACTCTCGTTGAAGCGCGTATCCAGCCTGTTGCGGTATTCCAGAACGTGTGAGATATAGTGGAGAGTCATCTTCGGCGTCCCGCCCGTGTGGACCCTGGTTCTGCCGGCGTTGTACATCGCCAAGGCGACAACCTCGTTACCGCCCTCCCGAAGACACCACCGCAGGTACGCCAGGCCGTGTTGCGCATTGATCTCGGGGTCCCAGAACTGGTGCTCCGCCAAGTCGGGAAAGGAGCGGTTATTCAACTGGAACAGCCCGCGGTCGATGGAGGTGCTGTTCCGATTGACCGCGGTAGGTTTGTATCGGCTCTCGATCCATGCCACCGAAAAGGCAAGGTTCACCGAGACATCGTTGACGTCGGCGTGATGGAGGATGACCCGGCTGATCTCCTCAGAGCCCGTCAGACCCGTGTAAAAATCGAAGACCCGTTTTCTGGTCTTCTCATCCCTATAGTATACGAGTCCAAGGTCTGTACCGGTCGGTACTACCTCCTCGGTACGCGGGGCCGATTCCTGCTCCGGTTCTGTTTCCGGAACGATCCCGATATCGGGATCCGGTTCCCGGGCGATGGATTCCAGAGAAATGTATACCTGGATGCCGGTGAGCAACACCGGTATGATCAATAACAAAAAAATAAACGGTTTGATACCTGCCTCCTACGCTCAGATCCAGTGCGGATATCCGCCGCAGCGAGAGTTTCCGCAACTCATATGGAAAATTGGTCTATCCGCCGAATACTCCACTCCTGTCGTAGTTTCTCCCTCATAGTATAAACAATTTTGTGATGAATTGCGCCGCAATCAAGCGAGGATGAGTACGTAGAGATGGTTCGGTCGGCTGTCCGCAAGGTTAAACCATATATCGGCGAAAAGATCAAGGTGGCAATTCAGATCGGTCGTGCCGATAGGTATCGTTGAACTCTCGCCTAATGAGAATGATTATTATGTATCAACTCCCTCTTTTCTCTTTGCCGCGCATACAAATTCGTATATACTACGGCGATGATTCAACTGGCGGCATTCCTCGGCAACCCCGGCAGGCAGTACGCACAGACCCGGCATAACGTTGGGTGGATGGTGCTGGAGCGGCTCATCGGCTCCGTGTCACCGGCATGGCAGACGAAGTTCAAGGGCGAATATATGCGATACACCGTCCCTGGAGCAGGCCACACCGTATGGCTGTTGCGACCGTCTATCTACATGAACAAGAGCGGGGAGAGCGTCCAGGCGGCGGCGGCCTTCTTCAAGCTGGAACCCCGGGAGCTCCTGGTGGTACACGACGACCTGGAGTCCGCCTTCGGTACCGTCACACACAAGCAGGGCGGCGGCCTCGGGGGGCACAACGGGCTGAAATCGGTGGCACAATCTTTGGGGAGCCGCGAGTTCCACCGGCTGAAGATCGGCATATCCCGGCCTCCACGAGGTTCGGTCTCCTCATACGTGCTCTCCCGGTTCGACGAATCGGAAGAGGCGGAGCTGCCGGAGATCCTGGATACGGCGGTCTCGGAACTGCTCGGGCTACTTGGAGAGTGAAAGTAAAGTGCATAAGCATGACGCCGCCGCCATCCACGCCGGCCGGAGGATAGCGAAGCCGGCTAAATCCGCGCCGCGTTACCCTCACATCTCTCAGGTATTGAAACCATACCGGACCTCCCAACGG
>CAZAKE010000040.1:0-32175 GCA_964485495.1 uncultured Spirochaetales bacterium
GGTTCCTCCCGTCGGAAATACCCGATCCTGATCGTATGCAGGATGTGTTTCAGACGATATAGAATTTCCCGGATGTGCTGCACCTCATTTTCCACCATATTCACGGAAGCGCCCCTATTTCGGGCACTCGTCGGTCAGAAATCGTATTCCCGGTCGAAGATCTTCAAAATTTGTGCGTCACCGTCTATCCATTCGCCGGAGGTAAAGTCAGGGAACGGTACCGGACTACCTCCGAGTGAGATGGAATTTTCGGAGAGCGCCCCGACGGCCATCCACGTCGCCGTGTCGTAGGTGTCGATGGGAGGTGGATCTCCGCTCCTGATGCTCTCTACCATCAGTCGGAGGAGAATAAAATCCGCGCCCCAATGCCCGCCCCGTATACCCTTCTCGCGATACGTCTTCCAGAGCGGATGTTCATACTCATTCTCGTATTTGTCGAACTCCTCCCACGTGTGTGCCGGACTCCTGCCCTCGATATATATTCGTTCGCTTTCCTGGACCCAGACGCCTCGGGTTCCGTGTATGCGACCAAGGCGTGACATCGGGGTGGGAATGGTCGTAATCAGCTTGAGGATCACAGTCTCGCCGCCGGCACACGTCAGGATGCTGGTCACGACGTCTCCTCTGGCCCAGTGCTTGTGTGCCGCGGGATGATTCGGCGGCAAGTTGTCCTCGCTCCATTGCGCGAGTCCCCTGGCCTTGGATGCCGTCGAGCTGAGTTTCAGGAACCGGTTGCCGCGGTTAATCTTCAGGACTTTCGCAAGCGGTCCCAGGCCGTGTGTCGGATACACATCCGCATTCCGCTTCAGACTCTGCGTTGTACGGTAGTCTCCCATCCCCTTCTCGAGGATACCGGTTCCCTTGCCAAGCACCATTCGTTCCATGAGTTCATGCTGGTATCCGGCCTCGCAGTGGAGTAGTTCACCGAAGATGCCTTCTCGCGCCATACGAAGGACGGTCATGATGTCCCGGGCGAAACAGTAGTTTTCAAGCATCATGCAATGCGCGCCTGTTCGTTCGTGAGTTCTCACAAGCTCCAGGCATTCCTCGATGGAATTGGCCGGTCCGACCTCCGGGGCTGCGAAGATTCCCTTGCGCATGGCGGCCATGGAGATCTTCAGATGGGATTTCCAGCCGGTGCAGATCAGCACACCCTGGATATCGTTCCTGTCGAGTAACGCATCATACTCATCGTAGAAATCCGGGACTGATCGTCCCTGCGCTTCCATCAGACTCCGTACTCTGTCGTGGTTCTTCGGATTGAGATCGCAGACGGCGGAGACGCGTACGTCCTCCATGGATACTATCTGCTGTAACAGATTCTGTCCGCGTCCCCCTGTTCCGATGAAACCGAGTATAACCTCTTGTGCGTCCATTTTTGCCTCACTCCGGTATGTTCTTCATCTATCCGATCGATGGGTTGTATCATACATCATTACGCCCATTCTATCATTCATATGGTATTCATATATATAAGAGCAGCGAATCCATGAAAACAACGCTGTTTCCTCTGGGTATGCGATGTGTGGGCCACGGCGGCAGCTGCTGACTCTACCGCTACTTTCATATAGTATGGTCGCAGGGTGATGGGGCACGTGACATCATCTCGTGAAGTAGCTGCGTGAAACAACAGCAGAACAATAGAACAACAGGAGAAAGCATATGAGTTTCAAGATCGCATTCATCGGCGCCGGAAGCGTCGTCTTTTCCCGACGAATATTGAGCGACCTCCTCACCGTCCCGGAACTGCGGGAGATCGAGGTCGCCTTCATGGACGTCAACGAGCACTATCTCGACATCATCGCCAGGCTGTGCCGTAAGGACATCGAATCCAACGGCCTTGACGTACGGATCACCACCACTACCGACAGGAAGAAGGCCTTAGAGGGCGCGAAGTACGTGGTCAACTGTGCCCGCATCGGCGGCCTGGAGGGACTGCGGCTGGACACGGAGATCCCCATGAAGTACGGCGTGGGCCAGTGCGTGGCCGACACCCTGAGTGCCGGCGGCATCATGTACGGCCAGCGAGGGGTACCCTTCATGCTCGGTCTGTGTCGAGACATCAAGGAGGTTGCCCGGGACGACGTGTTCCTGCTCAACTATGCCAATCCCAACGCCATGATGACCTGGACCGCGATCAACTACGCGAACGTGCCCGCCACCGGACTGTGCCACGGGGTGCAGGGAGGCCACAACCTGATCGCCAAGGCCCTCGGCCTACCGAGAGAGGAGGTGGACATCGTCTGTGCCGGAATCAACCATCAGACCTGGTATATCCGGATCGAGCACAACGGAGAGGATCTCACCGGCAAACTGCTGGAGGCGATGGAGAACGACCCGGAGATCCGCAGCCGTGAGCCGGTCAGGATCGACATGCTTAGGAACTTCGGCTACTTCTCCACCGAATCCAACGGACATCTGAGCGAATACCTCCCCTGGTATAGGAAGAACGAGGAGGAGATCGCAAAATGGGTGGGCACACAGGACGGGTTCAGCGCCGGAAAGACCAGGGCGTATTACGAGAAGTGCCTGGAGCGGCGCAACGAATACGAGGAGAACTTCGAGAAGTGGCTCGCAGAGCCGTCCACCGAGTTCACGCCGGAGAATCGCACCCACGAACACGGTTCCTTCATCATCGAGGCCATGGAGACCGGACGCATCTACCGTGGCCACTTCAACGTGGTAAACGGCGGCACCATCACCAACCTCCCCGACGATGCGGTCATCGAGGCGCCCGGATACGTGGACAAGCTCGGGATGCACATCCCCAAGGTGGGTGACCTGCCGCTGGGATGTGCGGCGGTGTGTACTGTGAGTATTTCCGTACAACGGCTTTCTGTGTCGGCCGCGGTAACCGGAGACGTGAATCTGCTACGGCAGGCCATGCTGATGGATCCGCTGGTCGGAGCCGTGTGTACCCCGTCTCAGGTGCGAGCCATGGTTGATGAGATGCTGGTCGCGAATAAAAAGTGGCTGCCGCAGTATGCAGAGGCTATCGAACAGATCGAGAAGCGATAAAGGAGAATGAGAATATGTCTGACGGAATGAACTACGCCCCGACGGCGCATATAGAACGGGCCTGCAAACCCGGAGAGTTTCACGTGGGAGTCGTCGGCCTGGAGCACGGGCATATCTACGGGATGTGCGGCGGCCTACAGGAGGCCGGAGCGGACATCGCCATGGTATATGATAAAGATCCGCAGAAGATCGCCAAGTTCAGGGCCAGTTTCCCGGAAGCCATCGCCGTGGCCCACGAGGAGCAGGTGCTGGAGAATCCCAGGATCAAGCTGATCGCCACCGCCGACGTGCCGGCGGAACGGGGACCCCTCGGAATTCGGGCTATGGACGCCGGGAAGGACTTCTTCACCGACAAGGCTCCCTTTACTACCGCCGCCCAGCTCGAAGCGGCCAGAGCCAAGACGGCCGAGACCGGTCTCATCTGGGCCGTGTGTTACTCCGAACGGCTGCAGAACGAGGCGGGAGTCTTCGCCGGAGAGCTGATCGAACGCGGCGCCATCGGCAGGGTGCTGCAGGTGATCGGTATGGGTCCCCACCGGTTGAACGCACCCTCCAGACCTGAGTGGTTTTGGAGCAAGGAGCGTACCGGCGGTATCCTCACCGACATCGGGAGCCATCAGATCGAACAGTTCCTCTATTACGTCGGTGCGAAAGATGCCGAGATCACCGGCGCCAGGGTGGACAACTTCGCCCACGGTGAGTATACGGAGTTCGAGGATTTCGGCGAGGCCAACTTGAAGGCAGACAACGGCGCTTCGGGGTACTTTCGGATCGACTGGTTCACCCCCGACGGGCTCAGGACCTGGGGCGACGGGAGGACCTTCATCCTCGGGACCGAAGGATACATAGAGCTCCGCAAGTACGTCGACGTCGGCCGTGAGGGCGGCGGCAACCAGGTGTATCTGGTGAATGGCGACGGCGAGAAGCATATCCCCGTCTCCGGCAAGGTAGGCTTCCCATATTTCACCTCGTTGATCCGTGACTGCATCGAACGGACCGACAAGGCCATGAGCCAGGAGCACACCTTCAAGGCCGCGGAACTCTGTCTCGAGGCTCAGGAGATCGCAGACAGGGCACGGAGATAATCACCGATGAACCCTGACGAACTCATGATATTCTCAGGCAGCGCGAGCAGGCGGTTCGCTGCCAAGGTATGCTCGTACCTCGGAACCAACATGCGGAAGAGCGAGACCATGGTCTTCTCCGACGGGAATACCTTCGTGCGGGTCTTGGAGAACGTCCGCGGGAGGGACGTCTTCATCATCCAGTCCGTGACCCACAAGTCCAACGACTTCTTCATGGAACTGCTCTTCTACATCGACGCATTCAAACGTTCCAGCGCCAACTCGGTTACCGTGGTAGTGCCCTACTTCGGGTACGGGAAGGGAGACAAGAAGGACGAACCCCGGGTCTCGATCCGGGCCAAGGTGTGTGCCGACGCCGTCGAGGCGGCCGGCGCCGATCGTCTGGTGACAATGGACCTGCACGCTCCGCAGATCCAGGGCTTCTTCCGCAATCCGGTAGACAACCTCTACGGGCACCCGACTCTCTGTGACAGGTTGAAGGACCTGGTGACGGGAGATCTGGTCGTGGTGGCCCCGGACACCGGATTCGCCGACGAGTCGCGGCTATTCGCCGACTATCTCGGTTGTTCGGTGGCGATCGGCGACAAACAGCGCACCGGGCACGACGAGAAGGCCCATGTACTCGACATCATCGGGAATGTGAAGGGACGCACCGCCGTCATCGTGGACGACTTCATCGTCTCCGGCGGTACCCTCGTAGATGTCGCACGGCGATTGTCTGAGAAAGGTGCGGTGAGAATCCTCGCCACCGCCTCTCACGGCGTCTTCTCGAAAGGCTCTATGGCGAAACTCGATGAGAGTCCCATCGAAACGGTGGTCGTCACCGACACGATAGAGACCCACACCGAGACCTTCTCCCCGAAAATCGAGGTTGTATCCGCGGCAAATTGCTTCGGCGAGGCCATCAAGCGTATCCACCTGCGGGAGAGCATCAGCGCGATGTTTCCCTGACGGGTGTTCCACGGGAAGGGAGTGGTAACCACACCCCGTGACTACCCCCCGATACGGTAAGCGATAGACCACTCCTTCACTTGGTCGGGCAAAACCATCCCCTGCCGATACGGCTCGAATGAGACGGTGTTCTCGTTGGCCCAGATCGGTAGAAACGAGGGCCAGAAATCGGTTTGTACCTGTATCTGCTCCACCGTATCGTGATACTGGGTAACGGTCAGCATTCCCCTGGGCGGCGAACCGGTGGTGCCCGCCGAAGGCAATTCGCCTTCCGGCCGGCCACGAGGTATCGAGGAGCCGGTGACGGGAAACGCGAAATTCGGTTTCAGCATGATGGGTTGGAAGTGACCGGTTTCCCAATCGTGTGCCGGTTTCATCCAAATTTCCGCTTCGCCTCGATGTGAGAATCCGGGATTCTCTTCCATCGAAAGGGGGACCTCGAAGCGACAGACTCTGTAGTCTTCGGGGATCGGGAAGAAGGGATGGGCGAACCACCGAACCGGCAGGCTCTCCGTACCCCTGTTGACCAGCGCTGTATTGGAGACGATGGTGGAACCCGCGAGGGATACCGATCTTCGGAGGTCGATCCTCCATGGTCCGAACTCCTGGTCGGTCCTCATCTCGACCTGCGTCTTGTCCGCCCGGACCTCCCACTCCTCGAAACGCCGTACCTCGGGGTTGTGCCGCGCCGTGAACGGAACCGAAGGGTCTGTCTTTCTCACCATACCCACGCCGATCACCCATGCGTCTTCGCCGACAGGAATCTCGTCGGCACCGGGTGCGAGTGAGAAGGCTTCGGGTAGTCCCTGTCCGTGGAAGGGCGGAGGATCGAGGTCCGGATAACAGGGCCCGCTCAGCAACGCTCCTTGATCGGAGTCGTAGACCTGCCAGATATATCCTCCGGCACAGTATCTGGAACCGAGTCGAGACCTGTCGTCTATCGGATGGAGGACCTCCACCGTCAGTTCATCGTTGGCCAGTCGTATCATACGTGTATCCTACTATCCAAAACCTGAGGAGGCAAGTGGGGGAAGAGGCGGTCGCTTCTCAGATGTACTGGACATGAATCGATAAACGATGAATGATGAGAGGCGATAAAGGAGCATCGTTGTGCGGATACAAACGAAGCGCGATCTCACCAAGGGTAGCCTCGCACAAAACATCTGGACGTTGGCCCTCCCCCTGATGGTGACCAGCGCACTCATGGACATCTTCAACATCGTCGACATGATCTTCGTCGGGAGACTGGGCACGTCGGCAATCGCCGCTGTATCCATCTGCGGAGTCTTGATGGGGCTGATCAGGATGCTGGCTATGGGAATCTCTACCGGGACCGTGGCCATGATCTCCCGGTTCATAGGAGAGAAGAATTCCGACGATGCCGGTGCGGTACTCGCACAGTCGATCATCTTGAGCGTGATCTGCTCCGCCGCGGTCGCCCTCCTGGGATGGTTCTTCGCCGAGCCGGTGCTGCGGATGCTCGGGGCGGCCGAAGACGTCATACCGGCGGGCACGGAGTACCTCAGGATCATGTGCGTGTTCAGCCTAACCATGTTCCTCTCGATGATCCTCAGTGCCGGCATGCGGGGATATGGCGACGCCACGACACCCATGATCGCCATGGGTATCGCCTCCCTCCTCAACATCGGCCTCGATCCGCTATTTATTTTCGGAATCGGCCCATTTCCCCGGCTCGAGGTGGCGGGTTCGGCGGTGGCGACGGTACTTTCACGGGGTATAGGCACCGTCATCATCCTGTTCGTGTTGATCTTCGGGAAGGGCGATGTCAAGTTGCCCAGGCTTCGGGGAAGTGATCGATTTTCCTTCCTGGGACGGATCGTACAGATCGGAGCCTTCAGCTCACTGCGTATGCTCGCGATGAACCTATCCCGAGTGGTGCTGATCAGAATCGTCGCGGTATTCGGCACCTTCGCAGTGGCGGCGTTCGGCATCGGGATGCGGCTTCGAATCTTCGTGCTGATCCTGGGATTCGGATTGGCCAACGCGACGGCGGTGATCTCAGGACAGAGCCTCGGCGCCGGCAAACCCGAACGGGCCGTAAAATCGGCTTGGCTATCGGTATTCTACTTCGGCATCTTCCTCGCCGTCATGAGCGTTGTGTTCGGCGTGTTCCCACGGGCCATCATCGGTGTCTTCAACAAGGATCCTGACGTTCTCAAATACGGCACCACATTTCTCTACTTCTTCATCCCCTCTCTCTTTCTCCTGGATCTCTCCATCGTCCTGGGCCGGGCGATCGACGGTGCCGGCGACACCAAGGCCACCATGATCGTGACTTTCCTGGCGTTGATCGTCATCGGAATCCCCATGGCGTATGTTTTTTCCCGCTGGTGGGGTGTAAATGGCATCTGGGCCGCCCTCGTGGGCTCGAACATGATACAGGGAGTCGGTATACTGTACTGGTTCCAGCGGAAATCATGGATCCACAAGAAAATTTGACGGAGGCCTATCACAGATGAGCAGCGCGGTTGCCGATACCCATGCCAAAGACATTGAAATCCGGCGATTGCGGGAGGTCGCCTCGCGGGTGGCCGAACTGGCGGCGGATCCGGTTCAGGACGTGAAGCGAGATCTGTGGCGGCGGCATAACTCCCTGGAACGGACCCGGCCGCTCATCTTCGTGCGCGCCTTCGCGTGGCGCGAGGTCGTCTCGCCCTCGCTCGAGCACGTGTGCTCGGATCCGTTGTATGCTGCGATGGAGGACGCCCTGCTGCAGCTGGAGTTCCGCGGCAGCACGGGTGACGACTATGTTGTGGAGCCCTTCTTCATGCTGCCCGCGGTGCTTGCATATCCGGAGGAGCGGTCCCGCCGCTGGGGGCCTTCAATGTCGGAGGTCCGTGATCATGCGAGCGGCGCCTTCCTCACCACTCCTTGCATCGAGAGCGAGGCCGATCTCGACAAGCTGGTCATGCCGGTGCATCGGATCGATGAGAAGAAGACCGCCGAACGGTACGAACGGGCCGGCGAGGCGATCGGCGACATACTGCCCGTCGCCATCGACCGGTTTCCCTTCTACAAAGACTTCACCGCGGATATCTCGACGGACCTGGCCAAGCTCCGCGGCCTCGAACAGATCATGCTCGACATGTATGACAACCCCGGCCTGCTGCATCGGCTCGCTGCGTTTCTCCGGGACGCGGTCATCAAGGTCCAGGACGAGGCCGAGGCGGCCGGCGACCTCAGGATGATCGACTCATCCAATCAGGCCCAGGCATACGCCAACGAGTTGGCCGACCCCACCGACTACTCGTCGCCTGCCAAGCCGAACCAACTGTGGGGGTTCCTTGCGGCTCAGGAATTCGCGCTGATATCGCCGGAGATGCACCAGGAGTTTCTGTTACAATACCAGATCCCCCTGATGGAACGGTTCGGACTGAGTGCCTACGGCTGCTGTGAGGACCTTACAGAGAAGATCGGTTTGCTCAAGAAGGTGAAGAACCTCCGCCGCATCGCGGTGACTCCGTGGGCCGACGACCGGCGCTGCGCCGAACAGATCGGCGGCGAGTATGTCCTGTCCTGGCGGCCCAGCCCGGCGGAGATGATCAGCCGGGGGATCGACGCCGACTATGTCCGGAAGACTGTGCAGGCGGCCGACGAGATCTTCGCGGCGAACGGCTGCATCTACGACATCACCCTCAAGGACGTTCACCGTGTCGGCGGTGATCCGGCGAATGTCCGACGCTGGGTGACAATTGTGAGGGAGTCTCTCGACATTTGATCCGACGCCTTTGTTCGATCGATTAAAGTGGTGAACGAGAGGAACAGATGATGAGTTTCAATGCTATTGTCGATCATCGGATCCGGATACCGTCTCAGATAGACTCGGCTCGTATCGTTTCGCTCACGGTGTTCGCTATGCTGCTCCTTCCCTTCTGTGCCGGACCGATATCCTCCCCGGAGGTCACGGCGGGCGGCAGTCAGGAAGCCGCGGGGATGGACCGGGCCGGACACATCGTGGGTCGGCAGCGGATCGTGCGCTCCGAGGAGATCCGGATCGACGCGTATATCTCGGGCGTCGACTACGGCTACCCCGATCCGGAAGGTGATGTCGGGATCACCCTCTTTCTCGATACGGTGTCGACCCCGGATCGTAGTGCCGGCGGAAGCGAGTCCGCGATCCTCCAAATAGGAATTCAAGGCAGACGCATCCCCTTCGGCGAGTTGCCTCCGATGAACCTGGTATTCCTACTGGATACCAGCGGGTCGATGAGCGGGGAGGGAAAGATCGAGGCCGCCCGAGAGGCGTTTCGCTCCATGCTCCGCAGACTGAGAGACGAGGATATCGTGTCGGTCGTGGTATTCGCGGAGGAGGCAAGCGTCATTGTTCCGCCTATCCGACTGGCGGCGGTTGGGAGCCGGGACAGCCTCGCCATGCGACTCTCTGAGACTCGACCGTACGGCAGATCGAACCTGGGTGTGGGTCTGGAGACCGGATATGCGCAGGCCGTCGCGCGATACGGTCCCGGGATGGTGAACAGGGTGATACTCGTCTCCGACGGTAACGGAGTCTCGTCAGGAACCGTCGAAGAGACGGTCGCCGAGATGATCGAGGAGTATCGTGATGCGGGCATCGGGCTCACTACCGTGACCGTGGGTACTACCGTTGACGTCGCCGGCATGTCCGCCCTCGCACGGGCCGGAGGCGGGAGTTCACGCTTCGCGGGCGACGCCGGCAGGGCGTCCGAGTTGTTCGACACCGGTTTCGATCGGATGATCGTTGCGGCGGCGTCGGATCTGGAGGTGTTGCTGCATCCGAAGACGATCACGAATCGGCCGATCGGACCGGACATGGCGGCCACGTGGGGGTATGATCACCGATACACGGGCGACTCGATTCGATACACGATACCCTCTCTCCACGTGAGGGACTACGAGACAATCGTAGTGGAGCTAGGCGACCTGGATTCTAATTTTTCCTTCACACTTACCGTTCGGTATCGAGATTGGAAAGGCCGGGACGTTGTCCTCGGACCGTTCGACGAGACTCATCTGAGTAACCTGGAACAGCGAGAGAGATTGGAGAAGCATCCCATACATACCCGGGCCGCCATCATGGTGCGATTCGCCCAGGGACTCAAGGATATCGGCGTCCTCTATTACTCGGTATGGGATGATTTTCAGTACCTCTATACGACTCAGAACCGGGTCTTCGACGTGCCCTATCTCCGACAGGAGACTGCGTTGGACGTGGTTGCGGAGCGCGAGTACGAGGAGCTGTCGCGCTCGATCGAGGCAAGGCGCCGACGGGCTCTGGAGATCGTTATCGGCCTGTTCCACCAGGTTCATTCCGCACGGAATGTTCTCGGAGAGGCGGCGTTACAGGATGAGGAAGCGATCCTCCGGACCTACTCCGGCATACTCAGTCGGGAGTTGATGCTCGATCCGGAGGAAGCGAACATGTTACAGGCGCCGGATTCGTAGAAATTCGTTCCTCAATCGTAGTATGTGATCGACCGTGTCCGGATCTCCTGTGGCATGTCGTACTCTTCCTGCACATTGTCCGTGAAGAGCACCTCACGACGAACCCAGTTGGACCGGTCATCATACTCGTATCTGTAACTCCACTTCCTCAGAAGGGAATCCGAGGAGCTGAATGTTGCGTATGCAATGATGTCGCCGCCGTCGTTGTAGGAGAACGTCTCCCTCAGGACGCGGATTCCGATAGAGTTATATTCGGCGGATTCGATGACTCTATCACCGGAGTCGTACGAGTATGTCTTTCGCTGCCATGGTATCGAGCCTGTTTCCTGTTGTTCCGAAAGGAGCACGTTTTTCAACTTATCGCTCCGAGGGGTTTTCGTACTTTCGATCTTCCCGGACGCAGCACCGGTAGTCCTGTTATCCGGCCGATACCGCGATTGCCACTCCGACCGCCATCTCGCGATGAACTCGGGACTCCCGTGTCGGAGAGTCTCTTCGACACGGTTCCCTTGTAGATCGAACCGATACTCCCAAGTTGCCGACTCATTCCCCTTTCGGTCGTATTGCACCGCGTACTCCGTAGTCAGGGTCGCATCCGTATATTCGTAGGTCCTGATAGAGAGAGTTCTTCTTTTGTTACTATCCGTCTTTCGGATCTCCTGAATGGATCCGTCTGCGTTATAGATGATATGCCATCGGAGGTTTTCGTCCGATGAGGAATCGGTATAATTGCCGTCGGTGACGGTTCCGGATTCGTCATACTCATAGTCCCACGTCTGGGAAACGCCGTAGGAGGAGCGTCTCCTCGATATGATCCGTCCGTCTCCGTCAATGGTGGTGATCATCCGGTTGTCGCCCTGCACGACTGTTATCACCCGCTCTCCGCCGCTCTCCGTTTCGGATCTCCACCAATATACTCTCCGTCCGTCTTCGGAGAACTCCTCCAACTCCTGCAGTTCTCCGTCAGGCGAATAGACGGCATGCAGACTCTCGTACGGCGCAGTACGCCGGCTGACTCCGTTCGATCTGGAGAAGAGGATCGCGTCCTCGCGTAACTCCCGGACGGGTCCGCGCAGGGTCAACTCCTCTCGGTCGAACACCTGGGCCTGTAACTCACAGTTGGGACTCACGACGACCATTAATGCCATGCACAGCAATGTCATATAGATCGAGTATCGCAGGTCTTCTCGGAAATCGATTGTTAGGTATGCGGGTAATGGCATTGTAACTCCTTAAAGAGTATGGTTTTTCGTATGTGCATGACATCAAGACACCGAGTCTTTACGGTCTATCGTTCACCGCCGTCGAGAGTGAAGCGCGAAGCCTTGATGAGGATGTCTCTGACGTCACCACTTCTGAGAATAAGCTGGGATTCCAGTAGTATTCCGGACCCGCCAACATTCGAATGCTGCCTGAACGTGCGAGAGAAATTTCCGTTCTGTTCAGCGGGCGGATGGAGCATTCGCTGATGTTGCCCGATAAGTTCCTGGCGGCTGTAGCCGGTGATCTCCTCCGCCGCATTATTACAGTCCTCGATGATACCGGTTTCGCAATCGGCGATGAAAATAGGGTCGATCGCCTCTTCGAAGATGATTCGATATTTTTCTGATTCGACGCGTATGTTTTTCAATCCGGGTTCATCCATCATCGATTTTTTTCGTATCGCGCCAAATCCGGCCGATTGCTTCCAGTTTCCGATCACTGAGATAGCCGTATCGATTCACCCAAACACCGTCTGCCGTGCTGTCGGCGACTATCTGGAATCGGCGGCAAAAATCGTCATCCGGCCCGTATCCGTGAACCAGCGGTGTGACGAGGCAGCGGCCGGAAACTTCTGTCTGTACTTGACGAATTTTTCGGATCTGCGGTGTGTTTGCGATGGGATGCGGCTCGTGAGGTTCCGGATAGCCGTAATCCGAGAGACCCGCCGCCCCCGCCGTATCGGTCAGGTCGAAGAGGTTTTCCAGCGAGCGTACCAATAGCCGTTCATCCAGTCCGGGATTGGAATCCAGCAGCTCCCTGCCCCAGAACTCTACTATCAGCGACCAATGCATGGTGTAGAGTTTCGGGGAGACGGCCCGGCACACCCCGGATGCGCCGGCGAAATCGAATCCGGTAAAAAGCGAGAAGGGGACCATGAAGGCGTTGGCCGAGAGTGTCTTGTCGGCTCCACCCGCGTCTGTGATGGCCTCCCGCCAATGAGTCAGAAGGTCCACACTGAGTGCGGCCTTCAACCGTAGCCACGCTCCAATTCCCGGAAAGCTCCGCATGAGGCGAGAGGATGCGTACGTGCCCCGCTCGGGACCGGCCCACTCCTCCAAGTCGGCGTTCTTCAATCTCCCGTGCAGGTACCGGTAAAACTCCCCAACCTCCCTGCGGATCTCGTCGAAGGGGAACCCGTGTCTCCGTGCCCAGCGATCCACGTGCGGTCCGAAGTCTTGAAATGTCTCGCAGAGCTTGTAACACGGGTATTCCGGCCAATCCGGCCTGAAACCGGAGATCCGGGGGTATGTCGCCAGCAGGTCGCGGATGTAGGCCCGGTTGAATTCTCGCACCGCATCGGCGGCGAGGCTCCCCGTCGCAGCCATCCTGTTCTCAGGGATACTGCCGTCGGGCAGCCGCGGGGTGTCCTCGTCGCGCAATCCGGACGGCGCCGTTCCGCTGATCTGAAAGTACACCTCGAATCCTCTCTCGACGGCGGCGTCGATGAACTCCCCGACGAGGGATCCGCGGGCGTCGGTCAACTCGTTCGGCCGGCGGGCAGGGTAGGGGCTGTCGGCGTAGTAGTCCTCGTTTGGCCGGTAACTCGGTGCCGATCTGACCCAGAGAGACTTTTTGCCGAAGAGGGGACGGTCGAACAGCCTCGGACTGCTGCCCGCGTCGTCGGGAGGCTGAAAGCTCCCCTGTCCCTCTTCGGCTTCTTCAGTCACCGTCGGGTTGAGTGCCACAGCCGTGACGCCGGCGGCTGTCAAATTATCCAGCACTCGGTCGATGCCTTCGCTCAGGATGAAATCCGAAAGCACCGTGATACCCAGGAAGCGTGTCTCTCCTGTCCCCATGTTCTCTCCTGTATACGAGTGTTCACCTGCGGCAGTTGTGAATTGATGAGTTTTCACTACCGTTGTATAAGTATATCACGTGCGTTGGAAAAGGATGATACCCGCTGTAAGTAGTTCGAAAAGTAGACCAGATGGAAGCGTCTCTGTAGTGTTACGAAAATTGTGGAAAAAGGCCGACTCGGCGCTCAGTAGTGTAGATCCTGTACTGTAAACAGGTAAACCAACCACATATCTGGTGTGACGAGACTATTCCACAATTTTCGGGCCAGTACCTACGGGTTTCCCGAGTCGCCCATCCCGATTCCCCAGGATTTCGAGATCCGAGCCGAGGTAGCCTTGAGTTCCTCAATGAGCCATGCGGCCTTCTTCTCCGTGTAGCGTACTGTGGGAAGGTAGGTGCCGAGTGCGGCGGGAACGGTGCCGTCGAATCGATCGTTTACCGGAACCGCCAAGGCGCATAGGCCGTCATCGATTTCGTCGCTTGTCCGGGCATACCCCTGCCGAACTACCTCATCCAGATGGACCCTGAGTCGCTCCGGATCCATGATCGTCCGCGGTCCGAGCCGTTCGAACGGAAGTCGGCCGATCAGGGCGTCCCGTTCATACTCCGGCAGATAGGCGAGAAGTACCTTTCCGGTGGCCTTGGTATGGAGGTGCTCCGGCTGTCCCATAACCCAGCCGACGGTGAGGGCTTCGTGCGACCGGGCTTCGAGGAGTGCGTATAACGCAGTGCCCCGTAACTCCGCCAGCACCACGTACTCACCCAACTTGTCGCGAAGGGCCAACACCTCGGGCCGAGCCAAGGCGCTTCTAGCACCGGAGTTCTCCCATCGTCTCGCGATGGATGGAATTGCCGCACCTAACCAGTAGGGACCCTTCTTCCGGGGTTGATACGCGTATCCGTTGGCCTCCAGGGTGCGCAGTATGCTCTGGGCGGTTTGCGGGGGCACGCCGATGCGGTCGGCACATTCGGAAAGCGACAATCCCTCTTCCGCCTTGGAGAGTGCCTGTAGAAGCGTCGCCGCACGATCGAGGACTTGAATCGTCTTCGAGGATTTCACTTTTCACGCCTCCGGCACTAGGACGGGTTGATCACCGACGATTTTCCTTGACAAACCATCGATTTCATGGTGTAATATACAATAATATCGTATAAACTACGATATTATCGTTTATATGTCAAGCCGTTGATTGGAGGATGGAGGAAGCACATGGATACACAACTCACAAAGACCATTAAGCAGGCGGCCCGAGCTGCCGGAGCGGACCTGATCGGCATCGCCTCGCGGGAGAGGTTCGAGAATCTTCCGAAGGAGGAGAGTCCCATCTCGATTTTCCCGGAGATGCGATCGATGATCGTCCTGGCGCGGCGGGTGCTGCGGGGCTCCATGCGGGGCATAGAAGAGGGGACCAACTTTTCCAGCACCTACGGCGCATTCGGCTACAAGTATGTGGAGGACAACTTCCTCTCTCAGACCACCTATGACACTACCCTTTTAATCGAGGACAAGGGGTTTGAGGCGGTCTCACTCTTCGCCTATTTTCAGGAGGGGATGCCCACGGGCATTTCCGTTGCGCCGCATCTACCCGCTCCAAACATCATCGTCGATCCCTACTATGCGGCCTGCGCGGCCGGATTGGGCGAGATCGGGCTCGGTAATTTCTTCATCACACCGGAGTACGGTACACGGCAGCGGTTCGCTTTTATCCTGACCGATGCCGATCTGGAGCCGGATCCGGTGCGGGACAAGTCCATCTGTTCCGACTGCGGTGCCTGCGCGCAGGCCTGCCCGTTCGGGGCCATCGATCTGGAAACAACCAAGGAGGTCGGCGTTCCTGGGCATACGATGAAGGTGGCCAGGGTGGACTACGACATCTGCCGTACCTGTCCCAACGGCGCCATGCTTATCGGCGGACGAGGCTCCCGGCCCGATCGGATCGCCGCCGCCTGCGGCCGTCGCTGCCTCGTACAGCTCGAGGACGCCGGAAAGGTGGGCAACAAGTTTAACAACCCCTTCCGCAAGCGAGATCCGTGGTATATGGATATGCTCAAGCGCCCGGTTGCGGCGGACAAATCCGGGAACCCGGCGGACATCGGCTGCGGACGAAATTACGACGCCATCGGACAGCAGGGTATCGGAGGCGCGGAATGGCACTGACATCGAAGGCAATCAAGGAGTTCGCCGCGTCGATTGGCGCCGGGGACGTGGGTATCGCCAATATCGAGCGTTTCGCAAACGCCCCCCGGCGGATGCATCCCTCCAACATCTTTCCCGAGTGCAAGTCGGTGATTACCGTCGTGCAGCCGTTTACTCGCGGTTCCTACCGGGGGATCACCGAGGGAACCCACTGGGCGAACTATACCTTCTATTCGTATAACCGGCTTAACACGCTGTTCCGAGAGGCTATTACCTACAAGCTAAGTTGTCACATCGAAGACCATGGATGGGAGGCGGTACCGGTCTATCCGGGAGTGCCCGAACGCTCCGGCATGCGGCCACCCGTAAAAGAGGGTCGGCCGGCCCCCGAGATCAACATGCAGGTGCGGATCTCCGGCGTGGCATGCGGCGTCGGAGAGATGGGGTGGGCCAAGGTATTCATCCATCGCAAGTATGGTCCCCGGGTCCGTCTGGGCACAATTCTCACTGATCTCGAGCTGGAGCCGGATCCCTTGCTCGAACCCCGAACCTACTGCAACGAGTGTATGAAGTGTGCTAAAGACTGCCCCGGCGGTGCGATCCCGCGGAAGGGTGACCGGCCGCCGATCCGCATCGAGATCGAAGACAAGGTCTACGAGTGGGGTGACGTACATATGGGGCGCTGTACCCTTACTCACCACGGGTTGAACCAGGAGATCTCCCCCTTCCTCAAGAAGTCTGTTCCCGGCTGGAACCTGGACGTGCGTGACTCGACGATGTCCGAAGAGGCCGCCTACAAGATGACCTATCCGGCGGCCGGAGCGCATTGGCCGGCCTCACCGGAGTTTCCCTCCGACGCGGTTATCCCGTTCTACAATCAGATCAAGACCCACACCGACTACTTCGCGGTGTGCGGTGCACGGGGCTGCATCCGTTCCTGTATGGAAGGTCTCGAGAAGCGTAAGGTCATCGAACAGAGCGACTTCAAGGTGCCGGTCTATCCCCGGGGTATCTGGGAGATGCACCCGCCTGTCGATGACGAGTCCGGTGGAATCGCCGAGGGCAAGTTCCGCGAGGAGTATAACGATCCTGATCCCGCGGCGGGTCAGTGGAAATAATCACTGCGCCCTCACCGAAGAATCCGAGTCAGGTCTCCCGGGATGCGGTCGTTGCCGCCGATATCCTCCTTCCCGATCCAATCGGGATATTGCTTCTGTAGCATCCGCACGGTCTTGGGGCAGAGCGGGTCCTCGGTCATTATGTTCCACTCGAGCAGCCTACATTTCATCTCGAGCTTTGCCTGCCGATATTCTTGGTCGGCGGCAACGTTGTGCTGCTCGTGGGGATCCGCCTCCAGGTCGTACAGCTCTTCCTCGCCGGTGCCGTACCAGATGTAGCGGAACCGGTCGTCCCGGACGGCCTTGTTGTAATCCCCCGGAATATTGAAGGGGAAGTGGGTGTCGTGGTTCGCCTCCCAGTCTTCCCGGAACGTTTCGAAGGATTCGAAGGGGTTGTACAGCCAAGGCGGACAGGATTCCGCGAAGACCGCGTCCTTATGACGGACCGTGACCCTGTCACTGGTACCGTCACTGTCGCCTGCGCCACCCTGACCCATGAGGATCGGTAAAACGGACTTCCCCTGCACGCCGAATGGCACCTGGGCCCCGACGCTTTCGAGCAGGGTGGGTACCACGTCGACCTCCTCCGTGAAGGTGTCATCCACCGTGCCGGCCGGAATCGTACCGGCCCAGGAGACGAGGAACGGCACGTGCAGGAGGCTCTCGAGGAGTACCAGGTCTTTCTTGACCATGTCATGTTCGAAGCAGAACTCGCCGTGGTCGGAGGTGAAGACTACGATGGTATCCTCCCGTAATCCCAAGTCGTCCAAGGTATCCAGCACCCGGCCGATCTGTTCGTCCACCCAGGAGATCATGGCATAGTAGACCGCCATGAACCGGCGCTTGTCCTCATCGGTAGCCTGGTCGGCCTGCTGGGCCAGGTACTTGATCCCGAACCGGGCGGCCTTCTCCTGCAGTTCACCTTCTCGAGTGGGGTAGGGGGTAAGTGTATCCAAGGGATACACCGATTCGAATTTCCGTGGCGCGATGTGGGGCGCGTGGGGGTCCGAGAAGGAGAGGGTCAGACAGAAGGGGCACCTATCCTCCGAAGTCTCTTGTCCGCGGTGCCCCTTCAGGAACCGGATGGCCGAATCGGCCTTGACGTAGGGGCGGGTAGTCTCCAGGGGAAAGTCGTGGAACGTCGCCCCGGCCCAGGCGCCCCGCTCCACCATGGGTTTCATTCTGCCTTGGGCGAATTCCTGGGTCTTTGTTTCCTCCGGTGACATCTCGTGGTCGTACCCCCAGACATCGGTGTAATCGAAGTTCTGCCACTCCTCGTCTTCCAGAAGATGGTTCTTGCCGATGTAGCCCAGCGAGTATCCTTCGTGCTTCAGGGCACGGAAGAGGTGGATCTCACGCCCCCGCTCGAGCATGCAGAAGTTTTGCCTGATACGGGTGGCGTGCGGGTACCTGCCCGTGAATAACGTGCACCGGGACGGAACGCAAACCGGGGCGTTCACATAGTACTTCTTGACGTCCACACCGGACCGGGCCAACCTGTCGAGGTTGGGCGTGTGAATGATCGGATTGCCGTTGACCCCCAGACAGTCGAACCGCTGCTGGTCGGTCATGATGAAGAGGATATTTGGCTGTCGTGTAGGCATGTGCATGTGCTCCTGGTGGTTTGGTTCAGAGGTTCTTGAATTCGTTCTCGGTAAGGCCTGCTTGTCTAAGGATACTTTTCATTGTGCCGATAGGAATTTCTTTTGTATGCATGGCAACGTATGTTTGCCTTCCGTCAGCGTGACGTAGGACTATATGCGATCCGGATTGCCGTCGGATCTCGAATCCCGCTTTTTGCAGTTTCGAAAGTACTTCACGTGCTGAATACGGCATCTTCGATTTCTAATTTCGAGAAATATGAATCTATTACATGAGGTATCTGTTCGTTATTCGCTCTCTTTTCTGTGATCCAGAGTCTGACCAGATCTATAGCAGCTTCTTTTGCTCCCTCTATCCCTTCTCCATGCGTCGTGAGATTCAGAGAAGGTATATACGCGTAATAATACCCTTCCGGCAACGAACCGTCGTCAATCTTTTCATACACGATCGAGAATGTCATTGTATTCCTCCGCCGTCCATTTATTGTACCCTTATTAAATAATAATGAAAAGTAATGGAGTCGGTCGATAAAGGTAAAATCTGTACAGGTCAAACGCCAGGCCATATGGCTTGCCCATCCGCCGGAAAGCACATACACTTTACTCGTCATGCGTCTCCGTAAACTGCCCATCGGCATACAGGATTTTGTCTCTCTCAGGGAGGACGGCTACCTGTATGTCGACAAGACCGCGTACCTCTACAAGATGGCCACCGAAGGAAAAGCCTACTTCTTCGCACGTCCCCGCCGTTTCGGGAAGTCGCTGCTCTGTTCGGCCTTGGGGGCGTATCTGGAGGGGAGACGGGAGTTGTTCGAGGGGCTCGATCTCGCGGAGCTCGAGTCGGAATGGGTTCGGTATCCGGTGTTGCGACTCGATTTGAACGCCGAAAGGTACGACTCCGTGGCGGCGCTCCACAGTATCATCGGCCGTCATCTCGATCGATGGGAGAAGAAGTATCCCCCCGACAAGATTTATGATACCATCGCCGGACGGTTCGAGGCCGTCATCGAGCAGGCCCACCATGACGCCGGGAGCCGCGTATGTGTTCTCATCGACGAATACGACAAGCCGCTGTTGAGTACGTTGGATGATAGCGAACTGCATGACGAGTACAAGGGAATCCTCAAGCCGTTCTTCGGCGTCCTCAAGTCTACCGACGCGCACCTGCGGTTGGTCTTCATCACCGGGGTGACCAAATTCGGACAGGTGAGCGTCTTCTCGGACCTGAACCAGTTGACCGATCTGTCGATGCATCTGGAGTATGCGGCGATGTGCGGCATCACCGAAGAGGAGCTCGTGAGGGACTTTCGGCCGGAGTTGGAGGCATTAGCTGAACGGCAATGCATGAGTTTCGATTCGTGCCTCGAGCGAGTGCGTGAGTGGTATGATGGATACAGATTTGAGGAGGATTCTCCTGCCGTTTTCAATCCATATAGCACGTTGAATTTGTTCTCCACAAATAAGTTTTCCGACTACTGGTTCCAGACCGGGACTCCCACGTTTCTGGTGGAACTCTTGAAAAAGTCAAATGCCGATTTACGCGAGATCGACGGTGCGACGCTGCCGGCTTCAGCGTTCGCGGATTACCGGGCCGAACCGGACCGCCCCCTTCCGGTCATCTATCAGAGCGGCTACCTGACGATCAAGGGTTATGATCCTGAACTGCGATTTTACACCCTGGGGTATCCGAACGCCGAGGTTCGAAACGGATTCCTGGCATATCTTCTCCCGGACTATACCGGTCAGGAACGCGACAAGGGCGGGTTTCACATCGGCATGTTCAGTAAGGAACTGAGAGCGGGCGACGTAGATGCGTTCCTCTCACGGCTGCGGGTCTTCTTCGAATCGATCCCATACGATCTCAGCGATCAGACGGAGCGTCACTACCACATGGTCTTCTACCTGGTATTCACACTCCTGGGGCAGTATATCCGCAGCGAGGTGAAGTCTGCCGGGGGACGGAGTGATGCCGTCGTACGAACCGCCGACACGGTGTATGTGTTCGAGTTCAAGCTGAACGGAACCGCGGAGGAGGCCCTCGCGCGGATCGACGATCGGGGATATCTGATTCCCTACGAGCAACTCCGGGCAGATTCCGGCTATCGCCTGGTAAAGGTCGGCGTGGAGTTCGATCCAAAGACCCGGAACATCGGCCGGTGGGTTGTGGCGGGGTAACTCGCAAGGGTCACATCGAGGATGTAACCTATCCGACCTGGTGTGGTATAATTCATATATGTCGATCTCCGATACGGATACCATAGAATCGGTACTCACTACTGAATTATCCCATTTCAGCAATGTTGCGTTTGCATTTCTCTTCGGTTCGGCCGTTTCCGGACGGTTGCGTACCGACTCCGACCTCGATGTGGCTGTATACGGTGAGAGCGGAAGGTGTCTGGAGATCGAGTTCGATCGAGTTTTAGATAACGAGACGGAAGTACAAATCGCCTTGGAACGGGCATCGAACCGCAATATCGACCTACTTGTTCTAAACCGTGCTCCTGCGACAGTCTGCGCGGCGGCACTCCTTACCGGACGGCCGCTGCTTATTCGCGACGGATCGATCTATACTCGATACTTCCTGGCCGTCACGAGTGTCGCCATGGATTTCATGCAGACGGAGAGAGAGTTCAGAGAGATTAGAACGCGCAGTCGCTCGCTTTCGGAACTCGACCATAGCAGGCTCGAACGGATCCTGGATTTGCTGGAAAAGGAATTATCGGATATGGCGGAATTTCAGGATGTCACTCTGAAGCAGTACAGCACGGATCGAGATCTGCGCCGCAATCTGGACAGGTGGGTCGAGATACTCATCAACGCGGTGATCGACGTGGGAAAGATTGTACTCTCATCGGAACACCATTCGGTTCCGCAAACCTATGGGCAGATTCTGTTCGAGCTCGAAATGGTGCCGCATTACTCCACTCTCTCCGGTCGTTTAGGACATCTTGCGGCTCTCCGGAATCTTTTAGCGCATGAATACCTCGACATCCGTTACGGTCGTGTCCGTGGGTTCATCGACGAGGGTGTGGAAGCAATCAGAGATATGTATGAAATCTCGAGAAAATGGCTACGAGGATACGCTGGTAATGCACATTGATCGGTTAAGGATGATTCACTATTCCGATGTGAGAGTAGCTGATGGTCTGAAGGTGGAACGTATACACTATGCAGACACTAACCTTGGATAGAATCGAATGCCACTACGACTTGATTTCGCTCAGATCCTCTACGCCCCGGAGGTCGAGGTCCTTGGCGAAGTGGCAGGTGGCGTAATGTTCCGGCGCAACCTCCTTCCAGGCGGGAGTTTTTGTCTTACACACTTCCTGAGCGTACTTGCATCGGGGATGGAAATAGCAGCCGGACGGAGGATTCGCCGGATTCGCCACCTCGCCGGGGAGGATGAGCCGTTTCATCTTGGTTTTCGGGTCGGTCTTGGGAACGGCCGACAGCAGAGCCTCGGTGTATGGATGCCGTGGATTGAGAAAGAGTTCTTCGGTCTCGGCCAGTTCCACGATCTTGCCTACGTACATCACCGCCACCCTGTCTGAGATATGCTCGATCACCGAAAGGTCGTGGGCGATGAAGAGATAGGTCAGGTGGAATTGCTCCTGCAGTTCCTGTAGCAGATTGAGTATCTGAGCCTGGATCGAGACATCCAGGGCACTCACCGCCTCGTCGCATACGATGAGACTGGGGTTCGGTGCCAGCGATCGTGCGATGCCGATCCGTTGCCGTTGTCCTCCTGAGAAGGCATGGGGATACCGTTTCAGCTGCTGTACTTCCAAGCCGACTACAGTCATGAGTTCCTTGACACGGTCGACCAGCTTTTCACTGTTTCCGAAACCATTGTATTTTAATGGTTCGCCGATGATATCTAGTACAGTCATACGAGGGTCCAGGGACGAGTACGGATCCTGGAAGATCATATGGAAGTGACGGCGGACTGTTCGAAGCTCTTTTGCGGTGAGTGGAGCAAGATCAATAGTCTTCCCGTCTGGAAGCCGAAAGTCGATAGTACCCGCCGTTGGCTCGAGCGCTCGAACGATGCATCGGCCGAGGGTGGTCTTGCCGCAACCGGATTCACCGACCAAACCAAGCGTTTCACCGGTATAGATGTGGAAGTTCACGTCGTCTACGGCCTTGACGTGTCCGGTTACCTTCCGGAAAAACCCTTTCTCAATGGGAAAGTATTTCTTGAGGCCTCGTACGTCGAGAATCTTGTCTGTACCGATCCTGATATCCGTCTTTACCGTATCACTCACCGTATTCCTCCTCCGCGTCGCTGTGCAGGAAGCATCGCACCTCGTGTCCCGGTTGGATCTCCACCGATGCCGGTATTGTCGTATCGCACCTGCCCTTTATCGCGTCCGGACAGCGGGAGAAAAAACCACATTGGGGCGATGGGTCCAGCGGAATTGGTACGGTCCCCTTGATGGCCTCAAGCTTTGTTCGGGCTTTCCGGCCGACCTTTGGGATCGATTTGAGAAGTCTGCGGGTATATGGGTGCAGGGGATTTTCGAACAGCTGGATAGCGTCGGCACGTTCCACGACACGGCCGAGATACATGACACATACATCATCGGCAATTTCGGCGATGACTCCCAGGTCGTGGGTTATATACATGATGGCCATGCCGAACTGCTGCTGGAGTTCGTCCATCAGTTCCAGGATCTGCGCCTGGACGGTGACGTCCAGGGCGGTCGTAGGTTCGTCGGCTATGAGTAGTTTCGGATTACAGGAGAGAGCCATGGCGATCATCACGCGCTGCCGCATTCCTCCGGAGAGTTGGTGAGGATACTCGTCGATCCGCTGGTCGGGATTCGATATTCCCACGCGATTCAACATGTCCAGGGTTAACTGCCGGGCCTCGTCACGGTCTTTGGTCCTGTGGAGGAGGATTGCCTCTATGATCTGCGATCCGATAGTGTGCACCGGCGAGAGACTGGTCATGGGCTCCTGAAAGACCATGGAGATGTCTTTTCCACGGATCGAACGGATCTTGGGACCGTTCCGATCGAGACGTGCCAAATCGATCACCGCATCGCTGTTTCGATAAAACATGATCTCTCCGGCTTCAATGGCTCCCGGAAGCGGTACTATCTGCATCACCGACTGTGCTGTTACGCTCTTTCCGCACCCACTCTCGCCGATGATACCGAGGGTGGACTTTTGGTCGACTGAGAAATCCACACCGTCGACCGCCTTCAAGAGGCCTTCGTCGGTGTGGAAGTATGTCTTCAGATTTGATACATGCAAGACTGTCGATTCGTTCATATCAATTAATTCCGCATTACATGCTGAATGTATACTGGAGAGAATTCATCTCCCAGTACCGTATCTCGGTAAATGCGGCGCTCCCCTCCGTTTCCATGATTATGCGATTTGCCCCGAGAAGGTCTTCTACGCAGCGGGTGATACACTCCTGGCCGTCGCCAATGAAGATTTCGATTACAGAGCGGTCTATGAAGACTGAAAATGTGATCTCGGTTTCGGGCTCCCGACAGGCC
Source organism: uncultured Spirochaetales bacterium (assembly GCA_964485495.1). Classification (GTDB taxonomy): domain Bacteria; phylum Spirochaetota; class Spirochaetia; order CAZAKE01; family CAZAKE01; genus CAZAKE01. Next base: position 23,923 of record CAZAKE010000040.1, read on the forward strand.
GGGAAGGGCACCGCCAGTCCCGCTACGTGGATCAATTTCGTTTCGGCGTCGAACTCGATGGTGATGATCGAAGAGAGGTTCTTGGAGAGGCAGAACAGTGACTTCGAGTTGTACGGTAGATCGACGCTGCACTGCATCTCTATATTCCATACCGGTAAATTTGTGAGGACGATGCGTCGTTGCTTGAGTTCCACTGGTGACAATTCATGTCCACTCTTTCGGAGTTTCTTCATCTCACCGATCGGGGTCTGGGTTATGCAGCCGTCGTTCCTGAAACCGATCTCACGGGGTATGGCCATACATCCATTCCATCCCCGACCCTTCGGAAAACCACGAATACGGGCGAATAATATGACCCGTTCTTTGTCATGAATGACACTTGTCGCATAGAATTCACTGCTTCTGTCAATGATTCCGGATTGCGTCGGGTTGAAGTCATCCGGAGGTGTAGGGCGATCATCCAGAAAATAGCGCACCGGACCGAAGGGGGAGATGATTAATATCCATCTCTCCTGAATTTTAAAAAAACTAGGGCACTCAGGGAAAGTTACAGTCTCATCAAAGATGTAGAGAGGTCTCTCATACCGCCATCGTGATAATGCACTATTCTCCGCAGTGTAGAGTAGTACCGCGGAACGGTCACGCCCCTTGTGAGGAATCACCGCTCCCAATATCATGTAATACACTCCATCCTGTTCTACTACATAGGGGTCCCGCCAGTCGCTAATTGTGCCTTCGGGGGCGTCCCGGATCGTCAATGTTTCTTCTTTGGTTTTCTCCCAATCGATTAGATCCCTAGTACCTGAGGCGGTACGCTGCCTATTCGGTATATGGTCGCGGTTGGGGGATACGCTGGTGTAGAAGATCCTCGGCTCATCCCGTGGTAAAAGGATGCAACTGCCCGAGAAGCAGTGTGACTCTTTGATATCGTCATCAGGATAAAGTGCTATCGGTAGGTGCTCCCACTGCAGGAAATCCCTCGTTCGTGCATGGCCCCAGTGGATGTGATTCCATGAGTCCGAATACGGGTTGTATTGATAGAACACATGGTAGTACCCTTCGTGATAGATGCCGCCGCTGGGGGCATTCATCCATTGTGAGGGCGGATGGAAGTGGAACGTTGGGCGGAGCGGATCGGCATCTGCCTTCCCCCGTGCTGCGTCGACGGCGTCATACACCTTACTTCTAGTATTCATAGTATCGGACGTTTTATCGGTCTCGGGCATTAGGAATTCTCCTCGGATGCATCATCGATGAAGAAGAGCTCGATCTCTTGATTCTCACCGGTCTCCCTGTACGAATCTATTAGACTCCGGGATGTAGTGATGATGGCGGATACCGCCTCGACCCGGTCTACAACTGCACCCGATGTCTTCACTACGACGGCACTTCGTACCGCAAGGGTTATCGACCGTGCTGTACGCATCATGATCTTAATCGTGGGGATCTCGACGATGTTATCGTGTGTGAATCCATACTCCATGTCGATGCCGGAGGGCTCGAAAAACATCACATCCGCCCGTAATTCGCGTAGCGTGGTCTCCGTGATGTGGCCGTATATACAGTCTCCTGTATGGCTGTATATGCCTCCGAGGGAGATGAGTTGTGTCTGCGGCTGCTGTTTGACTATGTCGAATATAGTAGGGGAGTTGGTGATCACAGTAATCCTCGGCTTCTCCGATAGATTCGTGGCGATAACCTCATTGACGGTTCCGCCGGGTAGTAGAACGACATGTCCGGATTGGAGCGATTCGGTACATCTGCGGGCCAATCGTCGTTGTTCCGGCGTGCTGTCCGGTATTTTTCGCCCTCCGAAGCCGTCGAAAACCTTGGCCATCCCATGTGAACGGGTGATGCGCCCCTGGATCTCCAGCTCCTTGAGGTCTCGCCGGATCGTGGCTTCAGTGACCAGGAAATGATTAGCCAGGGCAGAGACCGCCTTCTCACCCTCAACATTGAGATACTCAAGTAGTGCTGCTACACGCTTATGCTTCTCCATGATGTACCATCATATAGCGGACCTATGAATGCGTCAAGTATAAATGATTGAATAGTCATTATATGATCATATTGCAGTTGCAAATAATCAACTAATGAACAATAATGCAGTATACTGGAGGAAACATGGAAAACAAGAAGATGAATATTGTGTGCATCTTGACCGATCAACTCCGCTCCGATGTGCTGCCGGTGTATGGTGGCACTCAGGTGGCAACACCCAACATCGATCGCCTGGCATCTGAAGGCATTACACTCGGCAACGCCGTCTCGTCATGTCCCGTATGTACACCGTATCGGTCGATGATGCTGACCGGGCGGTATCCTCAGACCACCGGACATCTGATCAACTTCGTCAATACCAGACATGACGAGATAGGAATGGGTGATGTATTCACTCATGCCGGATACGAGACCGGCTGGATCGGGAAGTGGCATCTCCACACCGGTTCATTTCCGGAGGTACAGGGGTGGGACTATGTTCCCGAGGGACGAGACAGACTGGGTTTTTCGTTCTGGCGGGGGTATAACTTTCACTCCCAATATTTCGACGGCTCGGTGAACCTGGATGACTGGCACTGCGAGAAGTGGGAGGGGTACGAGACCGACGCACTCGTAGGATATGCCCGGGATTTCTTCGACCGATCGGCTGCTGTGATAGATGCCGATACTCGACCGTTTTGCCTGGTGCTGTCACCGCATCAGTGCCATAATACCTTCTACAGGAAGTATGCACCGGAGCGGTATTACGATGATGTCCCGGAGACGCCGGAACTCTCCCCGAACGTGCCGACTGAATTAGTAGACGAATCCCGGAGCATGCTTCGCCACTACCTTGCCATGGTTCTGGCGTTGGACGACATGGTGGGTGCAGTATTGCAGGAACTCGATGAGCGTGGACTGAGTGAAGACACCATCGTCCTCTTCACCTCCGATCATGGGACCCAGGCCGGATCGCACGGATATGGGATGTGGGAGAAGATGCTGCCGTATCCGGAGTCGTATAAGGTTCCCTTTATAATCAGATTGCCGTCGGCTGCGTGCGACTACAGGGTCAGTAACGGCGGAATTCAGGCTGGAGAATCAACCGGTCCCTTCCTCATGGAGGGAAGCCGTAGCGATCTCCTCATCTCGCCTGTCGATATCTTGCCGACCTTCTGTGGACTCACCGGCATATCGGTACCCCGTACCGTCGAGGGGATGAACCTGGCTCCTGCTTTGCTCAGAGAACCGTATGCCGCCACTCGAGATGCAGTCTTCACCATGGGCTTTACCGCGGACTGCGACTTCCTCCGGAACGGCAATGAGTGGCGTGGCGTTGTGGGGCCGCGATACTCCTTTACTCGTTGGCTTGACGGTCGCATCGAACTGTTCGACCTTCAGGAAGATCCGTATACGCAGTATAATCTGGCGGAAAGCGGAGATCCGAACCATGCAGCTATACGTGATTGTCTGGACCGCACACTCCAGGGCTTCATGTCCCGTTATAACGATGAGTTGATCCCTTGCGAGGAGTACACCGGCTGGTTTGACGCCCAACGCCGGATCGTGCGCAATGCACACGGCCCGTTGGGAGATCCTGAAGATGAGCCGGACTGGTCGTTGCTGCGGCGGATGTGTGAATTTAGAAGATAAAGGAGTGGGAAATGCCCCAAAACATACCAAATATTATCCTTATTAATTGCGATGACCTCGGTTATGGTGACATTGGTTGCTACGGGTCTACCCTAAACAGAACTCCCACGATCGATCGTTTCGCCACTGATGGTATATTGTTCACCAATTTTTACGCTCCTGCGCCGGTGTGTACCCCCTCTAGGGCTGCCATGTTGGCTGGATCGTACCCCCGTAGACTCAATATGCACGCCTTTGATGTTCGAAAGATAGACGGGTCAGGAGAGGTCATCGAGCAGAGAGGGGTTTTGTTTCCGGGACAAGCCGAGGGATTGAATCCCCAGGAAAAAACCATCGCGACGGTGTTGAAGGACAGCGGGTATGCAACAAAAATAATCGGAAAGTGGCATGTAGGTGATCAGTGCGAATTTATGCCGGGAAATTACGGCTTCGATTCTTGGTTTGGGATTCCCTACAGCAACGATATGGGATTGCAAAAACGCGAGGCGGGGATTGTCTGGGCCGACCATATAAAAGTGCCCCTACCGCTCATGCGGGACGATCGGGTGGTTCAGGAGCAACCGGATCAAGCCTCGATAACAGAACGGTACACCGAAGAGGCGGTTTCCTTTATCCGTGAGAATACCGACCGCCCATTCTTCCTCTACTTCGCCCATACCTACGTACATAATCCACTCATCGTGCCCAAGGTCTTCGAGAAACAATCTGAAAACGGCAAACTCGGTGCTGCTGTCGCGGAGATCGACTGGAGTCTGGCGATGATCGAATACGAGCTCGAGCGTTGTGGAGTATCAGACGACACCCTCATCATCTTTACTTCTGACAATGGTGGTGCCAGGAAGAGTGTAAATGCGCCGTTGCGAGGGTATAAGGGATCTACTTGGGAAGGTGGGCAGCGGGTTAACTGTATCATGAAGTGGTCGGCTCTCATCCCTCCGGGAACAGTTTGCGATGAGATCTGTACTATGATGGACTTTCTTCCGACATTCGCGGATATTGTCGGATTAGAAATACACGATTCTATAATCAGAGACGGTCATTCGATGCTGGAGCTTATGAAGCATGCACCCGATGCGGCCTCCGGCTATGAACACTTTCTCTACTTCAATCGTGGTAATCTGGAGGCGATCAGAAGCGGCGACTTCAAATTGCACCTACATCGCAAAGAGTTGTATAACCTGGATTCTGACATCGGGGAGTCGGAAAATCGATACGACGCGTATCCCGATGTAGTCCGCAGCCTCGAGGTTGCGGCGGCATCGGCTCGTGAGGACTTGGGAGACGACATCGCCGGTGTCACAGGCGCAAACCAACGTCCCTGCGGTAGAATAGAAAACCCCAAGCCGCTGACGGCTTATGATCCTAACCATCCGTACCTTGTCGCGTTGTATGATACGTCAGGGTAAAGCTATGAACCATAGTGATGGCTGTGGCAGCGGTACTCACCAACGTTCCGGCGTTCATGATCTTCCTCTCGCGAGTTCTGCCGAATAGATCAATACGGTTGGTGACTATCCATCTCGGAGGAATGCCTGCGTTCTACGCCGACGACGGAACCGGACGGTGAGTCCCCGATGCCGGTTAGTACACGCAAGCGCCTGATTTAGCGCAGACCGTTCACCGGCCACAGTCGAACCGTCCGTAACAGATTTTCATCTTCTGCTTGTAAATTGAATGAGTTGGTGATACGATCAGAATACGAGATATGAGATATCGAATTGCCATTTCACATGAAGAAGATGGGTTCAGTGTGTCGGTTCCGGGTCTTCCCGGATGCTGGTCCCAGGGCGCAACAGAATCTGAAGCCATTGAGAATATACAAAGCGCGATCGAAGAATACCTGGCGGTGCGCGATGAATTGCTTGAGGGTGCTGTAACGCGCGAGATTGAAGTCGGGGCCTGAATTTGCCGCGGCTGCCAGGCATCAACCACTCAGATGCAGTCCGTGCACTTAGGAAGGCTGGGTTCCGTGTTGCACGGCAAAGTAAACACATTGTACTCACGAATGGGAGAACTATTCTCACGATACCGCGACACAATCCTGTGAATGCCTCGACCATGGGGGGAATCGTGCGAGACGCGGGATTGACCATAGAGGAATTCAAGCGTTTGCTCTAATAGAATCGGTAAGATGCATCCCATTATTAATTATCGGTATCTGACCAAAAAAAAGTTTTGATAATGCTTTCACCCCCGAATTACCCCCAATACAGCCTACGGTTATAGAATAAAATTCTCCTTATGGCATATCTATTCAACCAATAACCGCAAATGCACAAGAGGAACAATCATCGTGGTTCATGCTGAAGGAGCCGTCAAGTGCATCGGCGTAGCACATGAATATCCGGATCCACACTCCTATTGCTCCGCTTTCAATAGAAAAAAGTGTTCAAGTAATGATTATATGAACATATACTCTTGACAGGAAAGGAAATTCGATCAATAATATATGGAATCGAACCACAATTGGAGGTAGAAATGATGAAGAAGATTGTCTTTTTGACGATTATTATCGTTGCGGTTGCATGTGCTCCTCTTTTCGCCGCAGGACAGGAGGAAGGAGAAGCCGCCGGACCTGCAGCTCCTGCCGCGACCGGTGGTGCGGTAGAGTCGCCGGGTGAACTTCGGATCTATCCCTCGCCGTCCGCGTATGTCGAGGAGACGGGTAAGGTGCTTCCCGAGTACAGCGAGTCGCCGGATCTGGCTAAGAAGGTGACAGCGGGTGAATTGCCGCCCGTGGAGGAACGACTTCCCGAGGAACCTGTGGTGATCAAACCGCTGCGGGAGATCGGCACCTACGGGGGCGAGTTCCGAACCTCCGCCATCACGCCGACTACGGCGGCAGCCGACGCAATGTTCGACCGGCTGCAGAACCTGCTGACGTTGACGCCGGACCGGACAACAGTCATTCCCAACATCATCCGTGATTGGAAGGTGTCCGAGGACAAGAAGTCCACCACCATCTATCTGCGGAAGGGAGTGAAATGGAGCGACGGCGTGCCCTTGACGGCTGATGACTTCCTGTTCTGGTACGAGGATTTCCTTCTGAACACTGAAATCACCCCGCGGCCGAACGTCGCCTGGCGCCCCGGTGGAGAGGTGATGAAGGTCACCAAGATCGACGACTACACCGTGCGGTACGACTTCGCCGTGCCTTATCCGGTAGTGGTGGAAAAGTTCGCGTTCAGTCCGTACTCGCGAAATGCCAACACCTTTCCGGTGCTCCCGAAGCACCATCTGAAGCAGTTTCATATCAAATACAACTCGGATGCCGAGAAGTTGGCCGCCGAACAGGGATTCGACTCCTGGTGGCAGATGTTCAACGACCACGTGCAGGGAGACGAGCAAGCCCGGCAGGATACCGAGTTTCCGGCTTTGGGTCCGTGGGTGTTCGACCACGCCGACGACTACGGCAACCGGTACTATGAGCGTAATCCCTACTACTGGAAAGTCGATACACAAGGCCAACAGTTACCGTATGTCAACAGACAGGTTTCTATCAACTGCGGCAGCATGGATGTGGTCAACATGAAGGCCATCGGGGGAGAGTTCTCGTATGCGACCTTCTCTCTTACCCTCGATAACTACACCCTGTACAAGGAGAACGAGGAGGCAGGAGGTTACACCACCATGTTGTGGGGCTTGCCCCGGAATGAGATGGCCTACGGCTTCAACCAGACCTACGGTGATCCCGTGCTGCGGGAGATCTTCAGCGACATCCGATTCCGTCAGGCCATGTCCGTTGCCATCAACAGAGACGAGATCAACGACATCGTCGCCTTCGGCAGGGCGGTTGCCCGACAGGCTACCGGTCCGCTACCCCCGGAAGGCCTCTTCACCGAGGACTGGATGGGTGAACATTACGCCCAGTATGACCCCGAAATGGCGAATCAGCTGCTGGACGAGATCGGTCTCGAGTGGGATTCGGAAGAGAAGTACCGCCTACGCCCCGATGGTAAGGTCCTGGAGGTCGTACTCGAGTACTTCAGCACCGAGGGTGCTAAGGAGAAGATTCATCAACTCACTGCCGGTTACTGGGAAAACGTCGGTGTGAAGATGGTGCTTAAGGAAGTCGCCCCGGCACTGTATCAAGAACGCAATGGAGCCAATGAACTCATGGTGTATAATGCCCACTTCGACAATCGCGGACCCTACGGCATGGTGTGGCGAGAGGCACCTCATTATAAAGCCGGATGGGGACAGCTTTATTCCGATTGGTTAAACTCGGACGGAGAAACAGGTGAAGAACCCCCCGAGGATATCAAGAAGATCTACAACCTGATCCTCGAGTTGGTACAGTATCCGGTGGGATCGGAAAAATCCGTCGAAATCGGAAAGGAAATTCTGACGCTGCATGTACAGGGTCTCTATCGGATTGGGACCATAGACTACATTCCCCAACCGGTTATCGCTACAAACGATCTGATGACCAACTTCACCGAGAAGGACGTATGGGCACCCGAGGGATTGTGGCATAACAACACGCTGCCTGAGCAGTGGTTCTATAAGAAATAGGATCGGAACGGTATACTCGAACATTGAAGTAATCAGACGGGGGCATCGCCGGTGACAACGACGGTGTCCCTACACTACAAGAAACCGACAGAGGACACAGATCAT
>CAZAKE010000041.1:0-32086 GCA_964485495.1 uncultured Spirochaetales bacterium
GCCGAAATAAAATACGTATCGTTCTTTCGATTGTTTCATTCAAGAGCTCCTTTCTATTCTTCTACTCAGTTTTTTCCCCAGCTGGATAACGAGAAGCGGCGCAAGACTCATCCCGATGATGACCGCCCACTGCAGCGGATCGGGCCCAACCAGTTCCAACACGGCAGCGACCGGGCCGATGTAGAGTGCACCTAGGAGAATCGCGATACACAGGATCAAGGCCAACCAGACGTACCTATTGGTGGTAATTTCGTTGACAAACATACGGGAATCACGTCTGCGCATGTTGAAGATGTGCCATAACTGGGCAAAAGCAAGGGTCAAAAAACTCATCGTCACCGCCTCATCACGCGGCGCCCCCAATATCACGAAACCGATGATCAGCGAACCAAAGACACAGACCGTTATTACGATGCTGTATGCGATTATCGTACGCCAGTGGGACGGGAGCAGCACCGACTCTCCCGGATCCCTGGCCTTGCGGTGCATGACTTCATCACCACCCTTCCCCACTCCCAATGCCAGAGCGGGGAATACGTCGGTGACCAGGTTGAGAAACAATATCTGCAACGGCAGCAACGGTAGCGGGATGGCAAAGAAAGAGGCCAGTCCGACGATCATGATCTCGCTCAGATTGCACGATAACAGATACATGACGAACTTTCGGATATTGTCGAAGATCACACGCCCCTGCTTGATCGCCGCTACGATACTCGAGAACGCATCGTCTCGCAGGACCATGTCCGCCGCTTCTCGGGCGACCTCCGTGCCCCGACGGCCCATGGCGATTCCGATATCCGCCTTCTTGAGCGCCGGTGCATCGTTGACACCGTCGCCGGTCATCGCGACGATGTTGTCCTGCGCCTGCCGGGCGGTGATGATATTCAGCTTCTGCTCGGGATCGACCCGGGCGAACACAACCGCGTCCCTGAGACGCATCCGCCCTTCCTCGGTCTCGCTGAGTGCTTCGATCTCACGTCCTACCACAGCCGGTGGAGGATCCTCACCGAGCAACCCGATCCGCCCGGCGATATTCATGGCGGTAGAGGCGTGGTCACCTGTGATCATCGCCACATCGATACCGGCCTCGAAACAGCGGCGAATCGCAGGTTTGACATCCTCTCGCGGCGGATCCAAAAGCGCGGTGAATCCAAGGAAATGCAAATCCTGGTAGGCTTCGACGTCCGATCTCTCCTCGATCTTTCGTGCCACCGCCAAGACTCTCAATCCCTCACCGGCCAACTCATCGGCCGTGTCCAGCAGTTCGGTCCGTTTCCCATCACCAAGGTCGCGTCCATCGCCTGGATCGAAGACTCTCCCGTCACCGAGTCGAGGAGCCCCATGTTCGACACGGGTACACGCGTCCAGCACCGCTTCGGGCGCCCCCTTCACGGCATATAGAAAATGCTCATTCGAGGTATCGCCATCGACGGCATGGATCGTGGCCATCATCTTCGTCTCGGAGTCGAATGCCACCTCTCGTATTTCCGGCAGTCGAGATTCCAATTCTTCACCGGTAATGCCGGCGGCTTCGGCCGTTCGTACGAGTGCAACCTCCAACGGATCACCTCCCGTTGACTCCACGTTGTTACAGAGCCGAACGGTTTCCAAGATGGCTGCGACGGCGCCGGGAATCTCCTGATTCTCTGCGTCACTCTCATCCAAGCCGGCACAGTCGAACGCAACCGTCACCTTGCCCGACTCTCCATCTACATCCGATGTACCGGTTCCATTTGTATCGGAGTCGGGATCGGGATCGGGAAAATATCGTATCGTCTGCGTCGACATCTCGTTTTCAGTCAGCGTACCGGTCTTGTCGACGCCGATCAGATTCGTGGTGCCCAAGGTCTCGACGGCAGACAGCTTGTTAATGAGTGCGTGACGCCTCGCCATGATCCACATTCCCCGGGCGAGCGCGATTGTCGCCACGATGGGAAGACCTTCCGGAATGGCCGCTACCGCCAGGGCGATGCCGGTCTCGATCATCAGGAAAATTTCCCGCCCGGCTATGATTCCCGCCACGGCCGTGACAACGGCGATAGCCAGTGTTATCCAAATGAGCTTCCGTCCTAACCGGTTGAGCCTCTGTTCGAGGGGAGTGCTCTCCTCCTCGGCCGATTGGGTCATCTCGGCGATCCTTCCGATCTCCGTGCTCATCCCGGTGTTCACGACGATCCCCTCACCCGCTCCGCGAGTTATTGCAGTTCCCTTGAAGAGCATGTTGGTTCGGTCGGTGACCTCGGAGTCTTCGGCTATCGGATCGGTCTGTTTTCCCACGGGATACGACTCGCCCGTGAGCGGTGATTCGTCTACCTGAATCTTCGAAGCGTCACTCAGCCGGATGTCGGCCGGTACGATATCGCCCTCTCCTAACAAGACCACGTCGCCCGGCACGAGTTCCTCCGAACGCAACTCCACTACCTCGCCGTTCCGCCGCACCCGGGCAACACTCTTACCCAGCTTGCGCAACGCCTCCATCGAGCGGATCGCCTTGAGCTCGGTGAAGAATCCAATAAGCGTATTCAGCAGGATGACCGTGACGATCGCAATCCCCTCGATGGTCTCTCCGAACAAAAAGGATACGACACCGGCCACCGCCAACAGGAGGATGATCAGACTCATGAATTGTTCCAAAAGAATCTTCAACGCGGATTTGCGCTTCTTCTGTCGAAGCTCGTTTCGGCCGTATCGGGAGCGCCTCTCATCTACATCGGAATCACCGAGACCGTAGGAGATGTCTGCACCCAGCTCGTTCGTCACTTCTTCAACGCCATGCTTCCACGGCTGTGTCACTGTTTTCTGTATACTCATGTACACTATGATAAGCATATAGCATGCCAAGGTAGAGATTCCTTAGAGTGTTGCGAACGTGATAGAACGAATACCTGATACAGCGTCCAAGCTCCGCACTCCTCGGTCCAGACCACTATGATTCTCCGGTACAAGACCGCTTCGTGCCGGAACGAAGATTCGGTCCGACATTCCAAGAGTACCTATCTGGGGCGATGGTAGTTTTGTATAAATTGTACACACCTTCATGAATTCTTTATGGAATTATTGGAGACCCCGGTTCAGTTCTCGCATCACTCGGCCTCATCTTGGCATGTACTTTGCGCGGTATTAGACGAGGAGATGTCGCGATCTCATATGATTCCTGCCGATATCTATACAGGATCTCTCTGATCCGCTCCTGCCCGTCCTGTGCGTTCTCCCTGGCCGTCTTCAACAGCTTGGTAAGTTCCAGGGGATTCGTCTGCACGATATCGGTGGCCGTCTCCATGAGCACGATGTTGTTGGTTAGAGTATAGCCGACGATGTCATGAATGTCCCGGGTGATGCGATTCCTCTCGGCATTCATCGCCTCCGCTTCCACTTTCACTAAATACTCCTGATACTCCCGATTCGCCTGGTTAAATTTGAGTATCGCCGAATTGGCCTGCTCAACCTTCTGGTTGCTTCGGATCAGCCTCTCTCGATAGTGAATCAGCAGCAATCCGCCGCCACCCCAGAGTATCAGCCCAAGTATATACGAAACCATCCCAACGGCGGGAATATACCGATCGAGCAGTAATACCCTATATGCGGTAAAATGGAGCACTGGGAACAGGACAAAAAACACCACATTCACGGGCATGGTTTCGAGCGATACGATCTCCAGAATCATGACGGAGGAGAGGAGAAATACCAGAACCGGATTCGTATCATAGAAGGTAAGGAAGTATACTGAAAACACGATCATGAGACTGATAACCATACGGAATACATACCGTCTTTCGGTCAGATACTTCACCGAACCGATCCATATCGATAGGACAATGATTCCTTCAGGTAGATCGAAATCCCAGTCCCGGCTGTATTCACTGAGAAAGAAACTGCCGTGGGTGAGTAATGAAAACAAGAACGTCATCTTGGAGAAGAGCGGTAGTCTTTGAAATCTCGGCAGTAACTGAGGTATTTTCACGTCACATCATTCAAAATAGTGCAGCTTCACCGTCGGATTCTCGGGGATCTGGTCATCCTTCCGGATGAACCACTGCAGGAGCTGATTTTTCAGTGCCGTCTCCCGGCCGGCATATTCCGGATTCCCATAGAGATTGTTCCGTTCGTGAGGATCGTTTACCAGATCATACAATTCACCATCGCCGTTTTCGTACAGACACAGTTTCCACTGATCCGTCACCAGGGCTTTTCCCCGTCCGAACCAACACGCCCTGAATGCACACCAGGCAAAACTCATATTCTTGTTGATCAATTCCCCCTTCTCATCATAGATATCCGCCACCTTCAGGGGCGTTCCCGATTCGCCGCTCTCTATGACAAGATACGGCAATTCCGCTGCAGCCTCGCCTCTTACTCGAGACGCCAGGGAGGTTCCCTGTACGCCGTGAGGGATCTCCACCTCCGCCAGCTCCAACAGCGTCGGCATCAGATCAACCAGACTGGCGAGAGCGCCCCGCCCTCCGGCGGGAATGGTCCCGGGCCAACTGAAGAGGAAAGGTATCCTGCAAAACGAATCGTAGAAGAAGTTGTGCTTCTGGAGGATACCATGATCGCCCATCGAGTCTCCATGGTCGGCGGTGAAGACGACTATGGTGTCCTCTTTCAGCCCCGTCTCTTCCAGGGTGGTGAACACCCGCGCCAGGTTGTCGTCGATCTGGTTAATCATGCCGTAGTGGATCGCCCTCATCTCCTGGAAATGACGATCGTCATAGGTGTCGTTGTAGTCCAGGATACAACTTACCTTCTGCTGTTCCGGTTTGCCCTCCAGCGAATCGTGGATCGGCGGCGGGATCGTCTCGGGATCGTACATGGAGGCGTAGGGCTCCGAGACCTGGTAGGGGGTGTGCGGATCGGGGATCGACAGCCACATGAAAAACGGCTTCTCCCTCGAATGGGCTTTCAAGTATTCACATGCTCGGGATGCGAGCGTATGGGTCACCGATTTCTCGGCTGGATATGGATTGACACTAAAGCTGTGCTGCTGCCCCCAACTCCTCTCTTTGCCGTATTGTATGGCGGCCTTCAACTCCTCGTCGTCTTCCATCCCTTGCACACCGACATGTCCGCCATGGAAGATCAGGTCGAAGTTACGTTCCAGCTCCGAGTATTTTCGCCGGGGATCATTCTCGCCGAAGGGAACTTCCGGATAGTAATTCTCCATCTCGAGAAATGCATGGTTCTTCCCGATGATCGCCGTGGTATATCCGTTCCGCTTGAGTGTCATCGGAAGGGTAACCTCACGCGGATCGAGGTGCATGTGGTTGGCGTGGTTGCGGATGGTGGTGGTGTACCGTCCGGTCATCATGCTGCAGCGGGAGGGGGCACAAGCCGGATAGTTGCAGTAGGCATTCTCGAAGAGGAATCCCTCCGATACGAGTTTCTCCAACGAAGGCGTCTTCACCACCGGATTACCGTACAATCCGAGAGATCCGGCCGAAAGCTGATCGGCTTCGATTAAGAGGATATTCGGCTACTTGCTCATTTGTGCCTCCCTGGTTGTGTGTGAGTGCGCTTGAACGAAGTTGTGGTCGTCCGGGTCAATGATATTGTCGGAATTAGATTCGGTCAATCGATGGTTCGAGAGGCCATGTCATGAAGTGTATCTGCCGATAGAATACGTAGAAAGCCATTGTACACTACCCACATAGACTTCATTACATATTACGGGTGCTTCCACCTATCTGCAGACAGAAAGGCATCAAACATAGTTTTTTTCTTTCTGAGTGGAACATTGATTGCTTCACCGTCTCCATAGTCACCGAGAATGAATCCACCGGAATCGGTACCCCAATGTTCAAGAAGTAGCCGGGCTTCCTGCACGATATCGTCCCCGTCCTTGAAGGGAAGGGTCTTTTGGATATCACACAATGATTGAAAACAGACTTTTCCGGCGAACTGGGTGCCTATCTCTTCAATACCCAATACCACAGGTTGTTGCAGATTCAACACATCCACACCGATCTCGATCAGATCGCCGATAATCTTATTGATCTTCCCACATGAGTGCAGCCAGACATGCCAACCAGCCTGCTTGCAGGCATCGAATATGCGTTGGTACCGCGGACGCATGAACTCATTCCACAGCCCGGGACTGATGAAGATATCTTGTTCGGTGCCCCAATCGTCGGAAAAGCTGATGCCTTGAATCATTCCCGGAAAGCGGCTGGAGATATTCTCGATGAATCCGATCTGGATGTCGGTGATTCGATCTGCCAAGTCCGAAATCTTTTCCTGTTCGAGGTATAGATCCGTGAGCAGATTTTGGAAGCCCCTCAGACTATGCATCCGTTCGAAGAAGATCATGAAGATACTGGTCAACAGATACTTATCTGCCCCTTTTTCTATGCGTTCCTCCATGCCTTCGTAGAATGCAGGATCATCGGGATCCGGCCAACGGAAGGCCGAAATTTGCGACCAGTCCTCCAGAGGATGGACGGTCACCAGACCCATATTCTTCACCTCACTCCGGGACCATCCGCAGTTCCACTCATCGAAGGTCAATTTCTTGTTGTGATCACCGGTTCCTATCTGATTCCATCCGGCCCAATGCACATCCGATACGCCGAACGCGTCGAACATCACCGGCAGCCGATCAGGAGTAGTAAACTCTATCGCCGCGGTGACATTCTCTTTACTGGTCTTCATAATCGCCTGACTCCTGTTTGGGAAAGCAAGGAAAATACCCGGAAGTCGATGCAGCGTCTCTCAACCCTTCACCGAACCGACTACGATACTTTCCATGATTTGTTCCTGCATGATGATGTAGATAGTTATGGTTGGAAGAATACAAATGACCAGCGCCGCAAACATCGGAGTGTAATTAAAAGTAAACATCTGAGTGAAGTATTTCATGGTCAAAGGGAGAGTCCTGTTCCGTTCACTCGCGGTGAGGAGGAGGGCGTAGAGCAGTTCATTCCATGATGCGATGAATGTCAGAACGGAGGCGCTTGCGATGACAGGCTTTGCCACGGGTAGTATCACCGACCAAAATGTCCTGAAGAAACCGGCTCCTTCTATGTAGGCGGCTTCTTCTAGTTCATCCGGAATGCTGTAAAAGTAACTACGCAGCAAGAACAGACACATGGGCATAGCGAAGGCAGTATACACCAATATAAGTGCCAATTTTGTGTCATACAATCCAAGACCTTTGATCACCGAATATACCGGCTGGATCATTGCATTCGTCGGAATGAGCAGTGATGAGATAAGAAGTGCGAAGATTGCACCTTTGAAACGGAATTCTACCCGTGCTAATACGTATCCCGCCATGGCATAGATACAGATCGCCGCGACCGTGGAGCTGGAGGCGACTATGAGAGAGGTAAGAAAACGCAGATGAAGCGAAGCCGTTTCCATTGCAATTTTGTAGCCGATAAAAGAGGGGGTTCTCGGTATAGAAAACGCAGAGGCCATGATCTCGTTATTGGTCTTAAACGAGGAGAGTAAAACCCATATCAATGGAAATATACATATTACTATGATAAACAGCATGACAGCATATCTCAGGATGAACCTGATAATATTTCCGAAAGAAAAGGTCTGACGTGCGGATATAATCATTCGATCAACCTTCCTTTGTTTCTTTCCGTATCTTCTCCGTACCTGTATCCATCGTAGGCATTATGCATCACTGCGTTTACTCATCTTGAATACCTTTGTGGATAGTAACATCACCCCCATGCCCATAATGAGGAGGATGATTCCAAGCGCGTTGGCGTATCCGTATCGGTTGGTATGGACGATGCTTCGCACCATCATGACCGCGATGTTGACCGTCTTGTTTCCCGGACCGCCATTGGTGGTCATATAGATCACGTCAAACATCTTAAAGACAGAAGTGACTGCAATGATAACCCCCGTTCCGATAATTCTGCGTAACATCGGGATGTTAATATACCAGTCAATCTGAAAATTGGACGCGCCGTCAATGAGAGCCGATTCATGAATAGAAGGCGGTATTGCCGTAAGTTCGGCCATGGTTATGAGTGTGATTACCGCCGCGTACCAGAGCCAGATGTTGGTCACGCTCAGGAAGGCGGTGTTGGGATTGTAAAGCCAGTTGATGGAAAAATCCTGGAAACCTATTGCCCTGATCACGGAGTTGAGAATGCCGGCCTGAGGTTTAAATACGAAAATGAACAGAATTGCCAGAGCCGCTCTCGAAATTATATTTGGCACCATAAAACTGGCACGCACAAAGCGCCAGCCTTTCGGCCTACGGGCGAGTATGAGAGCAACTAAGACACCAAAAGGGACATGTACAAAGGCCGCCCACAGAGCCCATTTAAGCGTGTTGAGTAACGCATTGTGAAAATCAGGGTCTGTAAAAATGTCGATATAATTCACGAGACCGTTGAATTTCATCGGTCCGAATCCGTTCCATCTGGAGAAACTACTGATAATTGCAGTAATGAGCGGGGCCGCATAAAAGAGTCCGAATATTGTAAGAGCCGGGAATAAGAAAATGGCCACCCAGATCGTCTTGGTTGTTTTTATCTTCATATTCTACCTCGCTCAAATAGAAAAGAGCGGAGAATATGACTATTCTCCGCTCCGATTAGTTTACGTACTTAGTTGCTTTCTTTTTCGTATTTAGTTCCCGCTTCAGACATCTTATTTACCAGTTCTTCAACGGTAATCTTGTCGGTGACAAAACTCGGGAGCTCAGAGGGTATCACCTCATTTTGTGTTATTGGATCCCAGCGGGTTTGATAGACGATAAGTGTCTTTTGAAGGCTGGTAACGGCTTTGGCATACTCCTGCATAGCTGGACTCATCTCGGCCAGGTCAGACTCGGTGAGAGGTACTTTCGGTGCTATGCTTCCCATTATTACGCCGCGTCTTCTAATGTTTTCCGGACGTGCCAGAAACTTGATATATTCGACAGTGCCTTCTCGAACTTCGAGGGGGTGGTCCATCGAGACTCCATCTCCGTATGCCAAGCCAAGCCATGATAACATCACACCGTCGGGGAACTGATCATAGCCGACTTTTTCTTCGAATCCTTCCGGTGCATATTGAGTATCGCTGAGACTCGGTATCATCCACGGCCCGTTGGGTATCATCGAGGTGTTTCCACTCAGGAAGTTATTCGATGCAAGCGCATAGTTCCCGCCGACTGCATCCGGTGTGGTGTAATCGAAGAGTCTGCGTAACACCTTCATGGCATCGACGAAAGCCGGGACATTGTAGTCGGTGGGATACTGTTGTTCCATAAACGCTCGGCCGTCTTCTTTCCACGCCATCGAAGATGTGGCGACCAGCATTGGACACCATCCCGTTTCGGTAGTATGAAGCGAGATTGGTGTGAATCCGGCGGCTTCGAGTTTGTCACAGGCAGCCCAGAAATCATCCCAGGTATTGGGAAATTCGGATATTCCCGCTTTTTCAAAGTGCTCCTTGTTATAGAACATCCCGATATAGGGGGCGTATGTGGCCGGCGAAGTCCACATCTTACCGTCGATAAGATTGTAGTCAATGCTTTCCGGGATACACACGTCTTTCCATTCGGGGCTCGAATCGAAGTAAGGTTTCAAATCCATCAACCGATTGTTGGCAATCAACAGGTCGCCGAAAGCCGGTTCGGCACCGAGATTTGTCACGAGTGCCGGTAGATCGCCGGCGGAATTGAGCATCTTGAGCTTGGCACGGATATCCTCGGCCAGTCCCGGCATCCATTCGACGACGATTTTGTATTTACCTTCGAATTCTTTATCGAAATTTTCGATATAGAACTTGTTTATCAGGGTGCCTGAGTCATTTCCCGCGTTACGCATGAGAAAGGGCAATTCTACCGGCCCTTCCGCCGCGGTTGATTCACTCTCCCCGCTTGCAAAGGCAAATGCGGATACAGTGAATACTGCAGCAGCTACTAACAGTACCTTCTTCCATCTTTGAATGTGCATACAACTCTCCTTCTGTGAGTGATTTCCGGTAGTATACCCTATCCATAGTAGAGTCGCATTTGAAAATTGTACGAGTCTCTTAGTTTTTTATACATGCCACGTATTTGATTATTGGTTTGAAATTATCAGACGGCATTGAGTGCCTTTTTTTTTCCCACTGACAAACGATATCTGGTATCGTTCATTGTAATAAATGTTTAGGCGGGCCACCACGTTGCCGATGCCGTATCCGCCTTGCGATTTGGGAAAGGCTTCGAAAATCTCCTCCGTCGAGAGATAGCGTAACGCGTTAAGCTTGGCACACATTACGTATGGCATTCCCGTGCCGTTATCCCATACGAGTATCTCGACTCCCTTTTCGGTCTTGCTACCTTTAATAGTTATCAAGCCGTCTGATTCCATATCCGAGAACCCGTGGGTAATGCAATTTTCCGCTAATGGCTGAAGGATCAGTTTCACGATTTGAAAATTGGAGATGGAAGGATCCAGTGTAACTTCAAAGTTGAACATCTCACCGTAACGGATTTTTTGAATATTCAGGTAGTTTCTCACATGTTCAAACTCGTCCGCCAAGGGAATGCAGTTGTGACCCTTACTCAGGCTTATACGCAGTAATTTCGTCAAAGAAATGATAAGGCTGCTAATGCGCTCCTCTCCAGTCGTTCGAGCCAGCATGTGCACATTATCAAGGACATTGTAGATGAAATGCGGGTTGATCTGATAGGCGAGACTTTCCAGTTCGGCAGCGGTAAGAGCTTCCTGATCCTGCTGGATAGTGTTGATAAGCGATCCGATTTCATCGGCCATACTATTGAAGCTCTTACCCATCTCGCCTATCTCATCCGTCCGATTGATAGCAATTCTGGTGTTGAAATCGCCTTCCCGAAATGAATGCATCGCATGTTCGAGATCACGGATAGGTTTTGTGAATCTCAATGCTGCTATGTATGCGACCGACACGGCTCCAATCGAGGACAGAAGCATTACGAGGTAAATAGTAGACTGCAGCTGCCTTAATTCACTTAATGCAACTCGATAGGGAATGGCACTGTAAATTTTCCATTTCGTCCTGTAGTTCTCATGGTACGAATAGAAATCCTGTGGCGCGTTGAACAAACGCATAGGAAATCCGCCGATATATCTTCTCTTTTGTTGAGGGGGGAGAATTGCATACGGTTGTTCACCGATTAATTCGGGATTGGTGCTGTGAAAAACTATTCGATCATCCTGATCCAATAGGAAATATGCTGCACCCCGGACCATCAAGCGGGGATCAAAAACATCCCGTAATACTTCCGGATCTATATTTAGCACTAGGATGCCGGGATTCACGTTGAGATCCAGGTGTCGGATGTAGCGAGAAATAAACAGATACCGTCCAGGATCATCGGATAGATCATCTGTGTGAAACGTCCATACCTGACGTGCGTATGTTCCTTCCAATACAGGAAGGATGTGACTGTGCAGTACTTTTTTGACAGTTATTGCCGACCTTTCATGAGTTTGGATCAAATTGTGCCGATTGTCTAAAAAGAGAATATACCGTATACCCCCGTAATTATATAGTTTAATATAGTTACTGATAGCATTCACTTCGCGGTGGGATATCTCAGATTGTACCAGAGTTTGCTGCACATCGGGGTTCACAATCATTCGGCGCATGATATCTTCCATCTGATCGGTCAGCCTGTCAAAACGGTCATTTATCTGTTTGTTTGAGTAATCGAGTTTCTCAAGGATGAACGTCTTGATGTAGGTTCCGGTGATCCAGCTCGTGAGAAATAAAACAATTATCAGAGGAAGGATTACAACCGGTAATATAACGGCGACCATACGCGCCTTGAGGCTGTTTCTGGATTGATACAGCTTCTTGATGATCATCCGCGATACTCACTCGGGCTTGATCCGATATATTTCTTGAAGACTGTACTGAAATAGGACGAATTCGGTATTCCAACATGTTCGGAAATTTCCTGAATAGTCATATCGGTAGTATTCAAGAGTTCAGATGCTATTTCCATTCGTCTACGTGACAGATATTGGTTGAAAGACATCCCAATCAACTGTTTGAACAATCTCCCCAGATATGCCGTGTTTAGAAATACCTGACTTGCGGCATTCTGAATGGAGAGTTGCTCATAGTGTATATTCTCATTGATATAGAGAAGAACGTCTCTGATTCTGCTGTCGTATCGACCATTCATCTGGGTGATCTGAGTATCCTGTCGCTGGTCGATTATACCGCTCAGTATTTCTGCAAATACTTTCTCGATCTCAGCGTAGTTGAGCCTAAAGATGAGTTCGGAGAATTTAATAATTTTACCAAGCTGTTTTTCGGAAACGCCGGCCGTTTCAAGCAGGTATAGACTCACATCATTGCAAAGGCGTTGATACGCGAAGTATCGGTATGGCCGGTTACAGAAACCTGGGGATGAATGGAATTCATGCATGTAACGTTTCATTGCGATGTTATCATTGGAACGGATACTCCGTACGATCTGCATGGCCGTTTCCTGAGGGTAGAATGAAAACTTTATTGGTAGCGGAAAGTGACCATCGGCTACCTGAGGATTGCCTCTCCCAATGGCCACATCGTGTTCAAAATTTGCCAGAGCCTGATCCATGGAGTGTAAAATTCCGGAATATCCCCTTTGGAAACTTCCGAAAGTTGTCACCAGCGTTTTCGTTTTTCCTGTGTCTATTCGATTTGCAATTTTTTGTATCAGAGATGAGAAGTCGTTATAATCGGGGCTGAATTTGTTTGATTCCTCAATAATTATGATCACCCTGCCGTCAGCTAATTCAAAGGACCATGTCGGGAATATCTTCGAGATCTGTTCTGTAAACGCACTGGAGAGAATAAAGCGGTGAGTGTCTGTGTCGATATCTAACAAAATCCTGCTGGAGATATTTGTATCAATGCATAACACACGGAACTCAAGAGATTCGTCAATATCCGAATTTATGGTCTCTAATTGACGCCTGAGTTCAAACTCTTCAATGCCGCGAGCGGTGTAGCGTTTGAGAAGCAGCTCCTCGATCTCATGCTTACGCTCATCTATTAACTGTCTGTATTCTTTCGATTTCAACAGACTCTTATATCTCGTATCGCATTGCTGGTTGAGATCCTTCATCACTTTCATAATTTCTGACTCTTCGATGGGTTTTAATAGATATGAGAATACACCCAATGAGCATGCCTGCTGCGCGTACTCGAAGTCATCATGGGCACTGATTATAACGAACTCAAGATCGGGTTTGAGATCGCGGCATTTCCTGATGAGTTCCAATCCATCCATTTTTCGCATCCGTATATCGGTGATCACCACATCGGGATGCAACTCACGAACCAGATCGAATGCCTTCTCACCGCTCCTCGCAATGCCGGCTACCTGAAATCCGTAGCTCTTCCAATCATAGGTATCTCGAAGACCTTCAAGGATGGCCGGCTCATCATCGACGAGTATTACGTTGAACAATATCTTTTCCGACATTGTCCACGATAGTGGGTAGGAACATATATCCTGTCAAGTGGGACACATCTTCTGTGCCGACGCTATTCTGATTTACTTCTATAATGGGTAGGCTATTCTCTGCGATATACTCAATGAGTCCACTGAAAAAAGGGTAAAACTCGCAATTTGAACATTCTTAAATACTTATTATACAATCAATTAGATATTTGGAATTTATCTGTCGGTACCTTTTTTCAGTGGACTCCTCAATACACTTCACACAGAATCAATATGAACCATCACCTCTCGCAGATGTGCCGCCAGATACCCCTGCCACGTCTCACAGTCAATACTCGAAACTCCAGATATCTCTTTCGGATTTTACGACGGAATAGTATTCGTCTTCCAGACCTTACGGCCGAATACACGGTTATGGCATGGATCTCTTCCGGTTGATTCACTGCCGGTCGTTACTGCAATCTATGATGTTCCGGATAGACGATCTAATATCGCCTCTGCTCCGATGTATCCTACGAAGCGATTCTACATCGAAACCAGGTTGCATTGAAATCACCAGCGGCGGGAGAAGAATGAACTCATCGAAAAGGATCGATCGCCACCGACCGGCAGGGGTACATCCACATGACGGACGTGGTGCCGACATGCTGCCACCTCCTCGGCGTCAGGCCGCCGGCTACCAAGGAGCGGTGGTATATGATATTTTCGAAGATAAGGAGTAACGGATGAGCAAAATCACGATGCTTGGCACCGGACTGATCGGAATGTTTTATACCATGACCCTGCATGGGAATCGCAGCCGCGATAGGGTTCATGTTGTATACTCTCGCACGGCGGAACGAGCGGAAAAGTTCGCCGACGACTGGAACATTCCTACATGGACCACGGACATGGCTGAGGCAATTACCGATCCGGAGACGGACGTGGTGGTAGTGGGCTTGCCCAACAACCTGCACGAACAGGCCGTCCTGTTGGCCACCGAAGCAGGCAAGGCGATCCTCTGTACCAAGCCGTTGGGGCGAACCGCGGCTGAGGCTAAACGGATGCTTGACGCGGTGGAGAAGGCCGGGATCTTTCACGGATACCTGGAGGACCTTACCTACACACCGAAGACGCTCAAGGCACTACAGTCGGTCCGGAACGAAGCCTTGGGAAAGGTCCTCTGGACACGATCCCGGGAGACCCATCCCGGTCCCCATAGCGACTGGTTCTGGGACAAGGAGATCTCCGGCGGCGGCGCCATCATCGACATGGGCTGCCACTGCATCGAGATCGGCCGTAACTTCATCGGAAAGGAGGTGCGTCCCCTGGAGGTGATGTGCTGGGGTGACACACAGGTGCATCCGATCGAGGCCGAGGACAGCGCCGTGGGGCTGGTCAAAT
Organism: uncultured Spirochaetales bacterium; assembly: GCA_964485495.1. Taxonomy (GTDB): domain Bacteria; phylum Spirochaetota; class Spirochaetia; order CAZAKE01; family CAZAKE01; genus CAZAKE01. The sequence goes on from CAZAKE010000041.1 coordinate 14,762, forward strand.
ACGCGAACGGCGCAATCGGCCAATTCGAGGTGAGTTGGACCTTCCGCGGCGGCATGGATCTCCGGGACGAAGTCTCCGGCACCAAGGGAACCATCTGGCTCAACCACTGGCTGCGCACCGGCTTCGAACTCTTTACCGCAGAAGGCGAACAGAGGTATGTGGCCGAAAAATCCGAGGGTGAGACAGGCTGGCTCTTCCCGGTAGGAGACGAGATCGGCGAGTTGGGATATCCCGAGATGTTCAACGACATGCTCGACGCAATCGACTCCGGCGGCACACCCATGGAGACCTTCTACGACGGGTACGTGGTAAACGCCGTCATGGATGCCGCCTATCGCTCCATCTCGAGCAAGCTGTGGGAGCCGGTGATTATAGAAGACTGGCGCGGATCTGAGACCTCTGAAAGCGGCGCGGAGATGACCGACTATGACGCCGATCACTTCCTGGTCAAGGAGGAGATCCTGCCCGACGGCAGGACCAAGCTGATTCTCAAGCAGAAGGCCGGTGGAAAGATCATCCAGAGAATCGAATAGTGTTACCGCGGAAGTGTATTGAGAAACACCTCAATAATGCAGATACTTTTCGGTGAGATAGCGTCGTTTCAACTCATTAGATTCCTTGCTCGGATGCGTACGACTTTGCACACCGCACAACCGACGGACACAAAATATGACAAGGAGCGCCCTCTGAACCGGGCGCAGGAGGACAACGTGAGCAACACTGAAACCAACAACCCCGCACTCGACATCAGAATCGGCACACTCGTTAAAGGTACCATGGACGCAGGGGATTACATCCGCCAGATTCTCCCGCATGGATTCGAGTCGTTTTCACTGATGTTCTGGCAGACGAACCGAGACATAGACTTTCCAAAACTGGCCGACTCGGTTGCCACCGCGCTGGACGGGTCCGACGCGGTAATCTCTTCTCTAGCCGTGTTCGGCAATCCCCTGGATACCGAGGAGGGCGATGAGGAATCCCGGAACTCCTGGGAACGCGCCATAGACGCTGCAGAGCTATTCGGTTGCGACATAGTGGGCGGCTTCACAGGACGACTGCGGGGGAAACCGATTCATGAAAGCCTTCCCAGGTTCAAGGAGGTGTGGTCCCCTCTCACCGAACGAGCTTCCGGCAAGGGAGTCCGCATCGCCTTCGAGAACTGTGATATGGGCGGCACGTGGCAGAGTGGAGACTGGAACATCGCCCACAATCCTACCGCCTGGCAGCTCATGTTTGACGCGGTGCCGGCGGAGAACCTTGGCCTCGAGTGGGAACCCTGTCATCAGATGGTGAGTTTGATCGATCCGATGCCGCAGATCGAGGAATGGGGGAGTAAATTCTTCCACGTGCATGGAAAGGATGCAACCATCAGATGGGACGTCGTCCGAAAGTACGGCGTGCATTCGTCGATACATGCCGACGTCGCGCTCCCGGGAAACGTCCAGATGGTTCCTCCGTTCGCGTATCATCGCACTCCGGGATTTGGTGACTCGAATTGGACCGACATCATCTCCCTGCTTCGGAAAGTCGGATTTACGGGGTCGATAGATATCGAAGGCTGGCACGATCCGGTATACCGTGGCGATCTCGAAATGACCGGCCAGGTGCATGGACTCAACTATCTGAAGCGCTGCCGCGGAGGATCGTTCGTACCGAATCCGTAGGTATCGTAGTTAGGCATGTACTGTTGCGGTTAGGTAGGAGACCGTAGTACTTACACAACTGACCTTTATGTTGTCCAATCCTCGATTTTCAGTCCATCTACGCGTGAAAACTCTTTGGTATTGTGTGTTATCAACGTACCATCATTTGAAAGCACAATCGACGCGATGATGATGTCATTGGGGCCGATTGGATTTCCCGCTTTCTCCAGGTTACTCCGAATCGAGGCATACACCGGGGTGTGTCGATCGGAAAAGGGTTCAACCTGAAACGGCAAAAGGAACTCATTGATTCGAGCTATATTACTCTCCTTTTGACGGCTCTTTTTGGCTCCATAGAGCAGTTCTGCTTTCGTGATTGAAGGAATACGTATTGACTCCGGATTATTGTGTAATATCCTGTCACGTAGATTTGGATATATGCCTTTTAAAAAGTAGATGCAGATATTGGTGTCCAGGAAGTATCTCACAAAGACTCCCTTGGGGTTTCATCTTCAAAATGCAGCTGCTCATTTATACCGAATGTTTCATCGCAGATCGATCCAAAAAGCTCGCCATAGTTTTCCGGCCACGAATCATGCATCGTTTCATTGAGCTTTTTCACTACAAATTTGGATATGGAAAGGTTCTCAATCTTTGCCGCCAATGAGATTTTTCTCAGTGTATTCTCATCGATGTAAAGTGATAACTGAGGCACACCATGCTCCTGTAACTGTTATGTTATATAGTATACTTGTATCTTTGATGGGTATCAAGCAGCATGTAGAATTACTCGACACTCGAGATATCTGTACCTCGTTCTCGTCAGTATCTTTTATTGTCTCTTTTTGTTATGGTGTAAGTCCGACATCAAATATATATGGAGTTTACTATGAAATACCGACCCTATGGAAATACCGGAGTGGATGCGTCTGCCCTTGGTTTCGGATGCATGCGCCTTCCGATGAAAGACGAGAAGACCGTCGACAGGGACAAGGCAATCCCGATGCTGCACAAGGCATACGCACTCGGCGTGAATTACTATGACACCGGAAAGTGGTATTGCGCACAGGACTCCGAGAAGACTCTCGGAGAGGCCCTCAAAGGCATGGATAGAGAGAAGGTATTCGTGTCCACCAAGTATGCCCTGGCGGAACCCACCGCGGCGGATATGCGGGAGAAGTTCGAGACCAGCCTCGAGCTCCTCGATCAGGAATATGTCGACTTCTACCATCTCTGGGGGATGTCGTGGAAGAGCTTTACCGAGAAAATCGACATACCCGGCGGACCGATCGAGACCTTTCGCAAGCTGAAAGAGGAAGGGCTGGTGCGTCATCTGTCCTTCTCCTTCCACTCGGATCCGGAGGATATCATCAAACTGGTAGACACCGGCATCTTCGAGACCATGCTGTGCCAGTACAACCTCCTCGACCGCTCGAACGAAGAAGGCATCGCCTACGCGGCATCCAAGGGACTGGGTGTCGCGATCATGGGACCGGTGGGCGGCGGCAGACTCGGTGCTCCCAGCGAGGCGATGGAGAAACTCCTCCCCGGCCAGGAGCGGGCGAGTTCCGCCGAATTGGCTCTCAGGTTCGTACTCACGAACCCGAATGTCACCCTCGCACTATCCGGCATGTCCGCGATGAGTCACGTGGTGGAAAACGCCGCGGTCGCCTCCAACAGTGAGCTTCTCTCCGACGCCGAACTAAAGCAGATCGAACGGTCGGCGACGGAAAACAAGAAGATGATGGATCTGTACTGCACCGGATGCAAGTACTGTATGCCCTGCCCGCAGAATGTAAACATTCCACATATTTTCAAGGCGATGAACTATTACAAGGTGTGGGATCTGAAGGAACACGCCCGAACCATGTACAAGAACACGCCGAACACCCTCGACAAGAAGGGAAAGCAGGCGGACGCATGCATCGAGTGCGGCGAATGTGAGGAGAAATGCCCGCAGAACATCCCGATTATCGAACAGCTAAAGGAGAGCCACGCGGCGCTTTCGTGATAGAAAGCTCCAATACGGAGAAGCGCTGAGATACAAAGCGGCGCGAATCCCCGGCGGTAACGGCCCCGATTATCGGTGCCCGAAATGCCGGTCAACTTGCCCCGGCTCTGGATTCCGTAAACATCGACATGACGGATCTCCTCTACAGAGAGATCACCGCCCTGCGTATCGATCCGCCGCCTGCAACGGACCGGAGTGAACAGTCGAGATAAGCGGCTTTTCAAACTGCAGTTTCGCGAGCGAGAATCGCCATCAAGCGAACATTAATGTAAATCTTCTCTCTCCCGACCTTCTGACTCTCAAGCAGACCGAGATCTTCGAGCGACTGTAGATATCGTGATGCTGCTTTCCGTTCCACACCGAGGGAATTTACCAGGAACTCAATCTTCGAGTAAGGATGAACAAAGAGTGTTTCAACGAGCTCCCTTGTATAGATGCGCGGGAGAGCATTCCTCACTACATCAACAGTCCGCTCAAGTTCCACACGTATCTCGCGAACCATCTCGATGGTATCCACGGATGTGACCTGAATGGCATCCAGCATGAACAGGATCCACTGCTCCCATTCGCCGGCTGCGGTTACCCTTCTCAGAAGACGGTAATATTGATCCTTGCGTTCAATGATGTGGGAGCTTGGGTAGAGAATGGGGATGTCGAGGTAGCCCTTCAGGAGGAGATACAGCACGTTCAGAATACGTCCGGTGCGACCGTTCCCATCTAGGAACGGATGAATGGTTTCGAATTGATAGTGGAGAACGGCCATGTCGGCGAGGCTGGTTGCATCACTGTTGTAAAAGTCGGCAAAATTCGACAACAACCGTCGAATGACATCCGGATCTTGCGGAGGTGTGTACACGACTTTACCGGTGTGGTCATTCACGAGAGCAGTTCCAGGCATCGCGCGGAGGCCGGCAGTATTGCCGATGATCTCAGTTTGGATCTTTATGATATGATTCACAGATAGGAAACCGTGCTCCCGAACCAGCACCTCACCTATACGGAGTGCCGATCGGTATTGTAAAACTTCTTTCGTCGATGCATCGACTGCAGCGGACGAACTGGCGGCCAGGGCGCGGTACAGCCTGTCCCGCGTAGTTACGATATTCTCGATCTCGGAACTGTCCTTCGCCTCCCGCAGCGCAATCGCGTTAATCAGAATTGCCTGATTCGGTATGATGTTTGCCACACCCTTAAGCTCAGCGAGTGCTTGTCGTGTTTCGGCTTCTCGGCGTAGAACGGGCACCGAATCAGTCACATGTGGTGGGGGAGGCAGTGGTGGCAGAGCATCATATGGGACGGATGGCTCGAACGATGGTACATACATGGTCACATATGTACCATATTACGTCTTTTTGGTACACATTGCAAGTATATGTACCATCATCGTCAGTTTCTGTCCCATGTCGCAGGACAGGTGTCCAGAACCGATGTCACACAATCACAGATCACCGCACCCTTATGCTCGAAGTAGCCCTGGTGCTCGTTGCCGTGATACTTGCGATAACCGGCCTCACGCAGGTGGGGGGAATAGTCATCCCGGATGTGGATCCAACGTTTGTCTTCGGCAATCGAACGGTACTGGAAACCCAGTCGTACGTCCCATGGATAGAAGTGCATCTTGCCGACGGCGGCAGTGTAGTACGCGTAGTCGTGGCGCAGCTGGTCGGGCATCAAGAAGTTGCTTCAATGCAGATTTACACTACCTTCTTCCAACGCTATTCTTCCAAGGGCTGAGATACGACTCCCTTGTACAATCACGACTGCATGCAGGTCAGCAGGTCGGGTTTCTCCTTCAGGATCTCCTCCACCATGACGGGTCGACCCAGCGCGGACGACTTGACCGCGGCCAGGGAGGTCGCCAGGGCGATGTAGCCATCCAAGCCACCCCGCTGCACGCTTCCCTTCCCCTCGATCGCGCCGACGAACTTCTCCAGGAGTGTTACCTCGGCCGTTTCCGTCTCCGCCTGATCTTCCCGATTGAGGACGATCTCGGTCTTCTCCTCCTCGCGCTTACAGATCACCTTCCCGTCGACGATCTCCATGAGTCCCTCGGGGCCGATGAGCGTGAACTCGTTGCCCTTCTCCGTGGTAACCGTCGGCGGCAGTCCCCAACTTATCTGGACGCTTCCCACATCTCCCGAGTCGAACTCGATGGTCAGATCGCCGGTATCCGGGGCCTTATGGGAGAAATGCGCGATCTCCGGCCTGTCTTTCGCAAACGTGAAAATACTGGCGTTCACTTTCACCGGTTCGGCCTGGAAGAACCAGCGCATCAGGTCCACGAAGTGGCAGACCATGTCGACCATCGGTCCGCCGTTTCCGGTCTCGGCGTCGTGCATCGCCCGTTTTGGCCGGATTTCGCGGATGTCGGAGAACCGGATCAGTCGCGGCGTGCCCACCATGTTCTTCAGCATGGCGTTCTTGATCTTGCGATAGGTTGCCATGTTGTGGTACTGGAGCCCCAGCGCGAGCTGCTTGTCGTACTTTTTCGAGACCTCGATCAGATCAGCCGCCTGCCTGAGAGACAGCGCGATAGGCTTCTCGCTGACCACGTGTTTGCCGTTCTCCATCGCGAAGATGCCGATCTCCGGGTGGAGATAGGCGGGGGGGCAGATGACGACGACGTCGACTCCATCCTCCATGACGGCCTGCTGGTAATCCTCGTAGGCCGCGTGAAAGTCGAAGTCGGTTTTCGCCCGCTCTCGCCTGTCGACTTGTATATCACAGACTGAGATCAGGTCGAAGGCATCCATCTCGCTCAAGGCCTTGCTGTATCTGGTTCCCCGGTCTCCCGCGCCGATCAGCGCTGCTCCGTACCGTTTCATGTAGTCCTCCCATTATTCGTCGTATCTTGTGTACAACCTTGTCGTCAACTCCCCGCGGGTGAGAAATAGTCATCGAACACCAAGTCAGCCGCGCCCTGCCCTGCAAGGACGGGATCATACTCGTGAGGAACGATCATTCGCTTTCAAGTATGCAAACGGAGGATCAACCTTTCATTGCGTATGCGGATGTCGGTACTGCGGAGCGGCTTCGTGTTCATCGGCAGGGCTCTCTTTCATATCCAGAGATCATTTTACTCCACTCACCCACGTTTGTTATTTACCAAAAGCAACTAAGACGAGATATATCGGCAGCGTATTGCAGAATCGTCAACCCGTCAAGCAGAGGGAAGGCGTTCGGCTGCATTATCATCCCGGGCGTCCGCATGTAAAGCACTTGGCCCGTCTGTTGCGTTGGTGTTACTATTAGTGCAATAAGAATAATGGCAATACAAACAAGGGGAGGAGAACAAACCATGTTCGGATACGCCGGGAAAATTCTCAAGGTAGATTTGGGAACGCGGGAGATCGACACCGAGACCTTCGATGCGGAGTTCGCGCGTACATACATGGGGGGAAACGGCTTCGCCGCACGGCTTGTGTACGACTCCGTCCCGGCCGATGCGGAACCTCTCTCGCCGCGGAACACTGTCGTGTTCGCACTGGGGCCGATGAACGGCACCCCTATCTGGGGAACGAGCCGCGGCCACATCGGGTCCATCTCACCCCTGACCGGATACTTCGCTGATTCCAACTTCGGCGGAGACTTCGCCTACGCCATGCGGCGGGCCGGGTTCGACGCGGTGGTCCTCTCGGGTGCATCGTCGACGCCTGTCTACCTCCTTCTCGCAGATGGCACGGCGAGTCTCGAGGACGCAAACGACCTGTGGGGTAAGACGACCGGAGAAACCCACAGACTGCTCATCGAACGCGAGGGTAACCAAATCGAAAGCGCCTGCATCGGGCCGGCCGGTGAGAACGAGGTCCTGTTCGCCGGGGTCATCGGCAGCGGGACCCGCCGGGGAGCTGCCGGCAGGTGCGGACTCGGCGCGGTGATGGGATCCAAAAGGTGCAAGGCCATCGTCGCTCGGGGCTCCTTCAAGACTCCCCTCGCAGACGGCGACTCTCTCAAGACCCTCCTTGAGGACACGTTTCCCAGCCTCAAGGAGAAGGCGTCTGCGTTGACCGACACGGGCACACCTATCTTGGTTGATATGATCAACACCCTCGGCAGGCTGGGGACCCGAAACAATTCGCGGGAGACCTTCGACGACGCCGGCCGGATCGACGGCGCGGTCATCGAGAGCAATTACAAAGAGAAGAACGTCGCCTGTAGGGGATGTCCGGTGGCCTGTGGGAAACTGGTTCGGGTACCTGAGGGTCCTTTTGCCGGACAACACGTGAAAATGCCCGAATACGAGACCCTCTACGCCTTCGGCTCTATGCTCGAGAATCCCGACATCGTCTCAATCTTCAACGCCAACGCAATGTGCGACGAGATGGGCATAGACACCATTTCGATGGGTGTCACGATCGCCTTCGTCGCCGAGTGTCTGGAAAAGGGTATCGTAAGTCCGGACGAATTCGGAGCAGACATTCACTTCGGCGGACTCGTCGGATCGGGTGGAGAAATCCCCGCACAAGACATCGCCGAATTGGTTCGGCTGACTGCCCTTCGCGAAGGACCCGGTGCCTATCTTGCGGAGGGCTCGAACCGACTGGCTCAGGTCTGGGGAGGCGACGCGTGGAAATACCTCTATGCGGTGCAGGGACTCGAGATTGCCGGCCACTCCGCCAGAGGCCTCCGCCCCATGGGACTCGGGTACGCCACCTCCACCAGGGGCGGGAGTCATCACGACGCCCGACCCTCCTATACCGAACTCCACGGCGATCCCGGCTTCGACGGACAGGCGGAATACTGCATGAGGAGCCAACACTCTACGGCCCTGGGAGATTCGCTGGTGCTCTGTCGCTTCGTGATGGAGCGCGGCTTCGGCCCGCCCTTCGACGATTTTCTCCTCGGCGTGATGAAGGCGGTCACCGGCTGGGAGATGACCCTTGACGAGATCGATCAGATCGGTGAGCGAATCTATACCCTCGAACGGCTGATTAACGTCCGCCGCGGCCTCGACCGCACCGCCGACACACTTCCCTACCGGGTCACACACGATCCGATCCCGGCGGGTCCGTCCGAAGGCCGATATTGTCCCGAGGATACCCTTCGACAACTGTTAGACGAATACTACGATCTTCGCGGCTGGGACCGGAACGGGATACCGACCGATGAGAAACTCATCGCCCTGGGGCTTCACTGACCGTTTCCAACCGGAGGCCCGGTCGCGACGGTGTTTCGGTTCTTATATGATCGCCGTGAGATCAGGAGTGTAGCGTCTTCACGAATGTACATCCGAAGATGTTCCACCCGATCTTCGGTTCGGTTCCAGTGGGCTTCAGCCGAAGTTCCCATACCACCTCGGCCGGATTGTCACGGGTATATTCCTTGCAGGCGGTAATCTGCCCGATTGTGAACCTGTTCCTCCAGCTTATCTCCTTGACATGTTCCGGATCGAGAACCGCACCATACCCGACCAGGACATTCCCCGTCGAAGGCAGCTCCGAGACACTCCCCATTGCCAACGTAACGTATCTATCCTCATCGGCCGTCTCGGAAGACCACACCTGTCTCGCAGTCAATGATTTCTCGTCCACCTCATACTCGACGGCCCTACTCCAGGTCTCTGCAACAGGCGTCGGTTCGTCGAAGGGTCTCGCACGGTAATTTCCGTTGTCGAAGAGCAAAAGGGTTCCGCGTGCCGTAATCACCGGCGCATGTTGATGCCAGAACCAACGACCGGCTCCTTCAAGAGTGACGACTTTTTCTTGTAACTCACTCGGCCACCCGGTCGCTTCGCCGAAGATCCATATGATCTCGCCGGAAGCCTTGTCGATCTTGATGACAGCACTCTGAATACGGAAATTGATCAGTACCGACCCGTCCTCGAGTTCGGTGATCCCGTTGGCGTGTGACCAGTCGGCGGTCTCGGAAAAACCCCGGCGTTCCCAGTATTTCGTATAGGTCTCGTAGCCGATGCGCATGACCGGTAGATGCTCGAAGGCGTGCCACTCCCACACGATATGCCCGTCGGGGGTGAACTCCACGACCCTATCACCCATCACCCATCGGGACGCCGGTGCCGCCTCGGAATCATATTCGTCAGTGTAATAATTTTCGACCTGGCGTCTTTCGGACGAAAGGGCGAGAAGATTTCCATTGGGAAGCAGGCCGGCGTCGTGATGAATCGTCAATATTTTTACAGGAGTCGAGACCGAATCACCTCCCTGCGGCCGTTCTTCGGCATACCATGAGCGTATCTTATTTCCCGCAAGATCTATCTCGACGAGTCGATAGTCAGCAGTTACATACAGGATGTGACCATTCTGTACATATTCAAAGCCTGCGATACGGGATTCCGTCCGGTAATACCATACGACCTCACCCTGTTGATCGACCATAAGTAACATGCCGAACGCCTCACCGAACGTTTGTTCCCGACTATCTCCTAGCTGGGTGCTACGCGTAATACGTCGGCGCGGATTAAATAATCGAAAACCGGGTTCTACCCTGACCGCATCATTTATCGTGATGTGGATATCCGGAAACTCGGCAGGATCACTCGGTAGCTTTGGAGTGTGAAATACTAAAGCGTCAGAGACGATCCGCCCATCCCTGGAGTCTTCTATGGTAAGGGTAATCTCGTGTCGACGATCAGGTCGACAGCCTACGATGGGGAGCCCCTGCTCCGGAACCCGAGTGTTGTCGAAGGAAAGCTCCCATCGATTCCGTCCATCCGATATCCGTGCCGTCGTGGTGACACTCCTGTTTACCTTGAATGTAACGAGCGCCACGAGGGGTGCCGCAGTATTCGGGTTCGGCTGAACGACAGGCTTTTGGATAAATCGAAGACCCGACTCGTCCATCCCATCAACCCCGCCTGCGCCCACTATGAGTACCTGTGAATAATTGACAATTCCGATGTCTCCCATATTCGCTCCTCTTTCCCGAATATACCCATAGTACGATATCCTTCGACATAGTCAACCTATTGTCATCAAGTGTGGAAAACGCTTCCTTGGTGGAGCGAAATAGTGACAAGCTGACGCTCAACGCACCTGAACCTGGTACATCTGAAAGGTCGCCGGTTTTAGCCTGCCCACAATCGGTATCTTTCATAATGGTTTTTATCGCCGTATCAAGATCTGCTTTTTGATTGGCGTGCAGTCTCTTATATGCCTTATTAGATGATGGTCTTTGTAAGATGCGCCTAGTTTACTCTTGTGAAAAATTGAACGGTTCTGCCTCTTCCGTCTGCCACCTACACGAAATATGACTCAGGCGGTATACTTCCCATGCACCGAGTGACAAGACCGGACTAGAGAACACAGACCAAAACCGTAATCGGTTCGAACGAGGTACCCAATGCACTCTATAATCTTAGGATCCACAATCGCCGGCATCGAGAAGGCCCTGCAGCTGACCGCGAAAGGCCATTCAGTGACGCTCACCACCGAGACCGCCTACGTCGGAGAAGACGTCACAGGGACCCTGCGATGTTTCACCGGAAGTGACGGTGAACCTGCGGCCGAATCACCGCTCATCCCGTGGGAGGACAGGAACACGCTCGAACCGTGGTTTCGCGAGTCGGATTTTCGCGACGAGTCGCCCCTGCTCATCGGCAAGACGAAGAAGCACCTGCTATCGATGCTGGAGCAGGCAGGAGTAGAGGTGCTCTTCATGACCCTGCCGGCAGGAATCTGGGTCGACGGCGGACATCTCAAAGGCGTGTTGCTGGGCGGGAAGCACGGCATTCTCCGGATACGAGCCGATGCAGTCATCGACGCCACCATGAACCGGACCGCATCGTTCAGCTTCGGCGGAGAGCCGGCCAAGATTCAACCGGGATCTACGGCGACATACGTTCTCGAGTACTTCGATACGGACGCCGCGAAACTGCCCGGAAATATCCCCGAGATCGACGGCAGGATCCACATCGGTCCCATCAAACCCGGCCATATCTATTGCGAGATCTGCCATAGGATCGACTCGCAGTCCAAGCAGGATACCCCGCGGGATCTCGAGAGCGGCCGCACGTTGATGCGTGGGAAGGCACTCGAGGCGGCACACTATCTAAAGGCGAATGTCCCGGGATTCGACCGGGCATATCTAGCCGGGCTGGCGTCCTATCCGACGATCGAGACCGTGAATCCGCCGGAACTCGATCTCTCCGGATTTTCATGTGTCGATGGCTTCTCCGGTATGAACCGGGAGGAGTCGGCAGGCGCTCCAAACAGCGCACCCGGTAACGGGGAGTACCTCATCAACGGTTCACGAATCCCGGTCTCGGACTGTACCATCGAACCCTTCGACGATCCGGTGTACCGCGAAATGATAGAGAAGGTCACGCTACCGATGGACGCCCTGGATTCGAGCAACCAGGGATACACGAATCGCAGGAAATCGGACATCTGCATCGTCGGCGGAGGCACCGCCGGCACCACCGCAGCCATGGCCGCCGGGGACGGAGAGAAGGAGATCGAAGTGCTCGAGCTCTTTGCGTACGCCGGCGGGACCCGCACGGTGGGCCGGGTATCGGGATTCTACTACGGCAACCGTTCCGCCTATCACGGCGAGCTCCTGATGCGGCTTCGCCGGTTTTCGGCGACGATCAATGGAAAGGGCAGAGAGCACACCTTAGGTCCGTCGGAGATGCTCTACTACGAACACGTATTCCGCGAGAAAGGGATCGCCTTCAGGCCCTACACCGTGGTGGCGGATACCTACAAAGTGGGAAACCAAGGAAAAGGAGGTGCCGTCGAGGCGGTGCTGGCCGTCAGCCCCTACGGAGTGACCCTTAACCGTGCGAAGGTCTACATCGACGCGACCGGAGACGCGGACCTGGCCGCCCAGTGCGGCGAACCCACCGACTACGGCGACGCCTACATGGAGTGTATCCAGAACTATAGCCAGTGGGACCGGCGCACCGGATGTCGGTACGACGACCCTTCGGTCGGCGCCAACAAAGATCAGGACGTGATGGACTCCCGCTACCTCTCCGAATGGAACCGATCCATCCGACTCAACCACGCACTGGCCGCGTACGAGGAGATGGCCGGCATGCTGACGGTCAGGGAATCTCGCCGTATCCGCGGGAAAACAACCGTCACCCTGCGGGACGTCTCACGGCATGTCTTCTTCGAGGACACAGTGTACGTCGGCTGCTCCGACTACGATCCTCACGCCGTCTCCTTCTCCGACGCCGGGCGGCTCGGGCTGATGCCGAAACACACAGACACCTACTCCGTGAATATCCCCTTAGCGGCGCTGCGACCGCAGAACCTGGACAACGTCCTGACGATCGGAAAGGGTCTCGCCGTCGAGCAGGAGGTCTTGAACTACATCCGTATGAATCCCGACATACAGGCCGTCGGCCATGTAGCGGGTCTCGTCGCAGCCAGGGTCGTCGAGGGTGACCGGTTGTCGGAGGAGATCCTCTCCGACGCATTCAAGAAGAACCTGATGCAGATCGGGTTCATCCCCCACCTTTGGCCGAAGATCCCATTTCCCTCTACTACGGCTCAAGGCGTCGAATGCGTCGTGGCGCGTATCGCCGGCGGAGACGAGAGCGGTTTCGAGGCGGCGGTGAAGTGCGAATGGCCCGATACCGCCGGACGCCTGCGGACCGAGTGGGATGCGGGTAGATGCAGAGATACGCTTCTGGCCGGCAAGACGCTGATGTGGTTCGGAGACCATGTCGGTGAAAAGGAACTGATCGAGAAACTCGACACACTCGACTCCCTGAACGGCAAAGCCGTCTATCATGACCGGCACCCGAGTAAGTCGGGAGATAGCCTCTCCGGATATCTCACCGATCCCGACGAGTACTGGCTGATGAACCAGCTTGCAATGCTCCTCTCCAAGGCGGAGAGGAACGAGGCTGTCCCGGTGATCGCCTCCTACATCGCGAACACCGTATCCGGCGGACCCGCCGTCAACAGAGAGACGATGTACATCGCCGGCAGGCTGGATCACCAGATCATCCCCAACTTCGATCGGGTCTTCGCCGTCATCCGCTCGGTGGAATGGATGCCGGACCCGTCTTACACGGACGCGCTGGATGCACTGCTACAGGATGAGCACATCCGCGGGTATGTCACCGAATATCCGCTCGCGGCGCAGAACCGCTTCTACATGAGCCTGCTCGAAGTTCGGCTGGCCTACGCCGCCACGTTGTGCGGGAGTAAATTGGGGCGCGAGCTGCTCGAGGCGTATACGAAAGACTGCCACATCACCCTGCGGAAGTTCGCGGAGAAAACCCTGGAGCAGATCGACGAGAAGGGCCATCTGATTCCGCATCAATAATCATCCAGCACCGTCGGGTCCACCGACGGCATGGTATCGACCTTCCAGATGTCCACCGCGGCGTCGTTCTGCTGGGGCGTGCCGGGAGTGCTGCGGCCGTCGGCCACCAGTTTCTTGAGGAGGGCCAGCAGCTCCTTCACCTTGCCGGGCTCCCGCTCGTGGAGGTTGGTCGTCTCGCCGGGATCGGCCTGCATGTCGTAGAGCTGAACCAGGGGCAGACCGTCCAGGGCCGCCTGAGCGTCGGGGTGTGTCCAGCCGCCTGAGCCGGGACAGAGCACCAGCTTCCAACGCCCGTCGCGGATGGCGAATTTTCCGGAAATGGAGTGATGCACCGCGTGATCGCGGATCTTCGCCGCCGGGTCACTGAAGAGGGGCATCATGCTGACGCTGTCTTCGCCTGCGTCCTCGGGCAGATCCTCGCCGACGATCTCGGAGCAGGTGGCCATGAGGTCCGAGAGGCACACAAGCGCGTCGCTGACGCTGCCCGGTTCGATCGTTCCGGGCCAACGGGCGATGCAGGGGATACGGTGGCCGCCGTCCCAGGCGTCGGACTTGTAGCCGCGGTAGGGGCCGCTGGGGTAGTGCCCCTGGGGCTCCATGCCCGACTCGTAGTTGCCGCGGCCGTCCTCCCGAATGCCGATGTAGTGGGCGCAGCCGTTGTCCGAGGCGAAGATTACCAGCGTGTCGTCGGCGACGCCGTACCGCTCGAGAGAATCGAGCACCCGGCCGAGGACGTCGTCCGTCTCGATTACAAGGTCCGCATACAGGTTGTTCAGACCGCTCCTGCCGATGAACTCCTTGTTCACCGAGAGGGGCGTGTGCGGCGAGGTCATAGGAAGATAGAGGAAGAAGGGCTCATCCGCTTCGGCCCGGGCACGGATGTAAGCGTCCGCCTTCTTGGCCCAGGTCGGCAGGAGCTGCTCGAAGTGCCAATAGGGCATGGCCGGCCCGGCCGTGCTGGCCAGGTTACTTCCCAGGAGGCGCTCGGGCAGCCACTCCGAGGGGGCGCCCACGGTGCGGTCGTTCTCGATGAAGCAGTAGGGCGGCCAGTTGGGCACATCCACACCGAAGTAGTAGTCGAACCCCCGGGTCGTCGGCCCGCCGATGGTGGACTTGGAGAAGGCTTCCCGCCAGACGGCCCGGAGTTCCGGCGTGGCCACATTGTCGGTCTCAGGACCTTGTGTCGATTCCGCATACTTGGCCTTGGGATAGAAGCACTCCTGGTCGGCCTCGAAATCCCAGCCCTGCCCCAGGTGCCACTTGCCGATACAACCGCTGTGGTAGCCGTGCCGTCCAAGGAGCCCAGGAACGGTTAGGCGGTCTTCGGCGATGAGAGGATCACCGTACATGCCGACGATCCCCTTCTGCAGGGTGGAACGCCAGTTGTAGCGCCCCGTCAACACGCTGTAGCGCGAGGGCGAACACACCGCCGAACTCGAGTGGGCATCACGGAAGAGCATACCCTCCCGGGCTAAGCGGTCGATGTTGGGCGTCTTGATCTTCCCCTCGGGATTGAGACACGACGCGTCGCCGTAACCCATATCGTCGACGAAGAAGTAGACGATGTTCGGTGTTGTGTTCGTGGGTGTCATGGCTGGGCTCCTGTAGATTCGAGGTATTCTATTCTCATGCGAGTGATGGTATGTAACGGTGTCATCTCACTCTCGGACATCCTCTCCACTTTCCAACTCGATCTTCAATTGCTTCAAGAAATCGTCGAATCGATGATAAAACGGCATGAACTCTTCAACAATCTTCTCGGCATACTGATTGGCAAAGAGCACCTTTTGAGGAACGAGGGGTGTCTTGTAGAGATTCCGAAAAAGATGACGGAAGCGCATCAACTCACCGACTTTGTTCGAAAAATCTAAATCTATCAGTGCGGGACGAATCCCTTCAATGTCGAGGGTCATTCGCCCCAAGAGTACACTGTGCCATTCGGACTTTTCGATGTCATTTCCAAAAAATTTGGCAACACGCAGAAAGAGAGATTCGAAGGCGGTATACAAGTTATGGAGGGTGTATCCAAGAGCGGCAAATTGATACTCGTCATCCGTACCACTCGCATCGATGCGACCGGTCATTTCACGGTTCTTGTCGTAGTTGGTCACAATGAAGTGAAGATCCTGCCGAAGCTCCGACCGCAATTGCTCTATCCTGTCACTCTCTCTCATATAACACCTCCCCATGTTCGATCACATGGGAAATGAACTCGGGATTCTGCAGATTCAATTCAACAAGAGATACCGAAAATTCTCCTTTGGGCAGTATGCGTGATAAAAATGACCAGTCCCCGCCGACAATCGCCAGATCGACATCGGAATCCTCTCGAAAATGTCGCCAGGTTTCGAAGGCCGAACCGAACCCGATGACCTTCTCCAGGGTCGGATCCTTCGATCCGAGTAACTCAGCCGTCTCAAGTCCCCACTCCCGGGCACGCATCCTCCGACGACTGAGCTCTTCATCCCTTCGTTTCCGGAGTCCCCGAATTCTCTCGGCCGCCAGGCTGACGGACCACGTTCTAGCTTGTATTCCGGACGGGTCTTTCATATGATCAGATTATACATCAGATGGAATAGTGAGTCACCGAATGTTCAGACCATTTGTGTTCATCACACCCGCATACAGCTCTTCGATTCGCCGCACCTCATCTTCACGCGGCTGCGACCACAGGATCCAGGTTCCGCCCTGCCCTGCCGTCGTATCGAATGAGCCCCTCCAGGAGGCTCGATAGTGCCTCCGGACGGGCACTCACATGCTCCGGTATCGGCATGCCGGTATCGCGATCGTGCTCCCCTACGAATCCTCCCTGAGTCCGCAGGCCTACCTGTACGAACCGTCTGTCTCCGATGATTATTGTCTGAAGCCGTATCAGCTCATCGATGTCCAGGGGCTGCGATCATGAAAAATCGTTACCGCCCCTGAAAAACGATTATTTTTCCGTCTTTTCATGAAATATGATTACATCTCATGAAATACACTGTAGGAAACCCCGTATACGCCGCTTATCCCGCCGTCAGAGCCGTGTGGGCTTCCTGCAGGAGCTCCGGTATCTCCAGCTTGTACTCGCACCAGGGGGTGCACTCGCCGCAGTAGGCCATCTTGAGGAGATCCGGGCCGTCGTTCTCACAGAGGTCCCGGTTGTAGATGTTGTAGGGAAGCTCCGCCACGTCGATGCCGGTCTTGCCGAACGGCCGTCTGTGTAGTGTCTGCATACTATCTTCCTCTCCTGAATACCCATCGAACTCCATGGGTATATGTATATATATAAATATGTAAAAACTTCGATCAGTATAACAGATTTCCCACAGTTGGTCATGTCCATCGAGCCGAATTCAGTAATTCGAAAAGTAAATAGAAAGTAAGACGTTTATCAACTCCTTTTCTGCGATATCGACTTCGTACCTCGTCGAATCGCCTCGAAAAGGGCAA
>CAZAKE010000042.1:0-32010 GCA_964485495.1 uncultured Spirochaetales bacterium
AGGACGCCAAGAAGAAGTTTGGCGATCTGGAAGTACAACGAGAGTACCTGCGCCTGGTGTCGGACCCGAGCAGTCGATAGCGAGAAACCACGGCCGTCCCTGATCGAGCGGCCGTGGGCGCCGGGTTTCGTCGGGCGCGCGGGTAGCTCACCCGTTGCGCTTCAGCTGCCGCCGTCCTCCATGGAGTTAACAACTCCGGAGTACTTCTCGTGGATCATTTTCATGTCGAAGGTGTAGAATCTCGGTCTCCTTCTGCAACGCAGCTACGGCGACTTCTGGAGCCTTGTCGATAATACGCAAGAGAGCCCGTGCTGTACCGGTCGGATAACGACGCCCCTGTTCCCAATTCCGAAGCGTATCAACGGATATTCCGACCCGGGCTCGGACCGCGCGTGTATATTCGCCCATTTCCGCCATCGCAACCCTGTTATCATGATCGATCTGATCTTGGATCTCTTGTTCGCTCGTCGCATCAACGCGGTCTAAGTTTACGCGTCCGTCAGGAAAAGATGAGAGGTCGTTCTGATCAACGCTCACCGGTACGTCCTTCATGATCTGCTATCTCCCTTGAGTTTGCTTTTCGAGCGGAAATGACACGTACTCGTGATCCAAAGTTACAGAGTAGTTCAATCAACACCGTTATCAAGTCTCTTTCCGCCTGTGCCGGTCCGCGTGTATTCGTTCCTATCCTCGCCATATGGAGGAACAAAATGCGGAGGTGATTAGGTTTCGAAACAACCGACCAGATGCGACTAGCGAGCAGCAAAAACTGTTCAGGTCCTAGTACAGAATCTTCAACAGGTTCCCAGAGACTTTTTATGGGACTATCGTTTCTTTATGTAGAAATTCATTCTACCGTGACGCTCTTGGCCAGGTTCCGCGGCTGATCGACGTTCCGCCCCAGGCGGAGGGCGCACAGGTACGCGAACATCTGCAGGGGCACCACCATCAAGAACGGATACATCAACTCGTGTGCCTTCGGCACCCAGAAGACATCGTCGGCGATCGCCTCGACCTCCTTGTCGCCCTGCACGGCCACGGCGATCACCTTGCCGTTTCTCGCCTTCACCTCCTTCATGTTGGAGATGACCTTCTCCCGAAGGCGGTCGTCCGGAACCAGGAAGAGGCTCGGGGTCAGCTCGTTGATCAGGGCGATCGGCCCGTGCTTGATCTCCGCGGCGCTATACCCTTCGGCGTGGATATAGGAGATCTCCTTCAGCTTCAGCGCGCCCTCCATGGCCACCGCGTAGTTGATCCCCCTTCCGAGAAAGAGGAAGTCATCCGCGTCGGCGTACTTGTCCGCCAGGGCTGAAACGTGATCCTTCATCGTGAGGATCTCCCGGATCTGATCGGGCACCCTCTCGAGCCCCCGGAGGATCTCCATGCCGGCCTCGAAGGACATGTCCCGCATCCTGGCCAGGAGTATGGTAAAGAGGTAGAGCGCCACCAGCTGGGAGGTAAAGGCCTTGGTGGAGGCCACGGCGATCTCCGGACCGGAGTGGATATACACTCCCCCATCCGATTCACGCGGGATGGTGGAACCGACCACGTTACAGATACCCAGCACCCGGGCGCCCTTACGCTGGAGTTCACGCATGGCGTAGAGGGTGTCCGCGGTCTCTCCGGACTGAGAGATGGCGAAATAGAGTGAGTTCTTCTCCACGATGGGATTCCGATACCGCACCTCGGACGCGAGTTCCGCGGTGCAGGGGATCCGGGCGACCGTCTCCATCAGATACGCACCGACCAGTCCGGCATGGTAGGAGGTGCCCGCCGCGATGATCTTGACCCTCTCGAGATTCAGCAACTCCGCCCTGGTGAGATTCAACCCCCCCAGGTGGCTGGTGGCGAACTCAGGATCGATCCTCCCGCGCATACCGCGGAGGATCGACTCGGGCTGCTCGAAGATCTCCTTCTCCATGAAGGTTACGAAGCCGTCCTTCTCGATCTCCTCCAGCTCCCAGCCGACGTGCTCGATGGTCTTCTCGATGCTGCGGTCGGAGAGGTCCGAAGTCTTGAACCCCTGAGCGTCCACCGTGACGATCTCGCCGTCCTCCAGGTACACCACCTGCTTGGTGTAGGCCATCATCGCCATCACGTCGGAACCGAGAAACATCTCTCCCTCGCCGATTCCCAATACCAGGGGCGATCCGTTTTTCGCGCCGATGATCTTGCCGGGTTCATCCTCGTGCACACATAAAATACCGTAGGTACCCTTCAGGATCGAGACGGCCTCCTTCACGGCCTTCTCCAGATCTCCGTCGTAGTAGGAGGCGATGAGGTGGGGAATGACCTCCGAGTCGGTCTCGGTCCGGAACTCGTGGCCGTCGGATTCGAGCATCTCCTTGAGACTGGTATAGTTCTCGATTATCCCGTTGTGTACCACCACTACCTTCCCGGTATTGTCGGTGTGTGGATGCGCGTTGGTGTCGTTCACCTGACCGTGGGTGGCCCAGCGCGTATGCCCGATCCCGAAATGTCCGTCCAGATCATCGGGGACGATCGCCCGCAGATCCTTGATCTTCCCCTTTCTCTTGACGACGGTGTTTTCGCTTCCGTTGCCGACGCACACCCCGGCGGAATCGTATCCCCTATACTCGAGCCGCCTGAGGCCCTCGAGTAGAATGTTGACGGCCCTCCTGGGACCGCAGTATCCGACTATGCCACACATTCTCTCTCTCCTTCGATGTACTCTGTTGTGTTTGATTTTTCCGCGGGAACCATACTTTCTATCTATATATATTGTACTACATACCGTGCTATATATCGTACTATATCGTGCTACATCGTGTGCCGACGGGCGAACCTCGATGGTCCGATCAGCTTTGAGAAACCGGTATCTCCGCAATCTCGGCCAGGCGATCCTTGTCCTTCAGGACGAGGGCGTTGTCCTCGAGTGTGACGACTCCGGTGGTCTTCACCTGGTCGATGCAGGCGAGGATGTCGTCCTGCGGCAGCTCGAGACTCAGGGAGAGGTCGCGAACGAGTTTGTGGTACTCCACCTTGCCGACCTCGAACCCCACCTCGGCGAAGGCGTAGTAGAGATTCGAGGCGATCAGGCCCTTCTCGTTCCGTTTCACGAGGTTCTGGATCTGCATGTTCGCCTGCTGCAGCCTGCGGCACAGCTTGTCGATCACGTTGAGGGCGATCCGGGCGTTCTTTTCGATCATGTTGATGAATCCCTCGCGATTGAACACCAGGAGCCGTACCGTTCCGGCAGCCGTCGCCGTCGCGGTCCGCTTCACCTTGGTCACGATGGCCATCTCACCGAAAAAATCCCCCTTCCCGAGGACCGCCAGGATGTGTTCTTTTCCGCCGATGTTCTTGCTGATCCGGACGTTGCCCTCCTGGATGATGAACATCTTGTCGCCCACCTCACCCTCCTGGAACAGGATTTTTCCGGCGTCCACCACGAGCCCATATTTTTCGAACAGCCGCGCTTCCATCCATACTCCTCCATGTGATGTACATATTCTACCCCGTAGACCGCATTTTCTCAAGCATCCGTGAAGCACGGCGCACGGATTCCGCTAACCAATAGTGAACAATACCTACAATCAGGAGGAATGGTATGAGATGGATTGGTTTGTCGGCAGCGATCTTTTCGGCGGTCTCGGTAACGGCCTGCGGATACGCACCGGATTATCGGGGAATCTTCGACGGAGACGCCATGCCGCCGGTATTCCTCGGCGTCGGAGCCACCGACGCAACCCGGGTCGTCCTACTCTTCGACGAGTCCGTCCGGCCGATCGGTACGACATCGGTGACGCCGGATCTGGGAATCGAGACGGTGGTCCAAACCCCGGAGGGGCTCGCGGTTACCTTCTCGGGACCGCAGAAGGCCGGCACGGCCTATTCGCTGTACGCGTCCGCGGAAGATGCGGGCGGCAACACTATCACGGTAGTCGCGGATTTCTACGGGTACAACGACCGGGTGCCCCGGCTCCTGATCAACGAGTTCACCGTGCGGGGCACCGGGAAACATCCCGATTGTGTCGAGATCGCAGTCCTCGAAGACGGAAACATGGCGGGAGTAGCCTTCTATGAGGGCACCAAGGACGATTGGGATACCGGTTTCGTATTTCCTGAGATGGAGGTATCCGCTGGTGATTACCTGGTCATCCACTGTAAGCCGCAGGGCATTCCTTCCGAGGTCGACGAGATAGACGATCCCGCCGTATCGGGCGGGTACGACACACACGAAAAGGGGTACGATTTCTGGATACCGGGCGGCGACGGGTTGACGGGCAACAACGGCGTGCTCTCGATCTACCGGAACCCCTGTGGAGACCTACTGGATGGGGTGCTCTTCTCGAACAGAAATTCGGGATCGGACGAGAAGTACCGCGGATTCGGCAGTACCGCCCTGATGAAACAGGCCGATCAGATCCACCGGGAGGCCGGCTGGACCGCGGCCGGCGAATCGATCGCACCCGAGGATGCACTCTCTCCGGAGTCCTCCACCGGCACGAGATCGATCTGCCGGCAGTCTCAACCTGTAGACACCGACTCGGCCGCGGATTGGCACGTGGTCCCGACCGGCGGGGCCACCTTCGGCACGGTCAACTCGGATGAGATCCACGCTCCGTGATCGAACCACCGGCAGGTGGGGTATCTAACCAAAGAGCGATACGCGGTTTGGGTAGGCCCTTAGATCAGGTCGCTGAACAGCTTCTCGATCGCCTGTTTGGATCCGGCGCCGACCTGCTGGTTGACCGACTTTCCCTTGTTGAACACGAGCATGGTGGGGATGCTGATGATGTTGTATTCACCGGCCAACTCACCCTGTTCGTCCACATTTACCTTGGCGATCTTTACCTTTCCCTGGTACTCTTCGGCGATCTCCTCGAGTATAGGCGCGACCATCTTGCAGGGCACGCACCACTCCGCCCAGAAATCCACCACCACGGGGATATCGGACTTGAGGACCTCCGCTTCGAATGTTTCCGACGTGACTGTTACTTCTGCTCCCATTGCATATCTTCCTTTCGATGTAGTTTTACTCGGCTCCTTTCGTGCCCGAAGTACTCAATCAGGCTTCAGATCCTTAAGCCTGAAATCGTCGATGATCCTCCGGGCATAGGCGATCGCATTATCCATCATTTCCCTGTCTTCCGCAAGAATGTCGGGGGTGTCGGTGACCTTGGTGAGTTCCTTTCGGAAATCGTGCAGGAGGAAGGAAGCCTCGAGGACGCACTTCTGCTCCTCCCGTTCCACCTCCTTGATGTTTCTGGGAATCCTCCCGAGAAGGACCGCAAGACGACTCAACGCCGGCGGGTATCCCTCCATGTTCTTGGTGCACAGGGTCTGCACGCGACCCTCTAATACCATCCTGGGACCGGAGTACATAGACGGATAGAGTTTCCGGAGTATCCGCTCGACATCCGGCCATGCGGTGTCACAGAGGCTGCAGAGGGCACCGTAGAGCTTCGATATCTCGAAGGAGAACGACGGAAACGAAGAGGCGGGCATCCTCCCCGGCCGATCGACGCGGTTTTCCTCTTCGGAGACCGGTTTCGGTTGCAGACTCGGGTACGGTTCGATCTTCTTGCGGTTCTGTTCGATGATCTTGTCGGCGAAGTCTTGCTTTTCCTCGTCCGATTTTGAATCGGGCTTGGCGTTTTTCTTCTTCTCCTTTCGAGCGGCCTCGTAATACTCCTCGGCCTTCTTGCGCTTCTCCCGGTTGATGAGCTCCTTCACTACCTCTCGCTCCGCCGACAGGAAGGCGGTAAGGTCTATCTTGGCCTTCAACGCCGCATAATAGCGCTCCTCGAAACCGTTCCGCACCGAGGGAGGCTTGAGATATCCGACGATATAATCATTGTAGAACCGCCGTATCTCGGCGACCTTGCGGGCGACCTCTTCGTCGCCGAGTCTCATCTGACTCTTCTTTTTGGCCATGCTGCTCCATGTTGGGTATAGAATGGTATTCTCGCCACAGGCAGTACACATTGTTCACCTGAAGGATAGCCGAAGGAAGATAGACTGTCAAATATAGAAACGTTGATACAACCGGCGGCGGCCGACCCGTTCCCGGGAAGACCGCCGCCGTGTCATGAGAAGAAGATGCACAACATCCGTGCTACACCTGATCGAATCAGGCGACCTCTATCACCTCCCTTCCTTCGGTTCCGGCGCCGACCGGCTGGAGGTCTCCGACAGACTCGCCTTCGGTCTGGTCGTCGAGTTCCGGCTGCTGCTGCTTCCGGAAGTCCGGCTTGAACTCCACATGCTCACCGACCACCTTCCAACGCTCGTGGCGGTTCCCCTCGTCATCGGTCCAGAGGTCCTGCTTCATACGGCCGACCACCCGCACGCCCCTGCCCTTAGTCAGGTACTCCGCGCAGTTTTTCGCCAATCCGGACCACACCTCGATATTGAAGAAGGAGGTCTCCTTCTGCTGCTCCCCCTCGGTGCGGTAATACCGGTTGGATGCGATACTGAAGGTACACACCGGCGTCCCCTTGGGGGTCTCCTTGAGCACCGGATCGCGGGTGAGATTTCCCTCCACCAGAATCGAGTTGAGACTGTTCATCATTGCTTTCCTCCGTTCCGCCGGGCCTCAAGCCCGGCATCTGTGTAATTTCTGAACGCGTTCACTCTAGGTAAGGGCCGTTTCGTTCGCGGCGCTTCTGATTATTGGAGAAAAAAGATGAAAAAAATGAAGGAAAATAGAATATCGGGTGGATGTGGGAGGCAATTTTGCGTTTGATATGAAAAACCCCGCCGTGATGGCGGGGTTGTAATTCTCATCGCTGCTTCAAGCGAGAGCCGCGAACGGCTCTCGTGAAGTCAGCTCAAGGGTAATTCCTTAGAACTTGACGGTACACTTGGCACCGATCTCGTATCCGAAGGTCACCTTGCTGGAGAGATAGTCACCGGTCGCGGCAGGAGCCTCAACACTCGGATCGGCATACTTGCTGAGCGCCTGATCGGTGAGTGCCTGCAGAGTTCCCTCGGCGTAGATGGTGGCCTGCACGCTGTCCTGCGGCATGATGTAGTACTCAACCGTCAGGACATCCTTGATACGGCTCATCCAGCTACCGTACAGGGCTGCAACCTTACTTTCCGCGGTCACGAACTCGAAACTATCAAGATAGTACTTCTCGTCGCCGTCGTTGGTGCTGCCGGCGCCCACGATTCCCATGCCGTCGTAGTCATAGGTGAACTTGTTCTGAATCATCAAGAAGTTCACGGGCTCGGCCTTGACGGTGAACGCAAGCTGCATGGCCATGGTGTTGGAGCGGTTGTCCCACTCGTCGTCGACCCAACTCTCGACCACTTCATCGGCAGTTGCCCCAGAAACCTCGGTGCGTGTACCCATGGTGGGAGCGGCCGGTCCGAGACCGAAGTCCGCGCCTACGGTGATGTCGAGGATGCCGGCGATGCCGGTGACGGGCAGATCGATTCCGAGGCTCATCATGCGGCCCAGGAAGGCGGCCTCTTTGGCCAGACCATTGTACTTCCAATTCTTATTGCCGTCGGTGGTCCACTTCCAGTAGTCGGTATTCATCTTGAACTCGAGGGCGGGTTTGATCGCCATGGTGTCGCCGATGGCAAGGTTGTAGCCTACGTCGGCACCCAGGTACATGGCGGGTGCGAAGGCCTTGGCGTCACCGCTTGAGTCGAGGTCACTGGAGTCGAATCCACGAGTCAAGACCATGATGTAGTCCACACCCAGGGACAGGTCGGCGATGGAGACATCCAGTCCGATGCCCAGGGGCAGGATCGCGCCGGCGTTGTAGACCTTGTCGGTTCCGGTATAGGCATCGTCGCCGGTGTACGGGAGCCAGTCTTCGACCGTGTCGGACCCGTCGACCACGTCGGTGACGGTACCGAACCGACCGGTGTCGATGATGGTTCCGATGGTGGGCTTGATCGAACCGGTGTCGCCGAGAGAGATATTAAGACCGACTTCCAGGCTGGCACCGAACGCCACGCTGGTGCCGATCTTGTCGCCTTCGGCACGATCGACCGCATCGGTGGAGTTGTCGCCGACCATGGAGTAGCCGTCGGCTACGGCGGCGTCATACTCGGCTTGGCTGACGGTGTCCGTTTCTACGGTGTTGCTGGTTTCATCGTAGTAGTAGATGTACCACTCGGTGGCATCGCCGGCCGCAGTTGCCGGGGTAACCTCGTTGAGGTCGTCGGCGGAGAGTACGAGTCCCAACTTCACGGTCAACAGGTCCACCGGAGAGATGGTGACCAGGATGTTCTCGTCCTTGGTGGCTGACTTTGTCTTCGAACCGGTGACAGAGGTGCTCAGATTGCCCTCTTTGTTGAGCTTGACGCCCAGGACGCCGGGAATCACGTTGGGGAATTCGATATACTGGAACGTGTCCGCCCATTCGTTGTCGCCGTTGCCGCTCTTGGTCATGAGGGCGTACCCCTTCTGGGTAATCTTGGACTCAGCCTTGACGATGACGTTACCGTCGGCGTCGGCCGCGCTCAAGGAGAGCGACCAGGTGTTGGGCAGATAGAACTTACCGCTATCGTCGGTAGAGAAGCCGCCTGCCGGGCTCTTCACCTTGGTGTTGTCTACCAGAGTCTGCTTCCAGCGCCACTTCAGGGTGCTGGAACCGCCGATTGTGAACAGGTTGCCGCTGATGGCGTCCTGCTTGCCTGCGACGCTCGCTTCGAGCGCGGCGACTTTTGCTTCTACCGCTTCGAGGCGCGCGATGGCGTCTAATGCTTGCTCGACTGTGACCTCTTGTGCGAACGAAAAGGTGCCCAGTACGAGAAGCCCGATGAGTACGAGTGCGAGTTTCCTCATCTTTACTTCCTCCTAAAATTGTCGGGTACCAGGTCTACGACCCGGTATGGCCCCCTTATGATTTATAACCCGTCCAGTATACCAACCCCTATTTTACCTGTCAAGAAAATAAAACACCCTTTTCATTCGGTTTTGCGCCGAATTCGTATCTTTTTTTTCGTTTATTCTTCTAAAAACTCTAAATTGATTAGCGAATGGATCAGTTCGTCCATTCAGTTTTCGGAACCGTGCCATTCGCGCACATTTTCCGCGCCGGATTGATATTCCCCGACCGGTGGGGTACACTGAACCCTAATACCTACGATTAGGCTCGGGAAATATGGACGATCTGGAACGACAGGTACGCCTCGAATGGTTCGACATGCGCGAGAACGGTGACGACGTGTACGCTTTGGAGGAGGTGTTCGAGTACACACCCTCCGAGCTCCGTGACATAGCGTCGCAGATCCGCATGGCGGTGGAAGGCGGCATCATCGAATACAAGCGCTCCGCGGCCGCCGGCGCCTTCACCTTCATCGACGGCTTCAGATACGACGCCCGGGGCTTCGAGCGGCTGATAGCCCGGGGCAGAGACCTCCGACCGGTGGTATACGCTACCCTCATTCAGCGGTTGATCGCCCTGGGAAAGATCAGACGACCCAAAGCAGAGATATCCGACGATGCCGGCGACACCGGAGACAGAAAGAGGAACAAAGCCGGAGGAGCGGAAAGAACCGGCGGAGAACACGTCTCCGATGCCGTCTCGGCCATGGACATCAAGACCATCGTCGGCGAGGTAAACGAGCGCATCCGGTCCGATCCGGACCTGAGCACCCACCAGGCGGTGCAGAACATCTTCCTGCAGGTGAAGGTCTATCAGAAGGAACTATCGGAGATGAACAAGCTGCGGCCCAACATCCCCCGCGAGAAGCTGGCGCCTTTCCTCGAAAACTTCCGGCATACCTTCGACGAGATAACCCGGAAGGTCCGGGACAGCTACAGGGAACTGGTAGACGAGGAAACCAAGGCGGAAACGCCGCAGGGCAGGCGCCCGCCGCTGGAGGCCGCCGACACACCCCAGGCGGCAAAGATCATCTTCGAGCAGGCCCGGGTTCTGGCCTCGGTGAGTATCGCCATGGTATACGCCGGCAAGGAGCGGTACAAGGTCGGGGCCATTCTCGAATGGGCCGCACGGCAGCAGGCCCCCTTGAACGCCTCCTACGCCGAAGAAGCCAAGAAGTACGCGCTCTTGAGTCCCTTCGCGGGAGGAGCCCGCGAGTTGAGTAAGGCCTTCAGTGCGGAGATAGTCCGGATCCTGGAGCGCAGGGCATCCCGAGACGAGACCTCTTGAGAATTCTCGAAGACTGTAGCCACATCGGCCGAAAACTCACGAGAGAGAAACGGCACAACTTGACCCCCGGAAGGGGTGCAACTACAATACGTTCTACCGGAGGCATACATGCGTAGCGGATTCACTCTCTCGATCTACCCGTGGGTTTTCATCGCCAAATATGACGGAAACGGCGCCTGGAAGAGCGAGTACCGGGAGCAGCCCCACGGTACCCCGGACGAGGAAGCCGCCATGTCTCCGGAAGACCTCGACGCCCTCCTCGCCAGGAGAAATTCCTTCCCAGACCTACCCCTGGTGAATTATACCTCCCAGTACGGCCTCGGTTGCTTCGAGGGGCTCAAGTCGCTCCCGCAGCCCGGCGGCGGCCTGAAGACCTTCCGCCCCGACCAAAACGCGGCGCGCCTGGCCA
Organism: uncultured Spirochaetales bacterium; assembly: GCA_964485495.1. Classification (GTDB taxonomy): domain Bacteria; phylum Spirochaetota; class Spirochaetia; order CAZAKE01; family CAZAKE01; genus CAZAKE01. The sequence goes on from CAZAKE010000042.1 coordinate 10,513, forward strand.
GGTCGATGGAGGGGCTGCACATGACGCCCTTCCCGGAGGAACTCTTTCTCGAGGCGGTGGACACCCTCCTCTCCAGGAACGCCGCCGTAGGCTTCATCCCGGTCTACGATCCGGAATGGGAGGGGGACAACTTCGCCTCCGGCCACTCGGTCTATATCAGGCCGTTCACCTACTCCGAACCGGCCATCGGACTCAGCCTCTCCATGAGCCCGTGGGTAGTCATCGTGACGACGCCGGTGGGCTCCTATTTCAGACCCGGCAATCACAAGGCCGTCACCACCGACAAGGTCCGTGCGCACCCCGGCGGGACCGGATGGATCAAGTGCGACGCCAACTACGTCACCCCGATACTGGTGAAGAGGGCCGCCGAGACGGAAGGCTACATGGAGGCGGTGTTCCTCGATGCCAAGGAGGGCCGCTACGTCGAGGAGGGCTCCTCCTGCAACATCTTCTTCTTACTGAAGGACGGTACGCTGGTGACCCCGAGTCTCGAGGACACGATCCTGCCGGGTATCACCCGCAGGAGCATCCTCGACCTGGCCGCGGACATGGGAATCCCGACGGAAGAACGAAGAGTAGACATCGCCGAGGTGCTCTCCGATGTCAACGAGGCGTTCGTTACCGGCACCGCCGCCGGCGTCGCCTACATCGAGTCGATGACCCATAGGGGAAAAACATCGGTGTTCAACAACGGGAAGATCGGCGACGTGACCCTGGAACTCCAAAAAACGCTGAAAGGAATACAGTACGGCGCGGTCCCGGACAGCCACGGCTGGATGCGGCCGGCACCGGGAACTCCCGCCTAAACGGCTACCCCTGCATGTCTTTCGGAATCTCGGGGTAGGCCTGAAGTTCCATGGGGGACTCCTCCATGGGCACCAGCAGCGCCTTCTGGTTAAGGTACCCCAGGTTCTTGGTATCCACCCGCTCGAGGGTCCGGGGGTCCCTGGTGAGCAGGTCGTAGTACTCCGACGACCTGCTCAGGTGGACCAGGGCCTGGGAGTACTTCCCCGCATCCAGGCTTCCGCCCTGGCGGTAGAGGTTGTAGAGGGTCACGCCGATGTTGTTGTGGGTCTCCTTGAGGCTGGTGATCAGCTCGAAGTGGTCCCGCCGCTCCTGGGGGAGGATGAAGGGAGCCCGGTTCTTGCGGTCCTCCAGGATATCGAGCACGTGATTGTAGAAGCCCTGGGCGGCGAAGAAGTCCCTCCGGTTGTAGAGGGTGTTGGCCGTGGCCAGCATCAGGTTCGGGTCGTCGGAAAACCCCTCCGACGCCTCGTAGAACTCCAGCAGCGCCTCGCCGAACTCCTCCCTGCGATAGTGCACGTACCCCTTGCGGTAGCTCAACTCCGGAGTGGTGTACTGGTTCTCCTCCGCCAGGGTAAAGTTCCGCAGGGCGGAATCGTAATCGCCGGCAACGTAATAGTCGATTGCGCCCACGTTGGCATATAACTCGCCGAAATTCGGCGCGGGGCCGAGATACCCGCGCTTACGGGCGTTCTCATACAGGTCGATCCCCTCGACGAATCGCTCCTGGGCCCTCAGGTACTCCTCGTTCTCGTAGAAATGGCGGCCTATCCTGTTCTGGGTGTCGATGAACATGGCCAGCGAACGGGGACGCAGCGGTTGCTGCTCCCGGAAGTAGGTATCGGCCTTGGTGAGGGCCAGCATCTCCTGGCCCCGTTCCGCGGTCCGCCGGAAGTACCGGGCCAGTTGGTAGTGCACCTCCGGGGTCCTCTCCCGCGCATCGCGGGCCTTGAAGAGGAGGTCTTTGATCTTCTCGATATGCCCTCGGTCCAAGAGGTATCCCGCTATCTCCGCGTAGGCCACGGGATCGACCTTCCACCGATCCGCGGCCAGGAAGTGATCACGGTATCTGAGTACGTCCTCGGGCTTGTCGGTGCGGATGAAATATCGGGCGAACCGGTAACTCACCGCCTCGTCATCGCCCTTCCACCGGCGATACTCGGCATACCAGAAGCGGGCGTCCTCGTACTTTTCCGAATCTTCGTCACCCCATTCGAGATAGGTGTCTCCGAGCTCGAGCATAGCCTCGGTGTCGCCCATCTCCTCCTCGAGGAGCCGTTTCAGGAGGCTTTCGGCCCGTTCGTAGTCGGCGATCTTGTCGCGCTGCAGCCTGGCGTGCTCGAGTATCCCCCGCCGGTCATCGGGATACGCCCGGTCGAGTTCCTCGTACTTCCGCGACGCGAATTCGTACTGACCGCGTCGGGTGAAGCCATCCGCAAACCGGTAGAACTGGTTTTTGTCCCGCCACGTGTCGAAGGCCTGCTCGAAATAGCGGTTGCCGCTCCTGTAGCGATCCTCCATGACCTCTTCATATCCTGTGTTGTACAGCGAAGCGGCATACAGGGGACGGTACACGAAGTTGTACCCCAGCGTGATGAGCAGGGCCAGCGCGGTTGCCGCGGCGAGGAATATCCGCAGCATCGGGAGAATGTTCTGCCGGAAGGCGTACGCCAGGGTACCCTTCTCGGCTTCGAACTCCTCCCCCGTACGTTTCTCATACTGGGTGGGTATCTGGATCTTCTTGCCGGTGATCTTCGTGTAGAGATTGGCGATGTCGCGTGCCGATGCGCCGGAGGCGAGGGCATCGAGGAGTTTCCTGAGGTCCGCCGGGGGGGCCCCCGTCTCGGCAATCAGCTCCTCCACGGCGATCTTCAGGTTCCGCGGCAGCGTTTCGAGAGTCTGCCGTACCTGTTCGAACTCCTCCTCGGTTATCTCGAGATCGATGTCACCCGGGGGGAGTTCGGCGCCCGAGGGAAGATCTATCGCGGGTCCCTCGGCGAACTCCTCGTCGGCCTCTCCGGCCTCCTCGAGGATACCGAACTGCTCACCCAATTCGCCGAGGTCGAACTCGTCCACCTCGAAATCGTCGTCCCCGAGATCGAGGTCGTCGTCCTCCAGACCGAGATCCTCAGACACGTCCAGGGACTCCCCGGCCTCATCGCCACCCGGTATCGCCTCTGCCGTCTCCTCACTCTCGTCGAACCCTGCCGGTCCGCTGTCGTCTTCGAGAGCGAAATCATCCGAAACGCTTAGATCACCGAGATCGAATTCTCCCGAGTCTTCGTCCGCATCGAGTTCATCACCGATCTCCAGGTCGGAACCGAGGTCAAGTTCGTCCTCGCCCGCCATGAGAGCATCGATCCCCGCGGACTCCGTATCCTCCCCGAAATCGGGAAGTTCTTCCTCCGACTCGGCCTCTTCCGCCTCATCGACCTCTTCTTCCAAGGCTTCATCGGCGGTAAACAGGTTTTCCGCGGACAGATCGTCGATAGAAAAATCTTCGACCTCCTCCATCTCGTCGAAATCGGAAAGCTCCTCTGCCGGTTCGGTCTCCTCCGTCCCTGCGTCCACTTCATCTACTACATCCGCTTCATCTACTACATCCACATCGTCCAGATCGGCCGGATCGAACTCCTCAGCGGCGAGAGGCTCCTCCGTAGGTTCGCCGCCGACGGTATCCTCCTCGTCGAAGATGTCGGGGAGGGCGAAATCGTCGAGTTCGTCGGCCGCCGCAGGTTCCTCCGGAGGCGCGGCCTCCTCGGCAGGGCCGAACTCCTCCGCATCGGACGGGGCTTCGGCTACGGCCTCCTCATCGCCTTCCGGCTCTTCGCCTTCGTCCGCCGCCAAGTCCATACCCTCAGCGCTCTCCTCATCGCCGAACTCGGCCAGCAGGGCATCGATATCGTCGAAATCGTCGGCCGGCTCCTCCTCGGCGGTCGGAGCCCCCGCCTCGTCGAGAAGGGAGTCGAGATCGGCGTCCGAGTCTTCCGGTTCGCCGGCGGTATCCTCCTCGGCGTCGGTCGTCAGGTCGTCCGAATCCTCCGGTATATCCAGGCCGTCGAAGAGCTCGCTCAAGGCCGCGTCTCCCTCCTCGGAACCCTCGAACGGTTCCGCCGCCGCCTCTCCGGTATCCCCGGCGGAATCCTCATCGATATCAGGTTCGGGTCCTTCGGCGGTATCCGGGCCGGTATCCTCCTCTACCGGTTCCTCGGAAGCTTCATCTTCCAGATCCAGGCCGTCGAGGAGCGAACTCAGGTCCGACGCCTCGGGCGGGCGCACATCCTCGATGGACTCACCGCGTTCGGAGAGAATTTCGGGCTCGTTGCCCAAGGAGTTCAGGGTACTCTTGAATTCTTCAATTTCTTCGAGGCTGGGCATCTATCGTTCTTCCATCGCGTGCGCACGAGCGGACGTAGTAATCACTCTTCTATTTTCGGACCGACTCGCCGGTGCCGTTAGAGTTTTCCGTCTCCGCGCCTTTTCTTCCATTCAAGCTCGTTTGTCATATTTCCGAAGATGTAGTAATGGTCTCTCGTATTAATATACCCCATTCTAGGCCACGGGTGAACCGAATCACGGAAATGGCAACGATGCGGCGACTCCTCCCGTGCATTCTCCTGTTCCTGGGTTTCGTCGGTTATGCCGGCGACCTGTGGGCCGTTCCCATTCCCGCGGACCCGCAAATCCGCACAGCCCTGGGCGGTATCGAGACCGCCGGCCCGCCGCGTATCGTGAACGAGTATCTCCTGCTGACCTACAGATCGGACCTTCCGCCTCGTTTTCTCGGTGCGGCCTTTTCACACGAGAATTTCGCGACCGTGCACTCGTTCGTACGAAACGAGGAGGGGATCTACCTACTGGTCTTCCCGATCCCGGAAACCTCGACGGAGCTGCAGTATCGCCTCGTCATCGACGGCCTGTGGACCTTGGATCCACAAAACCCGAACACTCGACAGGACCCGTTCGGTCATCTCGTCTCCGTCGTTTCGATCCCGCGAAGTTCGAAGAAGGTGCGGGAGAGCCCGATTCTGCGGACGGGCAGGTATGTACAGTTCCGGTATTTCGGACCGTCCCATACTCGGATCAGTGTGGCCGGTGACTTCAATGCATGGGATCCGTTCTCCCATCCTCTGCTTGAGACGACTCCGGGCGTCTTCGAAACCACCATTCGAATCAGGCCGGGCCGGCATTTCTACCACTTCGTCATCGACGGCACGATACTGCCGGATCCACTGAATCCGGAACGCGCCGATTCACACACCCGCGGCACGGTTTCCATCCTCGACGTTCCCTGACGCCAATTCGCCGGACGTACCGGCATCGCCGTTCTCATTCACTCGCCTTTCCGGTTCTCGGGGTTTCCGATTCGAAAACCGGTGGAACCTCCACGATCAGGATCCCCGCCGACCGTGGCGAGGGAACCGCGGCGAGTCGCCGATACCCGCCGGTTCCGTCGGAGGCCACCAGCGAGGTCGGCCCCTCCCAGAAGAGATCGAGAAACGATCCGGTCAGACAGGCGGTGAGTCCGTACGGCACCCCTGTCGCACTGATCCTGGCGGGCAGGGCCCTGGCGAAGCTCTCCTCCTGGTCCCGGTCGTATACCTCGCCGTTGGCCTTGATGTCGATCCACAGATCGGCCTCGGTGAACCGCTCCTCCCACTCCCGATAGTAGGTGTCCCGGCAGAGCGTGAGTGCGAGATCCATCCCGCCGACTCGAAACAGCCGTGCGTCCTCGAACTCACCGGCATCGAGACCGACTATATGGCGTTCGAAATCGGTAAGAAAGACCTTGTCCTGCGCATAGAGCCTCCGCCCCTTCTGATCGTAGACCACCGCCCGATTCGTGAGTGTCCGTCTCACGGGGTCCCAGTGGAAATAGGACCCCCCGATGACGACCGCGCCCAGCCGATGTGCCAGAGAGCCGAATACACGGTCCATGACCCTCGCGACACCTGATGACTCGCGTTTGAAGAGCTCGTAGAGCGATTCGATCCGCCGCTCCTCACTGATCACGCCGAAGGCCTCGACGAAGTCCGCGGCGTCAGAAATACTCCGCATATACGGAACAACAGCCAGGAAGACGCCCAGATACTCCGGGAAGACGACGAGATCCACCACCCCGTCTCCGTCGAAATTCGGTCCCGCCAGGGATTCGATCCCCTGCTCGAAGGCCTCGAACGAACGATAGAGCGACTCATCGATGTGTGGCTGCACCGCCGCTACGACAAAGCGAGATTCCGCGTGATCGTCGCAATACGCCCCTTTCGATCCGCCGAGGATCAGGAGAATCAGGATGAAAACACCGCTCCCGCACCATACCGAGTCTCCGCACGTGCCTTTCCTACCGCTCATCTCGTTCATGTACGCTCCCGATGCACCGGAAGACCGAGGAATCCGGCCACGCCCTCCGCCAAGGTTGCGGCCTCATCGCCGTAGGTGGTTTCCGCGATCAGATGATTCACCGGAGGAGTTCCGGAGGCTGGATCGAGACAGACCAGATAGACGCGATAGAGTCTGGTCCTGCCGGTGAACGATGGTCGCATGAGGACGTTCCGCGACCTCCCGCGCTCCACCGCCTCGGAAGCCTTGAAGAAGTCATGCTCGATCACCGAAACAGATACGGCTTCACGAATCGATGCGCCGTGCACCGGTCCCACCGGCAGCCCGGCCAGGGCGACACGGCGCTCGATACGACGGTTCACGGTATCCAGCATGGTCCGACGAGTACCGAGGGCGGCGATGCCCGCCGCGGTACCCATGAGTGCGAAGAGGATGGTTCCGGTCGGTCCGGTCGCGGCGAGATCGTTATCGGCGTTTATCCCGACGTACCCGGCGGCCAGGAGCAGGACGAAGACGACCGCGAAGGTAAGGCGGGACTCTACCGATCGGCGAAGCTCCAACACGGAGTCCGACCTTCTTATCATATGGAGTCCGGAACGGATGGGGATCACGTCGTGTTGGTTTCGGAAGCGGCGGCAGGACCATGTCCGGCATCGAGGGTGGGAGCCACCGGATTGTGGCATGCGAAGCGGTGCCCGCCGCCCGTGTCAACCAGGTCGGGTCGGACTCGGGAACAGATCTCGATCCGGTTAGGACAGCGTGGATGAAAGGTGCAGCCCGGCGGAGGATTCACCGGACTCGGGACGTCTCCCTCCAAGATGGTGCCCCGCATCTCCACGTCGGGATCGGCCACCGGAACCGATTGCAGCAGCGACACGGTGTAGGGATGGCGCGGGTTCGTGTAGAGGTTGACCGAATCCGCGATCTCCATGATCCGCCCCAGGTACATGACCGCCACCCGGTCGGAGACGTATTGGACCACGCTCAGATCGTGGGCGATGAAGATGTACGCCAGGTCGAAGTCGTCCTGCAGCGCGATCAGCAGGTTGAGGATCTGCGCCTGGATCGACACGTCCAGGGCCGAGACCGGTTCGTCGCACACGATCAGGTTGGGATTCACGGCCAGGGCGCGGGCGATACCGATCCGCTGCCGCTGTCCGCCGGAGAACTCGTGCGGGTATTTCGAGGCGGCCCGTGCGGGAAGGCCGACCTTGTCGAGAAGCTCCCGAACCAGGCCGTCTATCTCCGACTCGCGGTGAGTCCCGAACTCCCGGGGTCCCTCGGCGATGAGGTCCTGCACCAGCATCCGCGGGTTGAGGGATGCCCACGGGTCCTGGAAGACCATCTGGACCGTCCGCCTGTTGCGCTTCAGCAGGCTGCGAGGCATGCTGAGAAGGTCGATACCGGAGGCGAGTCCGTCGGCTTCCCTCCGCAGGTTCCGGATCTCACGCTTCAGGGCCCGTTTGTCGAAATTCGAGCTCGCTCCGTCGGGGCCATCGCGGGTTTCAGACAGTGCTCGAATGCGGGAATCCAGCTCGAGTATCCGCGGAATGTGCGGATCGTCCGGCTTCACGAACACCCGTCCTCCGTCCGCCTGGTAGAGCCGGAGGATGGTCCTGCCGATGGTGGTCTTGCCGCAGCCGGATTCGCCGACGAGGCCGAGGGTCTCGCCCGCATCGACGTGGAAGGTCACCCCGTCCACCGCCTTGAGCATCAGCTTCTTGTTCGAGAAGGCGCCGGCCTTGATGGGGAAGATCTTCTGCAGGTCGTACACATCGATGAGGCGGCTCATGAGCTCCGCTCCTCGGCCGTTTCCGCCCCGGCTGCCGCCGCATCGGAGTGGAGGAAACACCTGACCTGCCTGCCGGACTCGATCTCGACCAAGGCCGGTTCGTCTCGAGTACACCGCTCCATCGCCTGAGGACACCTGGGCGAGAACCGGCACCCCTCGGGGAAGTTGCGCGGATCCGGCAGGGTGCCCTCGATGGTGCGGAGCATGCGGCGGCTGCCGTCGGCGGCGCGCTTGCCCTCGCCGAGCACCGGCACCGAGGAGAGGAGCCCCTTCGTATACGGATGCAGCGGCTGCTTGAAGATCTCCCGGACCGGCGCCGACTCCACGGCCACGCCGGCGTACATCACCATCACCCGGTCGGTAAAGCCGGCGATCACCGCCAGGTCATGGGTGATGAACAGGATCGAGGTATCGTGTTGCTCCTTCAGGTCACGCATGAGCCTGAGGATCTGGGCCTGGATGGTCACGTCCAACGCGGTAGTCGGCTCGTCCGCGATCATGACGGCCGGCTCGCAGGCCATCGCCATGGCGATCATCACCCGCTGCCTGAGGCCGCCGGAAAGCTGAAAGGGGTATTCGGCCACCCGTTCGGCCGGATCGGAGATGCCCACCGAATCGATGAGCCTGACACTCTCGGCCAGGGCATCTGCTCTGCTCAAGCCCTTGTGGAGCATCAATACCTCCGAGAGCTGGAAACCGATAGAGAACACCGGATTCAGCGAGGTCATGGGTTCCTGGAAGATCATGGAGATCCGATTCCCCCGGATCGAGCGCATCTCCCGCTCCGGCAGACGCAGGAGCTCCCGGCCTTGAAAGACGACGCTGCCCCCTTCGATCCGGCCGGGGGGTTCCGGCACCAGACGCATCAGCGAGAGGGAGGTCACCGACTTGCCGCAGCCGGATTCGCCGACGATGCCGAGGGTCTCACCCGTCTTCAAGGAGAAATCGACACCATCCACCGCCCGCACCACGTGGTCGTGCATGTGGAAGTAGGTCTTGAGTCCCGAAACCCGCAGCAGTTGCTCCATCACGTAGGCCCGTCCATTAGTGTTTACTCCTCGGGTCCACCGCGTCCCGCACCCCGTCGCCGAAGAAGTTCCACGCCATGATGGCGATGAAGATCGCGAATCCCGGCACCAGCACCCACGGGAAGTCCTTCACCACCCGATAGTTCCGGGCCACCGCCAGCATGAGGCCCCAACTCGACTGGGGCTCGGTGATTCCCAGCCCCAGGAGGCTCAGTGCCGATTCTCCCAGGATATAGGAGGGGATGGTGATGGTGGCCTGCACGATCACGAAGGAGAGGGTATTGGGCAGGATGTGCCGGGTAATGATCTTCAGATGGGAGAGCCCCATGGTCATGGCGCTGAGGACGTAGTCTTCGTTCTTCAGCGATAACACCATCCCCCGGATCACCCGGGCCAGGCTGGTCCAGGAGACCATCGCCAGTATCCCGACGATCATTATGTATATCTGCACCGACGTCATGGAGGAGGGAAAGATGGCCCGTAGCGTGAAGAGCAGATAGATGGCCGGGAAGGAGTAGGTGATCTCGCTGAAGCGCATCATCACGTTGTCCACCACTCCGCCGAAATACCCCGCCAGCCCGCCGAAAAGCAGCCCGATGGCGAAGGAGATGAGGGCCCCCAGCAACCCGACCGAGAGGGATACCCTGGAGCCGTGGAAGAGCCGCGAGAGGATGTCCCGGCCGTATTGATCCAGCCCCAGGGCGAAATACCCCCCGGTGGGAGAGCCGAAGAAATGCCGGTTGGTGGGGATCAGGCCCCACAGCTTGTAGGGGGTGCCCTCGGGAAAGAAGCGCAGGAAGTTCTTGTTCCCCTTCACCAGCAGCAGTTCCAGGGGAATCTCCGTACCCAGATAGTTCCGGCTTCCCATAACCACCCGGTAGGTGACGTCCTTCTTCGGGTCCGATTCGATCCGGTCTATCTCCGAAGCCAGATTGCGGATCAGCTCATTTCCGTCCGGCAGGTCGTAGGCGGCGGTCGCGGCCTCGACGATCTCCCGTTTCCGGGCACCGGCGTCCTTCTCCGTCGAGACCGCCCGCACCTTCGGGAGTCCGCTCCGAGGAGTCACCGACACCACCCGCAGCGAGTGGAGGGGGATGAGGCCGTACTTCTTCAGCGCGACGTTGAGGAGCTTCTGTTCGTAGACGTACGGCCGTATGGCGGTCCTGCCGAGGTCGGCGTAGAGCCACCTGATTCCCGTGGGAGGATGGTAGGACTTGGTCTTGTCGGCCCAGATCATGTCCGCGGGGCTCAAGAAACCGGCGAAGAGCGCCGTGGTGTAGAGGATGATCAACACCACCGCCCCGACCTTGCCGAGGGTGTGTTTCTTGAACCGGCGCCGATACACGGCCCAGAGGGATTCTCCCTTGGCGTCCAATCCCTCCCGGCCGGCCTGCAGCGCCTCGACGGCGGCTCGTTCGAGGCGTTCGTCTCTGCTTCGTCGTCGGTCTCCCCGCTTCTTCTGCATAGTCGTCACCCCGCCCCTATCCGATCCTGATCCGGGGATCGGTGATCGCAAGCAGGATATCCGCCACGAGGTTGCCCACGATCAGGAGGCCGACCCCGTAGATCAGGCTCCCCACCACCAGGTAGAGATCCTGCGTCAGCAGCGCCGTGAGGATCAGCTTCCCGAGCCCCGGCCACGCGGTCACGGCCTCGACCAGGGCGGACCCGCCCAGGATGTTTCCGAGCTGCAGGCCGAAGAGGGTGATCATCGGGTTGATTGCGTTCCTGAGGCCGTGTTTCCACACCACCGTCCGCTCGGAGAGTCCCTTGGACCTGGCCGTGACGATGTACTGCATCCCCATGATCTCGAGCATGTTGGCACGCATGATGCGGGTAAGACCGGCGGTCACCGAAGTGGCGATCACGAAAACCGGCACGATTAGGTGGCGCAACAGGTCCAGCGCCCGGGCGAAGAGGTCCATGCCCGCGTTGTTCACGCTCCACATGCCGCCGATGGGAAGCCAGTTGCCGGTGGAGGAGATGATATAGAGAAGCAGAAAAGCCAGGAAGTAGTTCGGTATCGAGAGCCCGAAGAAGGCGAATACCGACACCACCTGGTCCTTCCACCCGTATTGGTTACGTGCGGCGATGATTCCGGCGGGGATCGAGAATCCCCAGGCGCAGAGGATGGTGAAGAACGCCAGGATCAGCGTGTTGCCGGCCCGCTGGTTCACCAGCACGAACACCGGAGCCTTGAAGTTGATCGAATAGCCGAACTCGCCGTGCAGGGCGTTCCAGATGTACCGGAGGAACTGAATGTACCAGGGCCGGTCGAGGCCGAAGCTCCTGCGGTACAACTCCACGGTTTCGGGCTTTATCTCCGGATTCATGCGCATCTCGCCGAAGATGTCTCCGGGCGCCAGCTGAATCAGTGCAAACCCCAGCGCGATCACCACCAATACGATAGGGATCATGTTGAGGAGCCTGCGCAGGATGAACCGCAGCATCGCCTGACTGATGGCGTAGAGCCGGACCAGCCACGATACCGCCTCGGCCATGAGCAGGGCGGGAACAACACCCCAGCCGGCGGCGAAGAAGAGAAGAGTGAAAACGGCGATGTCAACGATGATGCTGATTCTCAAGAAAACGGTTTTCTTCACGCTGCTCCTCTACGGGGTTCGCGGAAATGGTCGTGACCCGGTGGCGTCCCGTGGGAGTCCACGGGACGCCGAACAAATTCTGAGACTTATTTCATGAACACCCGGTGCAGAGTCCGCTTGAAGGTGTAGTCCGAGATGGGCTGGGTCTTGCCGTTGGCCCACGTGTTCTTGAAGGCGTGCATGGTGGCCTGGTTACAGGTGTAGACCCAGGGCACGTTCTCAATCCAGAGCTGCTGCACCTTCTGGAAACCGCTCTTACGCTGGGCCTCGTCGACGGTGAGGTTGGCCTCGTCCCAGGCTTCGTTCACCTGCTTCTCCCATTCGCGGCGGGGAGACTCCTGTCCGGGCTCGATCATGTGGAGAGACCCGGAAGACGGGTAGACGTTCTGGCCGGTACCGGGGTCGGGACCGCCGGTCAGGCCGATGAGGATCATCTCCCAGTCGTAGGTGGATACCAGCTTGGTCACCAGGGCGTTGAAGTCCTCGGGTTTGAAGTTGATCTCGATACCGATATTCGCGGCCTCCTGGGTGAACATGGTGCCGGTGGCCTCGCGGATGCGGTTTCCGGAGTTGGTGTTCAGCGTCAGGCTGATTGTGTTGCCCTCGTCGTCCTCACGCCGGCCGTCGCCGTCGGTGTCGACGTAACCGATCTCGTCGAGGATCGACTTGGCCTTCTCCGGATCGTAGGGGTAGGCCGCGTCGGGTGCACCCTCCCAGTAGTAGGGAGACTTGGACCACACCGGCGAGTATTGAGGATACCCGAAACCGTAGTAGACGTTGTTGATGATGGTCTCACGGTCGATCAGGTGCGCCATGGCCACCCGAAACTCCTTCTTGCTGAGCCACTTCAGCGTCGGCGGTTCGATTCCGCCGTCCTCGTCGCCCTCGATGGGATTCTGGTTGAAGGTGATGAAGGTCTCACCCGCCTGAGGACCCACATTGTAGATGGTGAAGCCCATCTGGTCCTTCTTCTCGATCAGTACCGAGTAGTCCTCGCCCCGCATGGAGTAGGCGTCGGTCTCGCCGGCCAGGAACTTGGCCATCATCGTGTCCTGGTCTTCGGAGATCACGTAGATCACCTGGTCCAGGTAGGGCAGCCGGTTGCCCGCCTCGTCTTTCTGATAGTAGTTGGGATTCTTCTGGAAGACCACCTTCTGGTTGGGCACGTAATCGGCCACGGTGAAGGGTCCGGAGCAGACGACCTCACTCACGTCGGCGTCCACACCCCAGAGGGCGTTGATGGCCTCGGCGCCGCCCTCGTCCAACACGGGCTTCCAGATGTGCTTGGGCATCGGGCCGACCGACGCGATCATGAACATGCGCGCCGTCACCATGGGGAAGGTGATCTTGTAGGTCACAGAATCGATGAGTTGCCACTCGGCCATCTCGTCGCCTACGTGGATCGAGTCGCGGGTACTGGTGGTGACACCCTCGTTCTTGATGATCTCATTGACCGTGAAGACGACGTCTTCGGCGGTTAGCGGGGTTCCATCGGACCATTTGAGGCCCTTCCGCAGCTTGATGGTGATGGAGAGGTTGTCGTCGGCAACCTTCCAGCTCTCCGCCAACTGAGGCTCCCACTCCAGGGTCAGCTGATTCCGCCCGATCGGGCCGGCGAACATCAGGTCGGTACAGTCGGTGGTGGAGATCTCCTGTGCCACGATCGGGTTAAACGACTTCGGATCGCTCAGTTGGGCCAGCACGAAGGTGCCGCCGGGTTTTCCGATCTCCCAGCCGGAGCGGTCGATGTCGACGACCCCTTCGAACATGGAACCGGACTCCTCGACCGCCGCCTCCTGCTGGGCCGCGCCGAACAGCACGCCGCAGCAGAGCAGTACTGCCGCGGATACGATGATTACTCGGTTTTTGTTCATCTCTCCTCTCCTTGTTTGGTAAATTTCGGTTCGAGTTGAGCATATCCTATCTTTTCGGGGATTGTCAAATACAAAACGGCTTTGCAGCTATATCGTACGCCATTCCACACAGCGATTCTCATTTTGACAGATTTGTAGTCATACATCAGTTCCTTTTCTGCGATATCGACTTCGTACCTCGTCGAATCGCCTCGAAAAGGGCAGCAATAAGGAGAAATGTGGCACATTCGAAATATGGCGGTAGCCATATTTCGAATTGCTGCATTCCACAGCCTATCGTTGCCGCCGGGGGCTATCGTCTATATACTGGTGGCCTATGGGATTCTTCAGTCTGAGACCGGGGCGGGTCTCCGAGGAACAATTTCCTCTCACCCTCTCTGCGTTGTACCGAGTATTCTTCGCGGCTGTGGCGGTATTCCTGGGGACCGGCATCGTGGGTACGTTCCGGGAGGAGGGCCGTATCGTGATCGTGCCGCTCATTCTGTTCGTGATATGCGTGGTGGCCGTACTCTATCGAGAGGATTGGGTGTTCGATAACGGCGACCGTTCCGTCCGTCACCGTTTCGGGCTGCTCTTCTCATACAAGACGTCGGAGTACCGGTACGACGAGATCGACTATCTGGAACTTACCGGGTTCATCAAGGGCCGCAGCTCCTCGGGACTGCGTACAAACACCCGCTGGTTCGAACGGGGGTACATCACCCTCTCGCTCTGTACCGTCGACGGACGGCGGCGCAGCATAGAGATGGTCAATGCCCGGGCACTCGAATCGTTCAGGGAGACCGCCGGCAGGCTCGCGGAGCACAGCGGGTTGCCGCTCCGGACGGAGGTAACCGACCCTGCGGGGTGAACCTCTTCGAACGACAACGCCGCCGAACTGCTACAAAGAGCCTAGCCCTCGGCGGCCTGAGAATGGAGAAAACAGGCCACCTCGTGGCCGTCGCCGATGTCGTCCAGCGCGGGGATACGTTCGGCGCACCCATCCATCCGCTTGGGGCACCTGTCATAGAAGTAACAGCCCGTGCGTTCCTTGTCGGGCGAGGGGACATCGCCGGTTAGGATGATCCGTTGGCGTTCGCGCTCCACCTTGGGGTCGGGAATCGGGGCCGCCGAGAGCAGAGCCTGGGTATACGGGTGCATGGGGTTCTTGTACAGGTCCGCCGCGTTGGCGATCTCCACCACCTTTCCGAGATACATGACCGCCACACGGGTGCTGATATACTCGATCACCGCCAGATCGTGGGCGATGAAGAGGTAGGTCAGCTCCAGCTCCTGCTGCAGGTCGGTGAGCAGGTTCAGGATCTGCGACTGGATGGAAACATCCAGCGCGCTGACCGGTTCGTCCGCCAGGATGATCTTCGGATTCAGCGCCAAGGCCCGGGCGATGCCGATACGCTGCCGCTGTCCGCCGGAAAACTCGTGGGGATAGCGGTTCTTGTAGTGCTTGGAGAGCCCCACCCGCTCCATGAGCGACTCCACCTGCTCCTCCATCTCCTTCGCGCTCATCTTGATGAGCCCCCGCTTGATGTAGATGTCCAGCGGTTCGGCGATGATGGTCCGCACCGTCATCCGGGGATTGAGAGAGGCGTAGGGATCCTGGAAGATCATCTGCATCTCCATCCGGGCCTTCAGGAGATCATGCGCGGAGAGGGTGGTAAGATCCTGTCCGTTGAACAGGACGTTTCCCTCGGTAGGCGTATGCAATTGGGCGATGGCCCGTGCGGTGGTGGACTTGCCGCAGCCGGACTCGCCTACCAGCCCCATGGTCTCGCCGGTTTTCACCTTGAAGGAGACGCCGTCCACGGCCCGTATGGCCCCAACCCGTCGTTTGAAGAGGAGCCCCTCCTCGATGGGGAAGTGCATCTTCAGGGATTGCACCTCAAGCAACACGTCGTTGTTGGTATCAGACACGGGCCCCCTCCTTCGTCTCTCCTTTGCGCGGCCCAGCGGCGGGTATATCACCCTCTTCCGCATAGAGCCAGCAACTCACATCCCGCTCGCCGTTCACTCGCATCGAAGGAGGATACTGCTCTTTGCAGATCCCCATCATCCGCTCGCACCTGGGATAAAACGGGCAGCAATCCGGCAGATCGATGAGGTTCGGAGGTTGTCCGGCGATCGAATAGAGCTGCCCCCTGTTTTTGCGGTCGAGCCGCGGTACCGACTTGATCAATCCCCTGGTATAGGGGTGAAGCGGTTCCGAGTACAGCACGTCGGTAGACGCCTTCTCCACGATCTTCCCGGCATACATGACACACACGTAGTCGCACATGCCTGCCACGACCCCGAGATCGTGGGTGATGAGGATCACCGCGGTGTTAAACTCGCTGGAGAGCTTCTGGATAAGTTCCAGGATCTGGGCCTGGATGGTGACGTCCAGGGCGGTGGTGGGCTCGTCGGCGATCAGGATCTGCGCCTCACAGCTCAACGCCATCGCGATCATGACCCGTTGGCGCATGCCGCCGGAGAACTGGTGGGGATACGAATCGATCCGCTTCTCCGGCGAGGGAATGCCCACCATCTTTAAGAGCTCGATAGATTTCTCCCGTGCATCCTTCTTGTCCAGATCCTGATGGAGCATGATGGTCTCCACCATCTGGGAGGAAATTTTCAGGAAGGGGTTCAGTGAGGTCATGGGGTCCTGGAAGATCATGGAGATGCTGTTCCCGCGAATCGAACGGAGGTCCGTCTCCGGCTTCTTCAGGATGTCCTCCCCCCGGAATTCCACCCGCCCCCCCACGATCTTGCCCGGAGGGCTGGGAATTAGGCGCATGATCGAGAGGTTGGTGACGGACTTACCGCTCCCGGACTCGCCGACGATCCCCAGGGTCTCCCCCTCCCGAAGATCGAAGGAGACGCCGTCCACGGCCTTCACCAGCCCGTCGTCGGTGAGGAAATATGTCTTTAGATCCCGGACGCTCAACAGAATGTTGGAATCCATTCGGTTCTCCTTTTGCCGTTAGTATCCGCTACCCGGAAACAACCGAGAGTTCAGGCAGCTCGGAAGATCAAATCCTGTTCTTGCTCTGCGGATCGAAGGCGTCCCGCAGTCCGTCGCCCAGAAAGTTCATGGCGAAGAGAAACAGGGTCATCGCCAGGGCCGGATAGAAGAGCCGCCAGGGATAGGAGGACATCCCCTCTACGGCGTCCCCCACTAACGACCCCCACGAGGCATAGGGAGCGGATATCCCGAGGCCGAGAAAGGAGAGGAACGCCTCCATCATGATGAACGACGGCACCCGCAGGGTGGCGAACACGATGATCACCCCCAGCGCGTTGGGCACCAGGTGCTTGAAGACGATCCGTCCCGTGCCGGCCCCCATAGAGCGGGCGGCCTCCACGAATTCGGAGTTCTTCAGGGAGACGATCTGCCCCCTGACGACCCGGGCCACGGTGAGCCAACTCACCAGAGAGAGCGCCAGAAACAGGTTGAGGATGTTTCGTCCGAATATGGCCATCAGGATGACGACGATAAGCATGTAGGGAAGGCCGTACATGACGTCGACGATTCGCATGATGATATAATCGGTCTGCCCGCCGATATACCCCGCCAGGGCACCCAGGATGATACCGATCAACACCGAGGTGACGGTCCCGACCAGGCCGATGGCGATGGAGACCTGCCCTCCGTAGATGATGCGGGCCAGCATGTCCCTGCCGTGATAATCGGTTCCGAGAATGTACCGCCGTTGGTGGATCAGCACATCCTCGCCGTCGATGATGTCGGTCTCGCCGGCGACCCGTCGCTTCAGCTCCTCCAGCTCCTGCTTCTCCTCTTCGGTAAGGGTCTCACGCCCGTCTCTCTTGGCCAGGACGGTCAGTTCGTGCTGTTTACGCTCGATGAGGATCTCTCCGGCGGTCTTGGTGATCGACGGAGGCAGGTTCTGATGGTCGAGGATGATCTTCTTGTAGGAGTGGATCGGCAGGATCGGAGCGGTGATGGACAGAAACGCGTAGATGATTACCACGATGAGCCCGCCCAAGGCCATGCGGTTTTGCTTCAGCCTGCGCCACGCATCCCGGCTGAGGCTGTTACCCTTTATCTCTTGCCCGAGGTCGGTGACGGGACCCGTCTGTTCACTCATTATCTTCGACTCCGGGGGTATGGTTCCGCCGTTGTTTGCTTCTTCCACGATGTGTCTCCTACTTATACGTGATCCGCGGATCCAGGAACGAGTACACGATATCCACCAAGAAATTCATGATCAGCAGGATGACCGAATAGACGATCACGACACCCATGATCAGGGTATAATCACGGTTGAAGGCCGACTGCACGAAGAACTTCCCCAGCCCGGGAACCCTGAAAATCTGCTCTACCACCACCGAGCCCGTGACGATGTTGGCGAATGCAGGCCCCAGATAACTCACCACCGGCAGCATGGAACCCTTCAATACGTGTTTCCAGATGATCACCGAACCCCGGAGACCCTTGGCCTTGGCGGTGCGAATATAGTCGCTGCGGAGCACCTCGAGGATGCTGGCCCGCGATAACCGGGCGATTCGGGCGAAATAGGGAAGCGAGAGGGTGAACGCCGGCATGATCAAGGTCTTGATGCCGTATCTTCCGGTAATCCAGCCGGAAGTGGGGAGGAGTTTCCACTGGAGTGCGAGGAAATACATCAACACCGGGCCGATGACGAAGAGGGGCACCGAGATACCGATTACGGCAATGGACATGGCCACGTAGTCGACCCAGGTATTCTGTTTCACCGCCGAGAGAATACCGACCCCGACACCGAAGGTTACCGCCCCTATGAGTGAGATCAGGCCGAGGATCAACGAGTTCGGCAGGCTGGTGAAGATATAGAAGTTGACGTCGTGGTCCTGGTAACGGAACGAAGGCCCCAGGTCTCCCCGGATCACGTCGAAGAGATAGCGGCCGTACTGCATGATCAGGGGCTCGTCCATGTGGAACTTCGCCTCGATATTCCGCAACACCTGCTCGGGGAGCGCCTTTTCGGCGTCGAAAGGCCCTCCCGGCGCGATCCGGATGATGAAGAAACTCAAGGTGATAATGATTAACAGTGTCGGCAGGAGACCGATGAATCTTCGTATGATGTACTTGGTCATGACCGTTTACTCCGTTGCACAAAACTGAGGTACGGGGATCGGGTTGATCGTGAAGCCCCCTCGCCGTGAATGCCCTAGAAGCATCGAGCGAGGCCGGCCACACGATAAATCCGAATTAGGAAAACGCGCGCCGGCAGTGCCGGCGCGCGTCGATACTACATGATGCAGTTTCCGATTGTTCGATTCCCTCGGACTACTTCAGGTAGATGTCTTTGGTGGGATGGTAGTCCATGGTGTTCACGTGCCAGCCGCCCCACTTGCTCAGATCGATCATGTTGATCGAGGTGTAGGCGTAGATGGGTACATGGGCCTGGTCTTCGGTGATCAGGATCTCTTCGGCCTTCATGAGAGTATCCATTCGCGCCTTACCGGGCTCCATCCTGGCCGCCTTGTCGATGAGTTCATCATACTCGGCATTGGCATACTGCCCGCCGTTCATGGCGCTGCCGGTGACGAACATGTCCAGGAAGGTGTTGGGATCCTGGTAGTCTCCGATCCAGCCCGCCCGGGAGATCTGGAACTTGCCGGCTCGGCGAGTAGACAGATAGGTCGCCCACTCCTGGTTCTCGAGGATCATGTTAATGCCCAGGTTCTCCAGCCACTCCTGCTGGATGTATTCGGCGATCTTCTTGTGACCCTCGGAGGTGTTGTAGAGCAGGGTGAATTCGGGGAAGCCCTCTCCATTGGGATAGCCGGCGTCGGCCATTAGCTGCTTGGCCTTGGCGATATCCTCGCGGTTACCCTCGATTCCGGGGTATCCGGCCATCTGGGGAACCATGCCGAAAGCGGGAACCTGGCCGCCCTTGGTGACCTTGTCCACCAGCTCCTGCCGGTCGAAGGCCATGGTGAGGGCCTTGCGCACGCGGGGATCGGTGAAGGGTTCCGCCTCGACCTGGAACACGTAGTAGTAGGTACCCAGGTAGGGGGCGTTGTGATAGTCGTCCCGCAGCTTGGCCTCGTCGATCCGGTCCAGCGGCACGGAGGTGCACCAGTCGGCCTCGCCGTTCAGGTACATGTTGTAGGCGGTGTTGTTGTCATCCAGAGGGATATACACGACCCGACCCAGACTGACGTTCTCGGCGTCCCAATACTTCTCGTTGGGAACCGCGGTCAGCTGCTGCTGGGGTTTCCAGGTTTCGAGAATGAAGGGACCATTGCCCACGAAGTTCTCGGGGCTG
Source organism: uncultured Spirochaetales bacterium (assembly GCA_964485495.1). Taxonomy (GTDB): domain Bacteria; phylum Spirochaetota; class Spirochaetia; order CAZAKE01; family CAZAKE01; genus CAZAKE01. The sequence goes on from CAZAKE010000042.1 coordinate 30,205, forward strand.
GTCCATTCCGTGCCGTATTGCTCGATCGCGTGCAGGGGCACTACAGCGAAAGAGTAGTGGGGCAGGGCGCCGATGACATAGGGAAGCGGTCCCACACAGGTCATGCGGAAGGTGTAGTCGTCCACGGCCTCGATCTTGACAGCCTCGGGTCCGGCCTCGCCGGCCAGGTAGGCGGAGGCGCCTTCGATGAACATCTCCGGGAACCAGGCGTAGGGAGCCGCGGTCTCGGGATTCAGCATCCTGAGCCAGGAATCCTTCACCGTCTGGGCGGTGATGGGCACGCCGTCGCTCCAGGTGGTCTTGCGGAGCTTGAAGGTGTAGGTCTTGCCGTCCGCACTCACTTCCCAGCTCTCGGCCAGTCCGGGAATTCCGCCGGCGGTCTCGGGATCATAGATGATCAGTCCTTCATAGATGGATTCGTAGATCCTGTGTTCCGGGACACCCGAGATCAGGTGCGGATCCAACGATTCGGGCTCGGCGCCGTTCAGGATGATGAACTCGGCTCCCGCCTCCACCCCCTGCTCCTGCTCGCCCGTCGCGAAGACGGACGCCGCGATGCACAGCACCGCGAACATAACGATAAGTTTCTTCATACGCGTTCTCCTTTTTCTGTTGATTTGGTCTTTTCCTATCCGGCCAGCCGGCCGGTCGGACTAGACGAGTAGCGAACCTTTGTATGAAACCCAAGAAGGGATATTACCCTAAATTGTTCAGTAAATCAAGCGGGAAAGCTCATGTATCGGCAACTATAGCCGGTGTTTTGAACTACGAAGCCGGTATCGTAGGAGGCCGGCGTCATCCGATCAGGCCGTTCTGCTTGCCCCAATTCTCCAAATCGAGGTCGAAGAGGCTCGATAGGGGCCGGAATCCGTGCTGCGCGTACTTTTCGGCGAGTTCGATGGCGCTGCCGAACAGGGAGAGAACGATCCTGCCGACCCCGCGCTCCCAGCAGTCTCGGAGGTACCGGTCGAGGATGATCTTGGACAACCCCAACCCGCGGTATTCGGGGGCCACATACAACTGCAGGATCTTCGTGATGACGACCTCCTCACCGCCTCCCTGCTCGGTTTCGTCGACCCCCCAGATGAACCCCGCGAATTCACCGGCGGGGGTCTCCGCCCGCAGTATCACGCTCTCCGGATCGTCCGAGAGTCTTCTGCCGTTTCGTTCGATCCGGTAGATGTACTCGACGAAATCGGGGGAGGCGTCTTCGAGGTTCTCTCGAAAGGCCTGATGATCGCAACCACTCATCCGTTCGGCGAAGGGCCCTGTGCCCTCCCTGAGGATGAAATCACTTAAGACCAGCTCCTCGGTCTCGGGCGGCTCCGGACCCACGGCCTCGACCTCCCAGGCATCACAGAGCCGCTCGTACCACTCCAGGATCCGGGCCCGCATCTCCTTCTCCTTGAACGCGTACCAGAGGCGCTCCACATCCTCCCGTCTCTTCAGGGCATTCTTGAAGTTTCGAAACACCCCTTTCCCGGAGGTGAGGGCCTCCCTGAGTACCTGCCGGAAGATGGGGTTGTGCAGGGTGGAGACGAACTTCTCCATGAGCTGATATCCGTCGGCGGAACTCCACTCCGGGACGGGGTAGCAGCGCTCCTCGGCCGGATCCCCCGTTTCGTCTTCGTCACCCCCGGCGGATTCGAATGCCGCCTGTTCGGCCGGCAGTATCTCCATAGTCTCGGAGTCCAGCAGGAACCGCTGGTGCTGGTTTTCCATGGCGAAGATTAGGTTGTCGATGAGCTCCTGATTCAGTTTGAAAAACATGTACCCTCTATGACTTTCTTATAACGCTCTTATAAC
>CAZAKE010000043.1:0-30448 GCA_964485495.1 uncultured Spirochaetales bacterium
GTTCTGCAGCTTCAGGAAATTCGAGAGCACGCCGGCTGCCGCGTCGTCGCGGCTCGTCCCCAACGCCTGGAGCGCCGTTAGGATCTCGTCGATGCCTTTGTTGGCTCTGTAGTTGTCCAGCACCATCTCTTCCAGGAGCGGAACGGCTGCCGGATCTTGCAGACCGAACTCCATGAACATGGAGGCAGACAAAAGCCGCATGCGGGTGAGATAGGTCTCCTCGACACGGTTCTTGCCTTCATGAATGAGTCCGTCGCGCAAGGCCGCCTTCGCCACCCCGAGCTTGTTGCCTGCCGGAGCCTTTGAGTCGTAGGAGGTCCGCAAGGCGTCCAGCTTTATGTCGAACTCCGAGTATGATGTCAGGATATCCAGGAGTTCTGAAGTCGGGTCGTCTACCATCGTGACCAACACGCTCTTGGCCTTCTCCTTGACCCGGCTGAGGCTCGAATACCAGCCTCTGGCGGCGAAGAAAACCGATTCATATCCCACAAGTTCTTTCATCCGCCCTAACGCCATTACACAGGCATAGGCGATGGTCTCGTCGAACCGCACGTTTTCTCCAGGATCGAGATTCAGGTTCAGATTTCGGAGGATCATCGCGATCTCGTCGGCGTACTCCTTCGCCCCCATCTTCCCGAGCGCGATGATCGCCTCCCCTTTGAGAATCGGGTCATCGGCGGTCTGCTGCACGTCCCACACATAATCCGCCGTCTCGAGGGCCTTCAATGTACCCAACTCCATCACGATCAGCTTGGTGAGTCTCGTGTGCAATGCCTTCTCGGTGGTAGACCCCAGGTTCCTCTGATTCAGGAGGAGCTCCTCTAAAGCCGAGGAGAGGGTTGGAATCATGTCACGATCGTCGAGTTCCACGATATTCAACATGATGTCGTACTGCTGCTGCATCGACCTCGCCCTGCCGTAGAGTCTCGCCCACACGGCCGAAACCTCGTTGGCGTAAGCCGCTCCGTAGACGATGATCATGAGGAGTAGAATGGAAATTACGATTCTTTTCACGGAATTATGGTTACACATCATCTTAGTACTTCTCCAGTGGTTCCCCAGTAGGTAATCAAGTAAATCAGGTACAAACGATCATTCATACACGGTTCGGGTCTCTTCGATATAGTCATACTCTCGTTCTACCCGTTCAAGAACCGTCCCCTTTCTGTCGAGTCTAATCTCGCCCACGATACTCCCGTCCTCGTCGTATGCATACTCGCGCCTGCGCTGTATCGCCTTGGAGGCGCTATGGTGAGTCTCTGCAATCATGTTGCCCTCTGCATCGTATGTGTAGGCCACATACTTCTGCAATTTTCCGTCGGGATCGTAGTGAGTGTCGGTAATCAGATTCGACCCATCGTATTCGAGTATGAAATAATCCTCGAGAGTTCCGCCGGGGCTGTAGCTCTCTATCTTCGTGCACAATTCGTCCCTGTAGAGATACGTTGTGTAGGCCAGGAGAGCGCCGTTTCCGTCATACACACTCCACTTCGTCTTCAACCCCGCTTCCCACTCATACTCCGAGTAGGTTTGTCTCGCGTCTTCGGCATTGTATGCGGTATTGCGGAGTACAGTACCGTCCTCATCGTATTCCATGACACGGTATCCGACCGGATTTCCCTGGACATCGAACACGGTTCGGGTGACGGTTCCGTCGTCGGCGTACGTATACTGCACCCGTTCCTCCACGATTCCATCACCGTCGTATTGCACCTCACTCAGAAGACGCATTCCCTCTTGGTCCCAGGCATACTCCGTATACGATTCCAATTCGCCGTCGGCATAATATACCGATTCCCTCCTGATGAGGGGTGTCCGGATCACGATGATCCGCGGCTCCTTCTCCTCCGCCTCCTGCTCGGATTCCGCCGGCTCCTGCTCGGGCTCTGCTTCTGTCTCCGGACTCTCCGGGGACCGCGCAGCGGACTCCTCCTGAACAATCGGTTCAGACTGTTCCGGTTCACCCTCGGTGGTGGCGCATCCGATATACAAAGCCGTACACAGCGCAAGGATAGTCATCGGTACTAAATATTCTCTCATCTGTTTCATGAATCCAGCTCCTCGATTTTGTACAGCGAAGTATAGTGCAATCAATCTACGGAATCAACAACGATTCAACCGATTTCCGCCGACACAGACCAACACAATTATCCTTTTGACTGCATCGTCGATACTATCTCCGCCAACCTGGCAACCGTCTCCACGGTCAGCGTCTCCGCACGGACAGAACCGTCGATACCGGCGCGTGAGAGGACCACCGCCACTCCCTCCGGGTCGTCACTCTCGAAGAACCTACCCCGCCGCAGGTTGTTTCTGACAGTTTTCCGTCGCGAGCCGAAGAGGAGATGGACGATGGGAAAAAATTCCGCTCGATCGATCCAGCGCGTTTCCTTGAGGGGTGTCAATTCGACGACGGTGGAGGTGACGTCCGGTGCGGGGAAGAATGCGGAGGCCGGGATATCGGCCACCTTCCGCGGTACATGACGATACCTGCACACGAGACTGAAAGCCGAATACTCCTTGGAGCCCGGAACCGCAACCATCCGGTCGGCTACCTCTCGCTGGATCGTGAAGACCATTCGCCTCGGACGAAGGCCGGCTACGATGAGATCACCGATCATGGTCGCGGCCTGCGAATAGGGCAAATTCCCGAAGATCAGGTCGGGGGCAGGGTTGTCCTCGATCGCTCCCTTCCAGGTCTTCCGGAAGTCCCCCCGCACGAGTCGCACCGAAGGAATCGGCTCGTAGGTCTCGGCCAGGAAATCCGCGAACCCATGGTCTATTTCGAACAGAACGAGATTCCGGCAATTACGGTATACGAGATCCGTCATGGCCCCGATTCCCGGACCGATCTCCCACACCGTATCATCCTTTCCGGGACCAAGCGTGGCGACGATCAATTCGCGGGCGGATTTGGAGACGAGGAAGTTCTGTCCGAACCGTTTCGACATCCCGAGTCCGCGAGATGCGAGAAACCGCTTGAGTTCGATGCGCGAATCGTAGTCGATCTTCGGATCCATGAAGGTAGTCCTATCTTCTTTCCGTTCAGTCGCCGCCGTCTGAGGATGTAGCCCGACAGCAGAACGGCCACGAGTATACAATAGAACACACCCAGTGCCGAGGGGGTACGGATGGCCGGCGCTTCGGCCGCGAGTCCGGTCATCCAATCTATGTACCCTCGAAGCCTCCTGAGTATCAACGAGATCGAATACCTCGGAAGCCTGCCGACAAGGATCGATGCGATGCCGCACCAGATAAACGCCGTCACCAAAGGGGTGATGACTAAACCGGAGACGATTCCCACGGGATACGTCGCCCCGAAAACCATAATCGACAACGGCGCGGTACAAACCCAGGCTCCGACAGAGTACCCGACTGCGTCGGCCAGGGGACGTATCGGGATGAACTGCCCGATAATCCTACCAATCGAGCGACCGAAGGACAACAACCCGAACAGCGCCAGATAAGAGAGTTGAAAGGAGAGATCTGTGGCGACGGTCGGATCACACACTACGAATATCGCGAACGAGAGGCCCAGCACGTGCAGTCCATAGGGACGCAGTGCGAGCAGCCTGAATCCGGCGGCTAAAAGAAACATGATCGCCGCACGTATCAGCGACGCCTTCGGGCCCACCAACAGCACGAAACATACGACCACCGGAACCAGACATACCACGGCGGCCCGCTTTCCGAGGAGCAGACCACACACCCACCCCGCCGCCATCACCAGAATTCCCAGGTGCATTCCCGACAACGCCAGTACATGGGCGCATCCGGCGGCGCGAAACGTCTCGTACTCGGCCTTGCCGATATCGTCCCGGGCTCCCAACAGAAGTGCCGTCATCAACCCCGATACGGGGGCTCCGGCCTGATCGATCGCCCTCCGCGCCCCCTCTCGAACCCGGTGCCGATACTCGAACAGAGGATGGAGCCATCCCAGACTCCTCAGGCAGTCCGAGTCGGCCCAGGCTACACCAAGTTCTACGGAATTGGTCGAACCGGCGTGAAGAGCAGTCGCGGAAGGGGAGAGGGTTTGTCCGGAATGTCTCTCCGGACGAATTGTCGCCTCCACCTCGACAAGCTGCCCCCACCCCAACCGTTCGCGGCCGGACAGAAACAGCGTGATCTCTCCGCCGGCTGAGGCGGTAGCGGTCTCGGAAGAGACCGACTCAGTCCGAATTGTGTAGCGAACCGTGTCGCCGGAGGAGATCGGCGTCCCGTCGTCGAGCAGCGTGCCGCGTATCCGGCATACCGATTCAACCGGCAGTCCGACATGACCGACTCTCGGAACGGCGGCGGTTCCGGTCAGGACGAGAAGACACGAGAAGACGACACAGCAGCGACCGGTCCATCGTATGGATCCCGTATGGAGTCCCTGGAGCACGATCCCCACGGCTCCCGCGCACAGGGCGATCGAGTACACCCCGAGAAGCATGAATCGTCCCTCCGGCATATAACACACGAACAGGCCCGGTCCGGTGATGGAGACGAGAAACCACCACCTGCTCCAGGCGACCGCTCCGGCGGCGGAACGGGCCTGCCGGAGCGCGGAGACTTCTCTAGCGGGTGAGTTTGTTGAGTGCTTCTCTGGAGGCTTTCTTGACGGTTCCGGGATAGTCGAGGTATCCCGTATAGAGGAGGTGATCGAAGGCCACCGGGTCTCCGAGTTCGCCGAGGTTCGAGATGACTGCGAGTACGACCTGCGTTTCGACATTCTGCCCATTCTCCACATATGCGTTTAACAACTCTAGATAGAGGGTTAAACGCACTGCCGCTTCATGGGTTCCCATGGCCCCCAGACAGGCGATTGCCTCGAGAAGGTTCGATTGCACGATGATACCCCGGTCGTACTCCATAAGGGTGATATCGAAGTGCTCGATGACATTCGGAGTGGCCTTGGGCCACTGGAGCTCGGTAAGCCCCCGAACGGCGGCATAGCGGATTTGTCGGATCAACTCTTGCTCGTGCTGACTAGAAGCGGAAGTATATATTCCCAGCTGCAGGGCGGTTTCGGCTATCTCTCCCTTCTGTTCGTCGGTGAGGGTGTCACCGGCCAAGCCAACCTTGAGTGCCGCGAGCTTCTCGTTGAGAGGGCTCTGTCGGATGACCTCAATGATCATCGCTGTATAATCGCCCTCGATCTGGGTAAGTGCCTCCGATGCCTTCGCGGTGATATCGTCTGAGTATTTCAAGACCATGGCGGTAAACAACACGGGAAACGAATCGGGGAACCCGAGTTTTCCTAGCGTCACCACGGCCTCACCAACAACCTGTTGATTCACCCGCTCCCCGTTTGTAAAGGCCGTATTCTGTCTCTCGAGCCAATCGATCAACTGCACACCGATCCGTTCATTCCCATCGACGATGATACCGAGTGTGCTCAGTGCCTCGATTCTGACGCTTGTCCGCTCATCCTCCTCGAAGAGCTGCCAGACCGGATGCGCCGCCTCCGCATAGTCGGAAAACCCGATCAACCTGAGTGCGAGGACCCCCAACTCGCGGGCAAGGTTGTCAGTCCGCAGCTGATTCATATTCCCGAGAATGAAATCGATCGCCTGGAGATAGAGTGGACCCATTCGAGCCGGATCCTGTTCGGCGGCATCTTGCAGTATCTGAATTTTGGTGGTGAGACTGCCGCGGGTAAAATTCTTCCGAAAGGCCGCAAGAACCGGATCCTCCTCCTGCGCCGTACCGATCGCCAGGATGAGTCCCGCCATTAGGAGTATCAGGATAGTTTTTTTCATAGGGGTCTCCTCGCATACATCGCCGTCAAACCTCCAGACTCAATCGGATGAGGCTATACCTTGTAGTATACCCTACTTGTAGGATTATTCAACATCGGGAGGTTTCGTCGGTCAACGCGTCTTCCCGGTGGCGCGCGCCGGCGCGGACGGTCGAGCGTTCTTCGGCTGTTCCCTATCACCGAACAGGTTGTACACGAAGATACGTATGCTGTTTCTCGTATCGACGCTCAGCGGCACCGATTGAATGTGCAACACCGATTGATTCTTCTTCTGATTGAAATTAATTGCCTTGACGACACCGCACATCACCACCGGAGCCGCGGTAAGGGTAAATTGCAGTTTCACCGACAGCCCCACCTTCGCCCTCCCCCCGATGAGTACCGCCGCTCCGTCTTCCGACACGTCCATGAGACGGCAGCGAAGGCCGGGAGACTCCTCGACGACCTCATTGGCGGCATCAATCTTGCTGAGAGGATACAGATACGCCGGCTTGTTGGTTTCGACCCTGACCGACCCGCGCTTCTGGCTTCGGATCAGATTGTCCGAATGGGTGATATGAAGTATGGGATATTTCTTATCGATGAAATCATCCAGGACCCTGGTCTCGAAGACATATCCGGCATCGTCCTGCCGCCAAAAGTAGACATTGACCTTCTGCCCCGCCCACGTGAATCCGGGGGGAACAGCCGGACCTTCCGGATACGATATCGCCATGTAGCGGCGGAGGTTCTCCACCACCTGGGCCCTGTAGGTACCGTGTCCCGGAAGACTGATGGTGAGTCGTTGATGAGTGACGATCTTTCGGGTCGTCTTCAATCCCAAGGTATACTTCGGCAAATTCAACTCGACACTCTTCCTGAAGTCAAACAGCTTGGAAAGGAACCCGGCGTACGGCTCTTCGTGTTCGACCCCCTCGGACCGGAATTTCACGATCATTCCTTTGATCGAACGATCGAGTTGTCGGATTGACCAGAAGAGTGAGGTCGGATCCTCGAGGCGATTCTCTACCGCCACTTTACGCAGCAGGTTTATCTCTCTGAACGTGAATCCGGATTCCTTGCCCTTGGTATAGAAGTGGAGCCAGGGGAAGCTGCCGCCACCGGCGCGCCGAAGAAGGATGATCGCCGCCACCAATAGGAGGAAAATTACACCGCCGATAATTATCATACTTCTATTTTCGAACCTTTGTGCGTTAAGTATTAGCCGCGAAGAGCAAATTCAGTGCCATATACACTGTAATAAAGCAAATGTCTCTGTTACCCTATAGTATATATGAAATAATGCACAGTTGCATAGGCAAATGCACAGCAATTCTACGACTACCGTTCCTACTACGGTGGGAGCAGCCGTGACAGGGGAGAGTTAGGATGCCGCAATTCGATATGGACGGTACTGGAAGGCCGAAACCGTCTCGCGTGTGGGCTGAGTTGCCGTTCATCGAGCCGATCCTCATTTTTTCGGCCCTATTTCTCCCGGGGTATCTGGGACAAGGCGGGGATGTCGATGGGAGCCTGTTCAACTCCGTTCGGTACGACCTGATATACATCGTACATGGTACGGCGCAATTCGCCCTGATACTCTACATCATGCTGAATCGTCCCGGGCGGGATCCCTCAATCTTCAGGATGCGCCGTCCGGAACCTGCCGATCTGCCTGCGGCGCTGACCGCCTTTCTCCTCATCTGGGTGGCGGTAATACCCGTCATGCTCATCGGCGGCCTGATGGAGCAGTCCGCCCGGCCGGTCACCTGGAGTCTCGATTCGGTGGCCATCCTGCCTCTCGTACTCGTCGTGTGCCTGGTTACCGGCTACGTAGAGGAACTCTTCTTCAGGGCATACCTCCTCACCGTATTGGAAACATCCGGAGTGCCGGCCGTTTCCGCCGTCGCCGCATCGTCGCTGCTCTTCGCCGCGGGACATCTGTATCAAGATATTCCCGGCTTTATCGCCACGGGACTAATCGGCGTAATTCTCTCTCTCCACTACCTAAGAAAACGCAGCCTGCACGCGGTAGCCTGGGCACACGGGTTGTATAACTTTGCCAATCTCGCCCTTACCCTCGGAGCGGGGTGAATCTCTCAGGCGAGTGAACAGAGACACGAGATTCGTATGAAATTCGACCTTGCCCCGGGTCGTCTCCGGTAGTATTTTACAGCAGGCGGTGTATGCGTGTGAGAATTAGCGTGCGTGTCGGGGCGTTTTTCGTCGGATTGATGATCGCCCCGGCTTCAGTCTGGGCAGAAGATCCCCTCCCCTCCCCTCCGAGTGTTGCTCCGGTCACGTCGGATCGGCCGGCTCCAACCGTCACGGCGCGGATCGAACCCGCTGTACTCCGCTCCACCGGTTCCGCGGTCGTCCCGCGACTAATCGTCAGATATGAGTTACCCGACGGATACCATCAAACACTTCAACGGGAGATGTTCGGTTTCTCCGTTCAGTCTCCCGCGGGGTTCACTACCGGTGCCGTCGAGTATCCACAGGGAATCGTCGAAGACGGTGTAGTACAATACTACGGAACCGTCGAGTTGACTGCGGACCTGATAATGCCGGAGGAGATCCCTGCGGGTGTGACCGAACTGGCGCTTACCGCAGACTATCAGCTCTGTGACGAAGCGGGCAGGTGCTACTTCCCGGCGAGTATCCAACTGACGGTACCGCTGGAGGTGTCTGGAGGCGGGAGACTCGGGTACTTCCTGCTGCTGGCATTTTTCGGCGGCCTGCTGCTGAATGTGATGCCCTGCGTCCTACCGGTATTGTCGTTAATGGCGCTCAATCTGGTCAGACAGGCAGGTGCCGACAGGAAGAAGGTGTTTCGAGGAGCCCTGGCCTATGCGGCGGGAATCCTGGTCTCGATGCTCATCCTCGCCGGCATCGTGATCGCACTCAAGGCATCCGGTGAACGGGTGGGATGGGGATTTCAATTCCAGAACCCGGCCTTCGTTCTCATCCTGACCTCGGTGGTATTCGTGTTCGCCCTCTCGTTGTTCGACGTATTCGTCATCAGCGTGCCCGGAATAACCACCATAGCGAAGGCGGGGGGCCGTAGGGGTCTGGCCGGATCATTCGTGACCGGTGTGTTCGCCGTACTCCTGGCGACCCCCTGCACCGCGCCGCTGCTGGGAACCGCACTGGGGTTTGCATTCTCGAGTCCTCCCGGCGTCATCGTCTCGACGCTGCTCCTCGTGGGATTGGGACTATCTTCGCCGTTCATCGTCCTGGGGCTGTGGCCCGGTTTCGCCGGCCATCTGCCGAAGCCCGGGGCGTGGATGAACACCTTCAAGGAGGTGATGGGGTTCCTCCTCGTCGGCACGGTGGTTCTCCTGCTCTCGACACTCTACAGACAGGTGGGAGACCGCATCATCAATGTACTCGTCTTTCTTGCGGTACTCGCGTTCGCGTCCTGGATCGTCGGTACCTTTGCCGGCCCCCATCGCAGAAGGGCGACACGCATCGTCGCGGCACTCGCCGCCGCACTCATCGCCGCAGGAGGGATCGCATGGACCCTCGGCGCGTTCCCACAGGCCGATACTGCCGTAACGGGTTCGGCCGGTGTAACTTCGATCGGGAAGAGCCCATCCGGGACGGGTGTCACGTCCGGCGTTTCGTCGGATTCCCAATCGCGGATCCCATATTCACCGGAAACATTGGACGATCTACGGAAGAGAGAGATTCCGGTGTTTCTCATCGTCACCGCCGACTGGTGCACAACCTGTAAGCTGAATGAGGCCACCGTCCTCGGCGCGAGAGAGATCGGCGAATTCTTCGACGGGTACGGCATCCGGGTCCTGCAAGGAGATTATACGGAGGAGGATCCCGCGATCACCACCTTTCTGCGATCGGTCGGACGGGTGGGAGTGCCGGTGTATGCTTTTTACGCCGTCGGGGCGTCACGTCCGGTCCTGCTTCCCGAACTCCTGACCAGACAACTCCTGAAACGCCGCATCGAGGCGTCCCTGTAATACCGGCAGGCACTAGTGCCTGGGTCACAACATGCCGGTACATCCTTTCATTCGGCCGACGACCGAATTATTTACATAAATTCGTTGACAGCTGCATACCTTCATGCTACCGTTTTTCCATTACCGTGTGGGAGAACGCCTTCTTCGCATCGGCTATCCGGCGCGTTGCCGTAACACATAGCCCGGCGCGGAAAGGAGGTCTTGTAGCACGGAGGCATGTAGCATGCAGGGAGGTCACACATGGCAGCTACCGACACTGTCCCGAGAAGGATCAAGAGCGTCGCCGAACGGCATCCGGATCTGCCGATCATCCTGAGCAAGGACGCACAAGGGGATTTCCAGCCCGTCGCCTTCAAGGAGTTCTTCGAAATCGTGAAGGTGCTGGGCACCGGGTTTGCCGAACTCGGAATCCGGCGCGGCGATCACATCGGCATCATCGCAGACAACCGCAAGGAGTGGTTGATGACGGACATGGCCCTTCTGAGCCTTGGCGCCATAGACGTCCCGCGGGGTTCGGATACGATGACCGAGGAGATCGGCTATATCCTCCGTCATGCCGACTGTCCGACGGTCTTCGCCGAGAATGCGACTCAGACGCGGAAGATCCTCTCGAAGAAGGACTCGCTACCCGAGCTCAAACGGATCATCGTGTTCGATTACTCCGAAGAGCTGTCCGACGAGAAGGGCGTCGAGATCATAGACTTTCAGGATGTCCTCGAGCAGGGGAAGAAAGCCCTGGAGGTGAAGCCGAACTTCTTCGACGAGGAGATGGAGAAGGGCAACATCGACGATTTAGCCACCCTCATCTACACCTCGGGCACCACCGGCGAACCCAAGGGCGTGATGCTGACTCACCGGAGCTTCATCTTCCAGATGGACCGGGTATTCTATTACGTTCCCATCGACACCGGGCATGTGGTCCTGAGCGTACTGCCGGTATGGCACTCCTTCGAACGAGCCATCGAATATATCGTGGTCGGGCAAGGAGCGGCCCTCGCTTACTCCAAACCGGTCGGGCAGATCCTCCTTGCAGACATGAAGAAGGTCCGGCCGCACTGGGTGCCTTCGGTTCCCCGGATATGGGAGAGCGTCAGGAACGCCGTGTACAACAACGCCAATAAATCCGGGGGTGCCAAGAAGGCACTATTCCATTTCTTCATCGGGGTAGGGTCGTCACACGCGGTGCTAAACAACCAGTTCCGAGGTCTCCTGCCCCAGTTCAAGAAACGCTCGAAGGTCATCGACATCGGCGTCAGTGTGATTCCCCTAGCGCTCCTCACGCCGTTTGCGCTGCTGGGAAACCTGCTGGTATTCGGCAAGCTGAAGAACCTGTTGGGCGGCCGGTTCAAGGCGGCCATCTCGGGTGGCGGAGCATTGCCCTCCTATGTCGACAAGTTCTTCCAGGCCGCGGGTATCACCCTGCTTGAGGGATATGGGCTTACCGAGACGGCCCCGGTGTTATCGGTGCGGAAGATGTCCGGCCCGGTTCCGGGAACCATCGGTCAGATGCTACGAGACATCGAGTTCAGGATCCTCGATTCCGAGGGTAAGGAACTGCCACCGGGCCGGAAGGGTGTCCTGTACGTGAAATCCGAGCAGATCATGCAGGGATACTACAAGCGTCCCGATGCCACCGAGGAGGTCCTGAAGGACGGGTGGTTGAATACCGGCGATATCGCCATTGCCACGATCAACGGAGAACTGAAAATCCTCGGTAGGGCCAAGGAGACGATCGTACTCTTAGGTGGAGAGAACATCGAACCGGTACCTATCGAAGACAAGCTGAAGGAATCGCCGGCCATAGACCAGGTGATGGTAATCGGACAGGATCAGAAGTTCCTCGGAGCACTGATCGTGCCGACATTCGAACAGCTCGAAGAGATCGCCAAGAGCCTGGAGGTCACGTACATCCAGATCGAAGAGCTCCTCGAGAACGCGCAGATGAAGGAGTACTATCACAACGAGATCCAAACCCTGATCAGCCCACAAAACGGTTTCAGACCCTTCGAGCGGGTGTTCCGGTTCAAACTGCTGCCGAAACCATTCGCAGAGGGCAAGGAGATGACCCAAACCCTGAAACTCAAACGGAACGTGATCGAAGAGGTCTATGCGAAGGAGATCCAAGCGATCTTTAAGTGAGTCGAATTCCGTCGGAACCGATTACGGCCGGTGGCACACTAATGCCATTCCCGCTTCGACGTAGCATGTTGGTTGTTACAGCGATAGGTATAAGATTACGAGTACGATAAGCAGGAGCGACAGGAAGCCGATGGCCAGGGTGATGACCCAGCGAGGGGTCTTGCTGTACACCTCTCGTTCTTTGTCTCCGGCACGAGCCGGGGACGGACCGGAATCGGATTTCCGCATATACCCGCACTTCGGACACCCGTCCTGGAACCTGTACGGTTTTCCGGAGAACCCGCAGATTGGGCATTTAACCGAGTCGAATTGGCGACCGCAATGGGGGCACTCCTCCGCCTCGATGAGAACTTCCCGACCACATACCTCGCAAAAGAATTTTCCTTCGGTCATTACAGTTTCTTCACTCCCAATACGGTTAGATCGTCATACTGTTCGTCCTCGGTAAGGTGACTGAAATATATATATTCCGACTCCTCGTTTCCGTCCAGGGGGTGGGCGAAGTATTGCGAGTATTGAACGAAACGCTCCTTCAGGAAGGCGTCGATCTTACGGTCCATCTGGATACGATTCGTGGCTCCGGCCGCGGGGTCGGGACAAATCCTGAAGACCTTCTCCACCGATACCATCGCCATGATGGCCTCTTCGACGTTCCCTTCGCATCCGGTGAAATCGAAAACGAGTTCTTCGTCGGGGATAGGATTGTGATACCGTTTGAGCACATACCTGCGACGACCGTATACCGAGTTGATCACCTCGTGGATCCGCGCGATTCCGAGCTCTTCGTTATCGTTGCCGACGGGGTGCGTGTCATGCAATTGGCCCTGCTCCAGGCCCGGTTCCTGACAGATGATCCTGTTGAAGTCGGTGTCCCTGAACGTGCGCTGCGCCTCTTCGACACCGTCGGTGAAGAGGAACAGCGTGTCCCCCTTCTGCAGCTGCAGGGGGACCTGCCTGTACCCGGCCTTCATCTCCAGCATGAAGGTGGGGAACACCCCGCTGGCGGGCGATTCCTCCAACTCACGGGTGATCATCTTCCCCTCCGCCACGGAGTACAGGTGGACAATATTGGCTCCTGCGTGGCAGAGATGACACATCCCGGTGCGCTGGTTCAGGATCACCACCATCATGGCGGCGAAACGCCCCTTGAATCCGACCTCATCGAGGAGATCGTTGATCGAGTAGAGGAGTTGATCAATGTGTATGCCCGTGGTGTCGGCACGCCACCCCTTGAAATAGTTCAGGAAGATAGTGGCCACCTCCACCATGATCAGCGAGGCCGGCACCCCCTTCCCTGCGACGTCGCACATGATGACGGCGAAGTATTCGTCGTCAAGCTTACGCCAGTTGAAGTAGTCTCCGGAAACCCCCTTGGCACCCTCATAGTACCCGAAGAAATCGATCGAGTCGGTGGTCTCGCTGCCGGTGGAGAGTTTGCGACCTTCGGCGTTGGTCTCCAGGGGAATGAACATCTTCTGGACCTCCTTCCCGACGGTAAGGTCCTTGCTGGCGGCGGCGGCCTTAACCAACCCCTGAGTCATCTGATTCACGGTTTCGGCCAATAGCGAGAGTTCGTCTCGAGTCCGCACATTGATAGAGTGAGATTTCAACTCCTCCTTGTCCTCCGTATCCCGGATCGTCTCGACTCCCCGTACAAGCGCGTTGATCGGTCTGATGATGAAGGCCGCGAGGATCAGGGCCCCGACGATTCCCATCAACACGGCCGCCAGCCCGATTCCGCCTGAGAGCATCAGGAGAAATTGCCTGGAACTGTCGATCTCCGCGAGAATCCGTTCAGTGGATACGCCGATGATGATGAGCCCGCGGAAATACACATCGTCCTGGGTGCTGGCGTATACGATAGGCTTGTAGAAGGTATATGACGTTACCGATAGGTCGAAATTCTCGGTATCGAAGGGGGGGATGCTCTCGATGATGTCGCCGATTCGGGTGAGTCGATCCACCACCGTGTCATCCAACTCCTTGATACGCTCACTCAACCGCTGCACGAGCTGGTTGTCCTCATCGGCACCGCTCCGGGCGTATCGCGATGCGGCTTCACGGGCCTCTTCGCCCAGCTTCTTGATCTCGTCGGTGAATGCCGATACCTCCGTTGCAGCCGTCCGGTTTATCTCGGTCTTGAGCATCTCGATGCGGCCGGTGAGTTCCGTATCCATCCTCGAGACTCCCGGGACGATCGTCTCATCTCCGGTCTTCTCGTTTATATGCGCATCGTTGCTGGCCCAGACGTAATCATGATGATCCGGGTCGTTGATCCCGGCACCGAGGATGGTTATGTATTCGGCGTCCTCCATGGCGGAGGACTGGGAGGGCAGCAGCCCCAGGGACAGGGTATCTTGAACAGGGAGGTAGTCCCGGGCCGCCGCGGAGAGACTCTCGAGGAGGACCTCGGTACTCTGCCTCAGGCCCGATGCGAGGCTCCGCTGCTGCGTCGTGATCATATACATTCCGAGGGCCACGGAGATACTCGCGACGACGATTAACACAAGCATCGTCATCATAGATACGAATTTCAGCCGTAGTCCGATTCCGCGCCTCTTCATGGCTAGTAACCTCTCTTCCTTTTTTTCGACGGGTAGATCACCACTCAACAGCAGCCGAACGTCACGTTCGAGCCGTCGACCCTCTCCGGCGAGGGCGATGGTTCGCTGCAGGGTAAACAGGAACAATGCTCCGAGCAGTAATGCCAACGCCCCGAGGGTCAGCATATTGAACGAGATCCGATACCGCACGCTCCTGGCGGGAGTCCAGGAGAGGTCTATTCCCGCACTGAAATCTCCGAATTTCACCGTTCCCGACGACTCGAACGCCACCGACGTGCGGGTAAAATAGAGACCCCTCTCAGGATGTATGAGTCCGACCCGGTAGTCACCCTCATCGATGTCCTGTATCCGCAACGATGAGATGATCCGGTCGGAGGTCACCGTAAACAGGTCGGAGGAGCGGGGATAGATATAGTCGAAGGGTTCCCGGCCGTCTCGGTCGAGGATGACGTCGGTCACGAGTCCTCCCTCGGAGAATCCTCTCCCGATCAACCTCATCGTGACGACACCGATGTCGTCCACCCGTGTATCGATATTGGTGATATACGTGACGGGTATGTACTTATTCAGCTTGAAGACTGTCGTCTCAGACGGACCCATGTTTCCCACCGTATCGATTGCGGCTACGGTGAGGGCCCAGGTCCCATTGTCCATATTAAAGAATGAAGTTTCAGGCTCGTCCGTTCCAATCCGGGCGGGCGGTGTCAGGAATGTGAAGGTCTCCGCCGGTTCACCCTCCCACGCGAAGGTCTCCCGAGCCAGGTATTGGAACCGATAGGCGTACCCCGCCACGTCATCCTCCTCGGGGGGCTCCCAGGAGAGAACCGCGGTATTGCTCGGCAGGTAGCCGCCCTCGTCAGCCTGATACTCCGGAAACTCCACCATCCCGGGAGGCGTCGTATCACGCACCGCCGTGATGGTTGCGGGTTCGGACCAGTTACCCGCATAGTCGAGGGCGGACACATGAAAGTACCAGGGCCCGTCTTCGTCGACATTGGTCTGTGCGGTCCGCACGTCCTGCAACACCATCAACCGTTCCGGTGGTCGGCCGTCCGGGTCTCTGTCCCAGACGAAGCTGAATCCGGCGATTCCCGAGGAATCCCGCGGAGGAGTCCACCTGGTCTCGAAAAGATCCTGTCGGGCGGGTTCTCCGGCAGGGAAGTTCGCCGCACGAACCTCCGGTGGCGAGACGGTGGTGTCGGGTTCGAGAAACACAAGCTTTCCGGTCTCCTGCAGCTGGTTCAACCAGAGCACATAGAGAGAACCCGAGAGGACGACCGCCCTGCCGAAAGAGGAGCTCCCCTCAACGTAGCTGAGATCGTTGTCCTCCCAGTAGATCCGCCGTTTCTCCGCGATGAACACGTGGTCGTCCCCGTTCCGGTTATCGAACCACACGACGTAGACCGTACCCTCATACACCACGATTCGCGGCTCCCGGCACATACTGGCCGTGCCGTCGGTCACCCGTTCCGGTTCCATTACGGGCCTGCCGTCTGCGTACAACTCCGTGTAGTAGACCTGGGGCCTGGCCAGCCCCTGTCTGCGTTCCCAGGTAAGCGCCAGCCTTCTCGCTTCCTCGGTAACGGTGACCATCGGCTCCATCGCACTGGTCGTCCCCGGCTCCATCGACACCAGGAAGGGGCGTTGATTGTCGAAATTCTCGGCGCCGATTCCGTTCTCTTCGAAGGTCGTGATGTGGATGGGGGCGCTCCAGGTTCTGCACCCGTCGTCGCTGTACTTGAGATAGATCTGATATGTGGCGGGATTGCCGGTACGAAACACCTGGAAGGCGACGTAATCTCGTCCACCGGAGGCGGCGTAGTGGGGAAGGAAATTCAGCTGAAGGGCAGGATCGGCTACCAGAGGAGTAAAGTCGGACCATTCACTCCCATCGGGAGAGAGTGCATAGTTGATGACCAACGATTCGAGCCTGAGTTCGGTCGTGTCGGCCCCGTCCTGCGGGACGGACTCCTGGGACACGAAGAGAACGAGAGAATCATCAGGACGAATGAATAACCGCGGCACGATTGTGGTGGTCAGCGACGTCAGGGAGCCGACCTCGGAGAATGTCCGACCGTCGTCGACCGATGAGTAGATCCTGATCGTGTTGTCGTTCGGCGTCGAAATCGCCAGGTAGATGGCCCCCTGTGAATCGAGGGCCATGGTGTACACGGAATAGGGCCGGCCGACATACTCGAACGGTCCGAAGGCGCCCTCATTCCTGACCCACTCCGTACCGTCACGGGTACTCATGAGAGAGATCGTAGTCCGTTGGGTATTTTCCCCCACCGTCTCGGTCCTCTGCCATGCCGCGACCAGCAACTCACCGTTGGAAAGTGTCGTAGGGAAGGAGACCCCCGATTGCACTAAAAACTGCGGCTCCTCCCAGTAGAAGTCCTCGGCCTCCACGAAGAGGGCCGTGGCGAACCACAGACACGCGAACAGGAGCACTGGACGAACGCCGGCACGTCCGCACGATTGGCGCCGCGGGGAGGAGGAGATAGACTGACGGAGGAACGATCTAGTCTCGGGTATACGCATCAGATTTTTGACTCGATCCTCCTCTTCAGCTCTATCACCTTCAGGTTTCGTTGATTCTCCGGATTCTGGAGCAGCCGGTCAACAACCGCCAAGGCCACGTAGTATTCGCCGGAGATGAAGAGCTCCTCCGCCCGGCGGTACTCCTGCTGGTCCGCACTCGAGAGGATGGTAGTGGTGGTGGAACCGGCGTCGATATAGATCCTGTCCTTCAACCTGGCGGCTTCCAGATTGTCGGGATTGAGCTCCAGGGCCTGATTCAGGTACGTGATGGCGATCGGAAACTGAGAACGGACGTTGCTGGAGACGATGGTAAACGCCTGTTCGTACAGCGACTCCGACTTGGCCAATGCGACCGGATCGGGCGGCGGCAGACGAATCCCCGTGGCGATCTCGGCGTTATATATGGCCGCCGCCAGCCCGGGAAAGGAGGGAGAGATCGCCTCCAAGTCCTTAAGTTCCACATAGGCTTCCTGAGGATTGGTCCTGATCTTGTCCCGGGCTTCCCTGAACCGCCGGCCGAAGGTCTCCTGAAAATCGGCGGGATCTCTGACCTGCAAGATCCGAAGGGAGAGGACACTGGCCTCCTTGTTGAACGGGAAGAGGGTCTGCACGTACAGTAGCTTCTTCTCCGCCTCATCCAGCGCCGTCAAAGCATCCTCCCGATTCCCCTCTTCCATGAGTCTCTTGCCTCGTTCGAAATCTCGTCGTGCGAGGTTGAGAATCGACGTCATCTCGGCAAAGAGGGGAGACTCCCCTTCGATTACCCTTCCCGAATTCACCGAGAGCGCGGTCTGGGTCAGCGCCAGCCAGTACTCCACCTCGGACATGGGCTCAACAGAAATGGTGCTCCAGCGCTTCTGGGCGGTGAGAAAGACCCCCTCCGCATCGCTGAAATCTCCCTGTGAGTAGAAGGCCTTGCCGCGAATGATATAGTCGCGGACCTCCTGCACGATGATCCGCTTCTCGGCCTCGCCGATCTCCTCCTGAAGCTCGGTTATACGGGTATCCCACAGCACACGCACCTCCGGATCCTCCCGGCGCAGTAGAGATTCGGCGAAGCGGTCGGCGGCGTCTTCCAGCTTTCTCCGGGCCCGGGCGAATTCGTTTCGTCTTGTGAGATCCTGAGCCTCGAGGAGACGTCGCTCCCCCTCCTGGCGGAACAGCTCCGCCGCCTGCACCTGCTGCCGGGCGACTTCGATCTGCCGGTCCGCCGTCTCCGTCAGTTCCCGATTTTCCGCCGCCAGAGCCTCGGTCCGCGCGAGATCTTCCCGAATTACCGGACTGGTGCGCACATATGCTTTTTCGGTATCGATACGTTCCGACTCCTGCCCGATCTCCTCCGCCAGCTCATCCAACTCGGTGACGGATTGTCGTAAGATCTCCTCGGCGTCGGCCGGATATCTGGCAGTGATCTCCTGCGTCTCATCACCGGAGCCGATGGTCCGCGGGATACCGGTAATCAGTTCCTGTGCCCCTGATACGGTAGCCGTCAACTCGTCCAATCGACTCTGCAGCGGAGCAAACCTCAGCAGGTCGGCAGCGTGCACGATCCTAATCTCGGTCGCAACTGTCCGTTCCGAGAGATCCGACAGCGTATCGAGGATGTCACCGGCCAGGGTGATCAGATCTGCCGCATCTACATCCACTTCGGAATACTCGCTCCACTCATCGCCGTACCTGTGCCACTGCACGGAGAGAGCCTCGACATCGTCCGCCAAGAGGACGGCATCGTTCCTGACCTCGCCGAGTTCCTCCAAACTCTCGGCCGCGACGGCATCACGTTCCACCTGCGCGGTTCGTACGGAGAGGTCTTCGGCTTCGTCATATCCGGTCACGATCGTATCCACTGCGTCCGCCTTGACGAGGATAGAGAGGGTTTCTGAAACGATCTCGGAGATGCCGGCAGGCACCTCTTCGCCGGGCACCAGAACGATCTCCTCCCCGAGAATTCCCGCCGCGGTAGGCAGCAACAGTCCGAGACCCTCGGCGGTCTCGAACCGTCGGGCTGCCGACTCGTCCTGGCCTGCCAGGGCGGCCGCGGTTCCCTCCGTGAACGCCTCCTGTGCGACGGTGCGGAGACGCCGGTATGGTTCCTCAGAATACTCCTCCCAGATCTGCAGCATACAAGCTTGTATTCCCTCCTGGAACTCCTGCCGACCGCGAATCAGTTTTACGATAGTGCTGATATACGGAATGTCACTCTCGTTTTCACGGAGTAACTCGTCTCGCAGTCTCGCCAACTCGTCGGCGAGACTGTCGAGTTCGTCTGCGAGAGAATGGATACGAATGAGTGTTTCTTTCAACTCGGGAAGAGCCTGCCGGAGTGCGGTGACGTCATCTACTTCGATGGCGCTTCGAAACCGGTTCAGTTGCCGGCCGAAATCATCCTCTAGTTCGAGCAACCCGCCCGCGGTCGTCTCGGCATTGATGATGAGCCCGTCCACCCTGTTTTCGGCAATGGATCCGTAATTCCTGTTCCTGAACGATTCTTCGTGGAGCCGGTACCCGGTCAGATATGTGGCGGTAGCCTCCCAATAACGGGCCTGGTCGTATAACTCCCCGGCCTGGGCCATGACCGACTCATATTTTTGATTTTCTATGGCGAAGACGATGGACTCACGCATCTCGGCGAAGGCCTGTTCCATCTCCTCGTTGGGGCTCCGGTTCAGCTCCTCCATCTCCCGGATCTTGGCATACGCCGCATCCCGGTCGATCTCCTGCCCCGCCGGAGGGTTCAGTATCTCTATCAATTCGATGTATGTATCGTTGTACTTGACGTTGGCTCCTCTGATTACCTGAAGATACTCCTCAACCTCGTCGAGTCGTTCCGGCTCTCTCCTGATTATGTCCGCCAGGATGAGCTGCGCCTCGTTGTAGCGCCGCTCTTCGATGAGCTGCGCGGCCTCAGGGAGACGATCCTCCTCGGACGCACCCCTCCCGTAGGCCTTCGGCACGATAACGAGACCGAATAGGAGGGAGAAGAATAGGATAGCCCGTCGCATATGCATGACAGTTGTTTCTACTCAGAATCTATCAAGTTTTTCGCGGATAATCCTCCTCTGTACCCTGAAGGACAGCCGTTTTTCCGATTATCGACACAAATCAAGACTTGAGTAAGTGTCTGTGATGCCGATTGTACTTACTATAAAGGGTACTTACTACAAAAGGTACACGTGACCGGGTATCCGGAATAGAAAAAAGAGTGTCATAGTTGTATATTAGGGGTAGCGCGTGCAAGGAGTCCCATGGGTCGCATCGTAGGTATCCTGTACATTCTCTCGATCCTCCTCGCTGTTCCACTCACGGCGGAGGTGTCTGAATTCTATGCAGACCTCAGCCGGTTCTCCGATTTCTTCATCGATCCGAATACCGGAACCACCGCCTTCCCCACCCTTAGGATTCCGGTGGGCGGCCTGTACGAGGGAATGGGCACGGCATACAGCGCGGTGGCATCCGACTCGGGCTTCCTGGAGTCCAATCCGGCCGGCAGCGCCGTCCTGAAGAACACCGAACTCTCGCTGCACCACCACAACTGGATCGCCGACTCGAAGATGGAGGGCGTCGTCTACACCATGCGGTTCAACGACCTTGGCATCGGATTCGGCGGCAAATTCCTCTACGTGCCCTTCACCGAGTACAACCTGTGGAACGAGCGAGTGACACACGATAGCGACGGAGAATCGGAGGTAAACAAGTTTTACTACACCGAGACCGTGGCAACCATGAACATCTCCTACAACTTCTTCTCCAGTTATTACTTCTACGGTCTCTCGATAGGATCGAATCTGAAGGTGGCATATAGGCATATCCCCAGCTTCATCCAAGAACAGGAGAATCTTGATGAAAGCCAATCCGGACTCATGGCCATGTTCGACGTGGGGCTCCTGACCAGGTTTAACTTCCTGAAATTTTACACCTCCCGTGACAAGAACTTCTCGATTGGTACCGTGGTGAAGAACCTGGGACCGGCGGTAAACGGCGATCCGCTGCCCGGCGAGTTCACCACCGGCTTTTCCTGGGCTCCGGTGCGGCCGCTTCTCGTCTCATACGACTTCAGTCTCCCCTTTATTCTCCCCACGGCCGACGGTACCACCTTCGATCCCCCCAAATGGCACATGGCCGCAGGGGTAAAGGTCCAGTTCGCGCCGTTTTTCGGCATCCACGGGGGATTTCGCTTCCCCGGAGGCAACCCACGGATATCGCTGGGCAGTACCATCGATCTGAAGCGGATCAGTTTCGTGATCAACTACATCCTCGACCTTTCGACCAATGTCAGAAACCCGGCCGACAGTTTCAGCATCGAAGCCAAACTCAATCTCGGTGACCGGGGGCGTGCGGCCCTACAGACTCGGATCGACGAGTTGTACGTCGCCGGATTGGAGGCGTTCGCCAAGGGAAACCTGGAGAGGGCGGTCGAATATTGGGAGCAGGTTCTGGAGCTGGACCCGGACTTTCAGCCGGCTCGAGCTAATCTGGAGATCGCCCGGACGAGTCTCGAGCTTCGGAGACAGATGGAGAAGATCCAAACCGTTCGATAGCCGGTCGGAGCGGCAACCGCGGTTCCTGTATCGGCACGGGAACGGTAGGCGAGGTGGTCGGACGGATTATTTCGCCGTATTGTAGAATTTCTTGATCCGGGTGTAGGTGGCGAACAGGGAGAGATCAACCTTCTTCGTCTCTACCCATTTCGACAGCGATTCGAGCTCTGCCGAGGAGTGGTTGACCCCGGACAGCTTCTTGATGAGCCGCTCCTGTTTCCTGAAGTCCTTACCGCTGAATCGCCGTTCCAGATATCGAATGAGCTGTTTGGCGTCGTCGATGTCCTCGGGACGGAAAGACTTCTCCCCGGGGATCATCATCGATTCGAGCAGCTTCTCCTTCTCCGTCGCCTCGTTGTGGTGGAGAAACTCCTCCACCTCCTTAACGAAACTATCCTCTGAAAACACGATCCGATCGACCTTGGTTCTGAGAGCCACCCTCCTCTTCAACGCCTCGGAGGAGTTGCGATCCCTTCGTGAGAGCAGGAAATACGACCCAAGTGCCGCGGCGACGGCGATGAGGATCTCATCGATCATCGGAAGGGGGTCTCTGACTATCAACGACATGCCGAGATATGCGACGAGGAAGATTGCCGATGAGATCAGGAACCGCGGGATAAACCGTTTCTCCGTGATCCACGAATTTACGGCGTCCTCGATCATCCGGTATAGATCATTGCGGAAGATGGTCAAGGATTCGACACGAGGCTCGTCACCGTATTTCCCCATGATCTCGGTCTTCGAGACGATCTCCAGGAATTTATCGAGGCTGTCGAAGGGGTGGAGGAACAGTGCCGACCCGTCTTCTCTGTATAAATGGAATAGTACTACCTTCTGATTCTTATCCATTGGCTCTAACGAAAACATAGACCGTGAACCTTCATGCTGTCAAGTTTATAAAACCGCAGTTTCCATGTTGCCGAAATACGCGGATATGTCGAGTAAGCTCAACCACGAATCCTCCGAAGAACGTCGAGATATAGATACGCATTCGCCACCGAGGAGTAGAGAAGCGACATCAGTATGAATAGGGCTATCGCGGGATCGAGAAAACCGAATCCGCCGAAGAGCACTGCTCCTCCGACTCCTATACAGGTGAGTATTGCCTTGATATCCTCGATCCCCGAAATGTCGTCCGGTGCTTTCTGCGCATCTTTCTCATCTATCGTATCTTTCCCATCGCCCGCACCGCCGTCCGGTGATGGCCCGTCGCCGAATCTTCGCCGAAGCAGAATTCCCCTGGACAAGCGGGCGAGACCTACGCCGACTACCGCCGCCAAAGCGCCGAACAGAGCAAATGAGGCCGGTGGCGAGAGCGCTTCGATGAATAGATGTCGAACCATGAGTAGGATGGCTCTGAACCCGAGTCCGAAAGCGACGGTGGCAAATACGAGATGCCATATCAATGCAGCGACGGCATGTGACTTGCCGTGTCCGGTTCGATTGAGTCCGGTCAACCGCGCACCGGAGACGTGAAATGCAGACGCTGCCGCGGATAGGAGGCAGTAACTGCCGCCGAGTACACCGACACCAAGAACGACGGCATATGCAAGAGAAAGAATACCGGAGGGGATACGCGGTCGCAGTCCGGGTCGGTTCATCCCAATCGCCGTCGTATCATTCGGAATCGGATCCGCCGGCGATACATTCCAGGATCTCGGACTGGTTGAACAGTTTCGCGTACTTGGCAGCACTCATCCCGAGGTTGTCTTCAATAGCAGCATCCGCGCCGGCGGCTACGAGCCGCTCGACTAACGGTAGGGCATTCTGCCCTACGGCGAGAATCAACGCCGTCTGACCGTTTTTGCTGGCCACGTCGGTGTCTGCTCCGGCGTCTACGAGCTCCCCGAGGAACTCGAGGCTGCCGACGGCCGCGGCATCCATGAGCGGAGTGTTGCCTCGGTCGTCAGAAATGACATTGACGTCCGCGCCCGCTTGAATAAGCATTTTTACCACGGAGCCGTGCTGGTTCCTGACCGCCAGTGAGAGGACGGGAACCCCGTTCTTGTCGCGGATGTTCGGAGAGTATCCAGCTTCCAGGAAGAGACGGACCGCTTTCACCTCTCCCTCACGAACGGTCTCGCAGAATGCCTCCTCGGAAAAGGAGATACCCGACCGCTCCAGTTCTGCCCGTGCCCGTGCAGCCTGTTCCTCTCGCCTCCAGTCGGCCACACGCTGCCGGAGAAACTCACTCAGATCCGCCAGGGAGGAACTCACCACGGACCTGTTTAGATACGCCGGGACGGTCCCGAGGTGGTCCGGGGCGAACACGAAGAAGGGAATCCGCTTACCCAGGCAGAACCCCGCCGTGAAGGAGAACCACAGGTTCGACTCCGACGACCCCCCGGGTACGATGAGGCAGTGGGTACTCTCCGCCAAGGCACGGGGCAACTCGGTCTCCCACTGAGTGGTGATTTCGCACAGCTCACTTTCCATGCCCGCCTCGGTGAGTGTGGCACTCACCGGGGCAATCTCCGGGTATTCATCTCTGCTGAAGGCGATCAACATTTTCACGGTGTATTGCCCAATATTCTCACAACGCTATGCATTTATCAAGCCGTCGCCCGATTCTCAATTCTCGCCGAGAAGCACCACCCGGGGCCGATTAGATCGGAAGCACATCCAGATGCGGAATCGACGAGGAGAGGGGGATCGTGTCGATACTCTTCGCGCCGAGAGTCGCTAACTCATACCGGATCCGCGCAATCGGAGCCGTCGGGTCGGCCACGTCCACCTGCACGCTATATTCGGTGTATTCACGGCCCACATTCCTGGTAGGCTCGTCTGCGAAGAGGTTGTTCTCCTCGAGATACCCCTCTATCGCGGCGGCGTTTTCTTTGGCAACGTTGAACAGAACGAGGACCTTTCCCTCCGCGTTAATGCAGCCGTACAGATTGAGGAGGAACATCCTCAATATCTCGAGTTTCCGAGGCTCCTCCCGAACCGCCGGCCGAATCCAGATGCCGGTCTCGGAGGTCATTATCTCATCCACTATCTTCAGGCCGTAGTTTCGAATCGCGCTGCCGGACTGGGTGATCTCCAGACCGAGGTCTACGCCGCCGTTCATGATCTTTGATTCGGTTTTTCCCCATGTTTCATATACCACCACGCCGGAGGATACCTTGGGAGGGGTCCGGTACTTCTGTACGGCGTAATCGGGGAACCGCCCATCGAGTCCGGCCTTCTTCAGGAGCAGTCGCACCCAATCGAGTGCCAGATAGGGCATCTCGGATGCCACGGTGAGTATCCGCTTTTGCGGATCCGCCGCAAAAGCGGTCAGTACTGCAGCTGCAGTCTGTTGCGCGGTGTCTCCGGGGGCGATTCCGACGATCCTGACGCCACCCCGCTGCAGGGAAAGAACCTTCTCAAGTTCTATCTCCTTCTCGTATTCGTACCGCAGTTCGAGGATCCGTTCCCGGATCCAGTCGTCTCCGGCAATTGCGATGTCGAGTTCGCCTACCCCCAGCTGTGAGCCGAACTCCTGTGGCCTACCATCCCAACCATAGAGGAATGCGCACGTCGGGAAGGATGTCGGCCCCCCCGATTCGTACCCTGAGGTCTTGAATCCGGCACCCTCGAGCAGGGCGACCAAGTTGCCCCCCCGTTTCGGGTCCGCCAGAGATCCGGCAGGCATCCCGACGACAAGCCGCCCCTCGCCTGCGCGTACACCGGTTCTTCCATCCTTCGAGGTGGTACCGTTATTCACCTATCACCTCCAGCGTGCCTCCGTCTCTGATCCGGCGGTAGTAGCATGAGGGATACGGATTCCCGTCCGGTTTCTTGGCGTGACATGCGCCCTTGCCCTTCGGGGTAACCAGAAAGAGGAGCGAGTTCTGTTCGCAGTTGATGCGTATCTCATCGACCTGGAGCATGTCTCCTGAGGTCAGCCCTTTTTTCCACAACTCCTGCCGGCTGCGGCTCCAGTAGGTGGCGAATCCGCTGCGCCGGGTCTCCTCGAAAGCCTCACGGTTGCAGAACGACAGGATGAGGACCTCTTTCGTCCGTGAATCTTGGGTCACTACCGGTACGAGACCACTTCCGTCCTCTCCGAAATCCAGCAACAATTCGTCCGTGTATTCCTTACTCATAGGGTTGTTCCTTTACTCCCGTTTCGAAGCGCTCAGGCCCCGAGATTCCGTAAGGCTCCGTCGAGTTCCGGCAACATGGCGCGGGGTACCACGTCGGGCGCCCAGAAGGAGAGTGACCGCAGGCTCGTACTCCCGGACATGGTGATCCGGGGGTCCTTCATCAACCAGGGGATCCGATCTCGCAGCAGCGCCGCGGCGGCTGAATCGGCAGCCAAAACCGCGATGGGCGTATTCTGATCGAAGGGCTTACCGGGTGGCGATGTCTTTCCTTCATATCCATCCCAGAACGTCTTGCCCCAGACGGAATCACGATCGTCCCACTCGTCTCGCCAACGGAACAGCTCCTTCCGGAGCCCCGCGAGGACCTCCGCATGCCCCCCATCGTCGGCCAGGGTATGCATCTCCAGAGGGTCCTCCTCAAGATCGAACAACTGCGTCTCGACATGCGTCCCGGAGACCACGTATTCGATCAGCTTATACCGCCGGTCCTTCACCGCCCGGTGTATGTCGGCGTAGGCGAAGAAGAGGGTATCTCGGACCAACTCATCAGGATTTTTCAGGGCCGGGACCAGACTTTGCCCCTCGACTGATGAGGGAATATCGAACCCGGCCAACTCGCTCACGGTGGGGAAGATGTCCATGATGTACGCGAAGGCCTCCCGCCGTTGACCTGTGGGTATCCCGGGGCCCGCAAAGACCAAGGGAACCCGCACGCTGTGTTCATAGTTGCTCTGCTTGCCCATGAGGCCGTGCTGTCCCAGGGCGAGGCCGTTGTCACCGGCGAACACGAAGATGGTGTTGTCCGTCTGTCCCATGGCATCGACCTTGCGCATCACCCTACCCATCTCGTCGTCCAGATGGGTAATCATGGCGTAGTATTCGGCAAGGTGACGGCGGACCGCATCTTCCGTGCGGGGATGGCTCTCCAGGAGTTCGTCCCGGATCAGCAGCTCGCCGTTGTCGAAAGGATGCTGCGGCAGATAGTTCTCCGGTAACTCGATCTCGTCCGGATCGTACATATCCAGGAACCGTTTCGGCATTGATCTGGGATCGTGCGGTGCCATGAACGATACGTAGATGAAGAAGGGATCGTCTCCGGACTGTCGGTCGAGAAAATCGACCGCGGCATCGCAGAAGAGCTCGCTGGAGTGTTTACCGGCAGGCACATGATCGCACCGGCGGTAGTTCACGACGTTATCCCGGGAGGGGTTCTTGATCTCGGGGCACGCTACGTCATACTTGCCGGTGGGATCGAAGCGGCAGGCGGGAACGTTCCAGTGGTCCGCCATTCCTCCGAAGAAGATCTCGCCCCCGTCGGTGAAGCTCCGGGCGTAACTCTCCGGTCCGTTGTGCCACTTTCCGGTGCCGAAGGTCCGGTATCCCTGAGACCTGAAGTGCTGCCCCATGGTCACGTGGTCGGCGGGGATGGACGCACCTGCGCCGTCCAGGTGGAACAGCGAGCGCCCTGAGTGCAGCATCGCCCGGCTGGGCATGCACACCGCGCCTACCGTCCCCCCGGGAATGTGCGCGTGGGTAAACGCGGTTCCCCGCTCTACCAGCGAGTCGATATTCGGCGTCTTCACCTGCGGATTACCGAGGGCTTCGATGGTGTCCCAGCGTTGGTCGTCGGTGAAGAATACAATAATATTCGGTCGTGGCATGGTGATCTCCTCATGATCGGTTCTATCGGACGTCTGCTCATGGTACTATGTGCATCTGAAAAACACAATGCTGATTGACGGCGAGGGGAGGCCATGGATCATGGATGAATACCGGTTCACGACCAGGTTTACCGTGACGGAGCTGATACACGACTATTTCTCTGGTCACAATTACCGGATTGCGTGAGCGGAAATTGTTGAATGAGACTGAAAGAAACCGTATCGACCCGAACATCATCGATCTTCGGGCCACCGACTAATTTATCGAAGGTTTATGCCCGATTTCGGCGGCGATCCAGTAGATGCCGCCCTTCCGTCGCAGTGCGTTCCGCCACTCCTCCTGCGGATTCTCCGAAAAGATGCTTCCCGCGGTGGCGGGAAGCACGATCCACGAACCCCGTTTCAACTCGTTTTCCAACTGCCCCGGAGCCCAACCGGCATATCCTGCACACAGGAGAAACGACGGCCGATTCACGCGGGCGATTTGCGAATATTCGTTTTTCAAGAACTCACCGATTATTCCGAAGTCCGGTTCGAAGTACACCCCGTTCACCGGTTCGACGGTGCCTTCACCCGTTCTACCGTCGGGCAGGCCGGAGTGGAGGGCGAAGAGAAACTGCTGCTGCACCGGGCCGCCTACATAGACGGGCATATCGGCCGCCTCGGTGTCCTCGAATTCGGGAACCAACTCACCGAGAGAGGTCGCGCTCTTGTGGTTGATGATGAACCCGAAAGCCCCCTGGCGGTTGTGTTGGGAGAGAAACACGATTGATTCGGTAAAGTTCGGATCCGTGAGTTCGGTTTCCGATACCAGGAAGTGCCCCGTCAGATACCGAGGCTGTTTGTAATTCCACGATCTCTTCGGAGGATAACTACTGTCGAATCGCATCGGCTTCCTTCAGGCGAAACTGCAACGGATCTATCATTATACCCCGAATTTTCGAATTTTCAAAGTACGTTTTCTGCATTTTTTTGGTATTTTATTCTCAGGAAACGATTAACGCGACATACGGCTCGACAGCGAATCTCATCTTTTTTCTATTGTGAAATTGTCCTTCCCTCTTTATGATGATAGCATGGGTGACTACTACGATCTCAGGGGAAGTATATTCATCGACATCAGGTTTCCGGCAGGGGGATACCACCGGTTCATGCGAAAACGGTTCGGCTGATGGGTCTTTTCGGGTATTTACTCCAGTACCGTTTTCGGGATATGGGCGAGCTTATTCGAAATGATAAAACGCCACCATTGGAATGTAGCGAGAGCCTGACGGGGAAGCAGGTAATACTCTCCGGGGCCACGTCGGGAATCGGCCTTGAAACGGCCCGGCTCTTTGCGTCCCTGGGCGCCGAGTTGATCTGTCTAAACAGGAATCCCGAAAAATCCAAGTCGCTGGAGACGGAGCTGAAAACCCGCTACGGTTGTCGTGTGCGGACCGTCTTAGTGGATTTCGGTTCATTGGAGCAGGTGAAACGATGCGCGCGTGAGTTGCTCGAGATAGAACGACCCTTTGATGTGGTGATACATAATAGCGGCGTTTTTCACACGCGAAAGCACCTTTCCGAGAACAATATCGAAATGGTATTTCAGGTGAACCACCTGGGGTCATTCTGTCTGAACTATCTCCTGAAAGAGCGATTCCTGAAGGAAAACCGGGCCCGAATTCTCTATGTGAATTCCGAGGGGCACCGTTTCGCCCTCGCCGGGGTACACCTGCGCGACCTCGCCTGGAGACGACACATCTATACCGGACTAAAGAGCTACGGAGCCGCCAAGACCGCCCAGCTCCTGACCATGCTTCGGTTCAGCGACTTCTTTGCCGAATCGGCGGTGACCATTAATGCCATGCATCCCGGAAACGTCAGATCTACCATGGGAGAGAACAACGGCAAGCTCTACAGAATGCTCAAGAGGAAGCTGATCCTGCCTACGGCCAAGGATCCCCTTCTCTCGGCCAAGGCGCTCTATTATCTTGCGGCCTCAGAGGATGTCCGGCGCGTCACCGGTCGATTTTTCAACCTGACCACTCCGGAAAATCCCGCTCCCCATGCACGGGATTACCGCAAGGTGGACGAGGTGTGGAACAAGAGCCTGGAACTGTGCAGATTGCGATGAAACGGAAAAATCGCGGTTGCCGGGACCGGAATCGCCGGACTTTCCGCCGCGGCTTCGATGGGATGCGGCCATCTGAGATTCGTTCTGAAACGATGGTTGTACTGTCGCTTCAGCCGAATACTTTGATCAGCAAGAACAGAATAATCCCGAGGTTCACCAGAGAGGAGATCAGAAACCCTCTGAACAGCGGCTTTTTCAGGTCATCCCCCGACATGGTCTTGAAGTCGGTGCGTCGCAGAAAGGTGTGGATTTGATCGAATAGGTCCTGTTCCCGGGTAAGCACCTGACCCGGTAGATCCTGTCGGATGATGAAGTGCTGACTGAACGGAAACACCGCCGCGCTGATGGGGTGGTCATTGTCGATCAATCCTTGCAGAAAGGTGTTGGCCCCGACGTGTATCCTGTCCAGAGGGACGTGTCGGGCTTCTTTCATGAGAAATGGATCAAAAATCAGACTAAAGGGGGTAGAACCCTCGGCTTTCAACACACCGCCGTAATCCACGGACATATTTCCCTCCACCCATAGATTTTCGTTCAGCTCCTCCATTTCTCCATGATTCAAATCTGCTTCTACGGAAAATGTCTGATTGTCGGCGATCCCCGCTACATCAACCAGTAGTTCGCCATAGGGGGTCGTGGTGAATACCGTCGGATCACTCGTGTACCCGCAGAAGCCGTTCTTGGGATCATGGCTGTTGGTATTGGTTGTATAATCGATAATGATCCAGGAGATTCGTCCCGTCTTTTTGTAGCGGGCGATGACATAGCATTCCAGCCGCGTTCCCATAAAAGCCGACGTGCGGGCGGAGAAGGCGCTGAAGATCACCAGGGGCACCGTTTTTTCCGAGGAAAAGAGGGATGCCTCGGCAAGTTCATATTCCTCGGGCAGCATGGTCTGTGCGGCATCTATATCTTTGATCTCATAGGCAAGAAACAGACAATAGGGATCGACGATGAACCCCATATAGGGAACCTTGCTGCCCCCCTTCTCCATAATTCTTTGCTGGAGTTTGGCCGGGAGGAGTTT
This sequence comes from uncultured Spirochaetales bacterium, assembly GCA_964485495.1. Taxonomy (GTDB): domain Bacteria; phylum Spirochaetota; class Spirochaetia; order CAZAKE01; family CAZAKE01; genus CAZAKE01. The sequence goes on from CAZAKE010000043.1 coordinate 30,377, forward strand.
ATTGAAGTCCCCCAGGAAGCTGATGGCCGTGACATCCTGCGGCTTCACGAGGGATTCCGTCTTCTTAATAAA
>CAZAKE010000044.1:0-30163 GCA_964485495.1 uncultured Spirochaetales bacterium
TCCGATCCGCTTCTCCGATTCTGGTTCCGATTCGTGTATCCCAACACGAGCTTCATTCTGCAGATGGGAGCCGACCGTGCACTGCGGGATCGTATTACCCCTAGGCTGGTACAATATTTCGGACACTGTTTTGAACGGCTGTGCCGCGAAGCACTTCCTCATCTCTACCGGAAAGAGGGCATTGATGTCGGCTTTCGGATAGGAGAAGATTGGGACAAACACACGCAGATCGATGTCGTCGGATATCGGGACGATGGATGGATCGATCTGGGTGAGTGCAAGTGGGGAAGTGTCCCCAGCCGGAAGCAGGTAGTCCGAGAACTGGAAGAGAAGGTAGCGCGCTATCCTAATCCACAGAATGCCACCATCGGGCGGCGTATCTTCACAAAGAACCGCCTCAGAGATGCCGGAGTACGTGAAACCAGTGTTCGATTCCATTCTCTTGAAGAGCTGTATGATTGAATGGCAGGCCGCCATCCTTCCTCGACTGACTCTACTCTTCCTTCTCCTCATCCTCCGGAACATCCCCGCCGCGATAGTTCTCCGTCAGGCTGCGGATCTTCTTGAAGAGGTTGTCTAAGCGGATGGACTCCTTGCGGGTCAGCCCGGCCCGGGCGACAATCTCCCGGAAGAACCGCTCCATCTCGTCCGATTCGGCGAAAGTGAAGAAGCCGATTCCCTTGAGAGAGTCGCAGATTGAGTCGGACAGCTCCTCCTGGGCCGTGCGGTCGATGGGGGAGTAGGCGCGTGACTCCACCCCGTGTCGGAAGAGGGCGTAGGCGATGATCTGCACCGCGTGGCTCAGGTTGAGTGAGGGGAACTCCGGCGAGGAGGGGATCCTCACGGCAACATCGCAGGCGGCCAGCTCCTCATGGGTGAGGCCGTGCTGCTCGTTTCCGAACACCAGCGCCACCGGGCCCTGTCCGAGCCGGGAGATCTGCCGTGCCAAATCCTCCGGCGACATGGCGAAATACTTGCGCCGCTTGCCCCTCCGGCGAGAAATACCGGCGCTGAAGGCGCAGTCCGCCAGCGCCGCGTCCAGGGAGTCGAAGAACTCCGCACCGTCCCAGACATCCGCGGCGTGCACCGCCATGTAGCCGATCCTCTCCTCGTCATACTCCACCCGATCCACGATCCGCAGCCTGGAGAACCCCATGGTCTTCATGGCCCTGCAGGCAGACCCGATATTCCCGCTCTCCTCCGGATGCACCAGCACGACATAGATATTCTCGTTCTCGCGGTTCATCTATCCTCCTGCCCTACTCGTATCACGTATTCGCCAAATGGTGGAAGACGGTACCTCGCGATCCCGGTTCGCGAGCAGAGTTCACAATTTTCAATCCACCGGCAATCTTGATCGAAGGCCGATTATCCGGCACAATAGGAATATGGAGCAGCCGAAAGACTCTGAAAGGTATACTTGGCAGGAGTATCGCCGTTGGCCCGAGGGCGAACGTTGGGAGTTGATCGACGGCGCGGCCTATTCCATGTCACCTTCACCGTCGTGGAAGCATCAGCGGATCTCGAAGAATCTGATCGTAGAGATCGGAGGATATCTGAAAGACAAACCCTGTGAGGTGTTCGGTGCACCCATCGACGTGAAGCTTTCGGACGAAGCCCTGGACATCAACCCGACCGTGTTCCAGCCGGACCTGCTCGTGCTCTGCGACAAATCGAAACTCACAGAAGAAGGCTACATCCAAGGTGCCCCCGACATCGTCATCGAAATCATCTCACCCACCTCCATCACCCGCGACGAGGGGCGCAAGAAGGATATCTACGAGCTGTACGGTGTGCGGGAATACTGGATCGTGCACCCCGGGGACGAATACATCGCCGTCTATACATTGGAGGACGGCAAATACGGCAAACCGCAATACCACTCCAGCAAGCAGGACACCATCCTGAGGACACCGGTACTCGAAGGCTTCTCCCTGGACCTTGCCGGGATCTTCTAAGCTCGATCGTCTACTGTATCGAGTATCTTCCCGACATCACCGAAATGAATCGCTGTGTAGTCCTCCGTTTCCGGAGTGAGATCACCGGCATAGATGACGTATCCCTTATGGCTCTGGGGTACGACCTTGCGAAAATATGCAACTTGCTTGGCAAAACGCGGATTCCACGTCTCCGATGATTTTATCTCCATGGGTACGGGAATACGCTGCCTCTCGAGGATCAGGTCGACCTCATTTCCGTTGCCGTCGCGGTAGAAGGTCAACTCCGGAGTCCTACCACGGTTACCACCGGATACGATTCTGCCGATGCCAGTAACCCTCGTGCGACTTCTCTGGGAATCATGGCTCATGAGTATCATTGTAGTATGCAATTTTCAAGTTACATTTGATTATTGCATAATCTGGAATAGCTGATCTCCGTTGTCCCGACCAGGCAAAATGCGATATACTTTCTGCAGTATATGGGATGCATACCTGCCGGACGCATGGGCCGGCGACTCGCCTAAGACTGCCGGACATGGGGACCGGCTGCAATACGGACCAAGAAGGAGTGGACTATGCAGCACCCATTCAGAGAACTACGGAGGATCGAGACCAGGGAGCTACTGATCTGTTTTTACGACCTGCAGGGGTTCGCCAAGACGGTCAGGGAGAAACTGAACGAGGAGAGCACCTTCGACCTCATCAACGGGCTGGCCCAGGCGACCATCGACTCGTTGGAGGGGAGCGACGCGTTCATCGTCAAATTCATCGGCGATGCCGCCCTCATCGTATTCCCGGGAGAGAAGGCCGACGACGGGATGAACGCGCTTCTGAACCTGAAGGCGGATCTGGAGACCCACCTCGGGTCGGCAGGACTGCAGACCAGGGTGAAGTTCACCATCCACTTCGGCAGCGCGGCCATCGGACCCTTCGGCAAGGAGCCGTATGAGACCATCGACGTATTCGGAGACAACGTCAACCAGGCCTCCCTGCTGGGTCGTACATCGGCGAAGAGTACGTTTATCGTCTCCCCCGAGGCCTTCCGGAAGCTACGGCCGGAGACCCGCAAGCGCTTTCGTAGATATACTCCCCCGGTGGTGTATACGGCAGGCGACTGAACACGCGTCTGGTGGATATTTCGACTCGCAGGTGAGCAATTGAGAGACTACTACCGAATCCTCGGAGTGCCCAGAGACTCCAGAACCCTAGAGATCAAACGGGCGTTCCGAGAGAAAGCCAAGACCATGCATCCCGACGTGGCCGACGAATCGACGGCGGCGAACCGGCAGTTCATCATTCTCTTAGAGGCCTACGAGGTTCTCCTGAACCCGGAGTCCCGGCGCGAGTACGACACCGCGTGTCGGTACAACTTCTCGGCGGTGGACGAGTGGAATTACCGGAAATTCCTGAAGAGCAGGGCCGAAGATCCCCAAAGCCAGGCGAAGCTGGTCTGCTACGACCTGCTGCACGATTACGAGGAAGAGGCCATAGAGACCTATGAGAACCTGATTCGCCCCGGTCCGCACGTCTTCGAGGAGCACGTAGACCGGGAGGATTTCATGGACTTCGCCTTCCTCTTAGCGGAGCACTATATCGCCTACAAGTGTTACATGAAGGCCTTCCGGCTGCTCCTCCGGATCGTCGAGTATGAGCAGGATCGCCCCTATTTCCGGCACTTCTTTCCGGAGGTGGTGGACCGGCTGAAGTCGATCTGCACGGTGGACTTTCCGGGGGACGACAACAATGCGTTGAAGATCTACATCCTGAACCAGCTGGTCCTCAGGCGGATAACACCGAAGGACACCGCCTACTTCTATACCAGGCTGGCGGAGGCCTACAGCTCCATCGGAGACGGCGCCAACGCCGCCTTCTACCTGCAGAAGGCCATCGAGTACGACGTGAGGGTACCGGGCATCGACAAGCTCAGGCGCAAGATCGGGATATAACGAGACAATCGGGCAGCCGCGACCTACGGCATCGCCTACCCGCGGGGAGTGATTAATACGGCCGATCTTGCACACACACACAGAGGCTGATACACTGCGGCCATGAAATCGTTACCCTTGGATTTGAATGGGCTGGAGGACTTCTTTCCCAAGGAGTTCTCCCAGGAACAGGTTGCCAGGGCCAAGACGCTCTTCCTCAAGCGACTGGCATTGTCCGCACACCGCTTCTATGGCGGTAAAATCCAGACGGTTCCCAAAGCCGCCGTCCCTGGATTCAACTGGTTCAACGTCTGGTATACTCCCGGCGTTTCCGCCGTCTCCACCGGCATCCGCGACGACAACGAAGCATCCTTCGAACTCTCCAACCGAGGAAACCTGGTGGCGGTGGTGAGCGACTCTACCCGGGTGTTGGGCGATGGCGACTGCACTCCGCCGGGCGGATTGGGGGTCATGGAAGGTAAGGCCTTCCTGATGAAATACTTAGGCGGCGTGGACGCCGTGGCCCTGTGTGTGAACAGCAAAGACGCAGACGGCAACCCCGATCCCGACCGGATCATCCAATTCGTTGAGATGGTCCAACCGAGTTTCGGCGCCGTCAACTTAGAAGATATCTCTCAACCCAACTGTTTCAAGGTGTTGGACACGCTGCGCGAATCCTGCTCCATCCCGGTATGGCACGACGACGCCCAGGGCACCGCCTGTGTCACCCTCGCGGGTATCATCAACGCCCTCAAACTCGCCGGGAAGCAACCTGGCGATGCACGGTGTGTCTTGCTAGGTGCGGGAGCATCCAACACCACCATCGCGCGCCTCCTGATCGCAGACGGCGCCGACCCGGAGCGGATGGTCCTGTTCGACTCCAGGGGCAGTCTGCACAAGGATCGGGCGGACATCGAGGCGGACGAGCGCTTCTACCGAAAGTGGGAGCTGTGCCGCTCGACCAATGGTGACGGCATACGCGATATCGACAGCGCCATGCGCGGGGCCGACGTGCTCATCGCCCTATCCAAGCCCGGTCCGGGCGTGGTGAAACCCGAGTGGATCGGCACAATGGCAGACAAGCCCATCGTCTTCGCCTGTGCTAATCCCGTACCGGAGATCTATCCCTACGAGGCCCATGAGGCCGGCGCCTTCATCGTGGCAACCGGACGGGGGGACTTCCCGAACCAGGTGAACAACTCTATCGGCTTCCCGGGCATCCTCAAGGGCGCACTCCTGTCCAGGGCAAAAAAGATCACCGACGGCATGGCCATCGCCGCCGCCCACTCGCTGGCCACATTCGCCGAGAAACGGGGGATCGATCCCGGCAACATCGTCCCAACCATGGAGGACACCGAGGTGTTCGCCGCCGAGGCTGCCGATGTAGCGGTGAAGGCCGAGGAAGACAGCGTCGCCAGGATCTCGCTGAAGCGGCAGGAGGCGTTCGACCGGGCCACCGAAGAGATCGCCCATGCCAGAAAGACGGTAGAGACCCTCATCGATTCCGGATTGATCCAAACTCCTCCCGCCGAGATGGTGGAAGAGGCGTTCGACTGGGCCGTGCGGCAGTGCAGGAAATAAAGAAGAATACAACCCGCCCGGCGGGTTTGAAAAGACCTCCCAAATGTCATATCCTTATGGAAAAGGGAGGATAAAAAATGCTGGTCGAAGCGGAAATTTGGACCGTGGCGAGGACCGAGCAGGGACACGCGGTCCTGGTTCGGCCCATCGGCGGCGAGGTGGCCGTTCCCATCTTCATCGGGCAACTCGAGGCGCAATCGATCCTCATCGGCCTGGGAAACGTTCCCATGCTTCGCCCCTTGACTCACGATCTGTTTCTCTCGGTACTTTCCAACCTCGAAGTAGCGATTCGCAGGGTGGAGATTGTTGATCTCAAAGACGAGACCTTCTACGCCCGATTGATCCTGGTCAAAGACTCGCAGGAGATCGTCATAGACTCGCGGCCGTCGGACTCGATGGCGATCGCCGTACGACAAAAATGCCCCATCTTCATCGCCGACAACGTCGTCGATGAAGCCGGCATCGCCATCAGCGCCATCAAGGACGAAAACGAGATAAACGAAGAGGATCTCTCTCAGGGAGCGGAAGAATCGGAGAAGGCGCGGTTGGAGAAGGAACTCCAGAAGTGCGTCGTAGAGGAGAACTACGAAGAAGCAGCCCGAATTCGCGACCGGTTGATGGAACTGGAAGCGGAACACGATCCGTCCGACGAAGAGTAGCGGAAGACCATGCGAACCCGGCCCCTTGAGCTCTTTCTGACGAGACTCAGCCCCCGACTCGACATTCGGCACCCGGCATCCCACGGTCCAAGCAGCTGGGCCGGCCGAATCCGCAGAGAGCTTCACGTCCGCAGTTCGATACGGGAAGTCGTCAACTTCGACCCCACCCTATTCTCCTCCGTGGGAAACTTGATCTTCCCTGATTACCGTTCGGTACGCATGTTCACCGGGTTGTTGAATGGTTCCGACGATTCCTCCCTCGCACCGTATAAGCCCTTCCGTACCGGCGAGATCAACGCACTCGGTCTCATGGATGAGATCTTTCATCACGTCATCGACCTCTACAAGCGACAGACCGGCGAGACCGGCATCACCGCCGAACTCATGGACTTCCTGAGAAAAATGTTAGGAGACGAAGAAACCGAAACCTGTATGACCCGGTTCGTCGAGTTGTTCCCGCCGGAGGAGATACGCTACGGGAAGTCTGATCCGCGGGAGGTCCTGACGACGTCGGAGATGCGGGAGGCCGTGCTGGAGGAGATGATTCTGGTTTGGATTCACAACCGGAACCAGGCCACCGAGCGGCTGCGGCCCCTGGTAGACTGTTCGGACCTCGAATCCGTCGGATACGCCGAGTTCATGAAAACAATCAGGGCGTTCTTCGACACGAAACCCGGCTTCGGACCGGACAATCGTCGTCTGATCGACCTGCTGCGGAACCCGGCAGAGGTTCACCCGGACGATCTCGGCATGCAGCTTACGTTTATACGAGAGAGATGGGGCCTGTATCTATCGGACTACTCCATGCGCCTCCTCACCGGCCTGGACCTCTTGAAGGAGGAGAACAAGCCCCGCTTCGCCGGACCCGGCCCGCCGAAGCCCCCTTCATACGCCGGACTCGACTCGGAGACCGAACGCTTCAGCCGTGACGACGATTGGATGGGGAGAACCGTCCTCATCGCCAAGAATGTGCTTGTGTGGCTCCATCAACTCTCCCGCTCCTACGGCGTAAGCATCGAACGGCTCGATCAGATTCCGGAGCGAGCGTTGGAGATGCTTGCCGACAGGGGCTTCACCGCCCTCTGGTTGATCGGCCTGTGGCGGCGGAGTCCGGCCTCCCGCCGAATCAAGCGTGACTGCGGCAATCCCGAGGCGGAGGCCTCGGCCTATGCCATCAACGGGTATGAGATCTCAGACCGACTCGGCGGAAGGAAGGCGCTCGAACGCCTCAGAGAGTCGTGCAACCGCCGGGGGATACGGCTGGCCTGTGACATGGTGCCGAACCACACCGGCATCGACTCGAGATGGGTCCTGGAACATCCGGAGTGGTTCATCCGATGCCCGGAGCCGCCGTTTCTCTCCTATTCCTACACCGGACCGGATCTCAGCGAAGACCGCCGGGCACGCATCACCCTGGAAGACCACTATTACGACAGGTCCGACGCCGCGGTCACCTTCGAACGGGTAGAAAACGAGACAGGAACACGCACCTACCTCTATCACGGAAACGACGGAACGGGCACACCCTGGAACGACACGGCGCAACTCGACTTTTTGAATCCTCGGGTGCGCGAGGCGGTGATGGAAGAGATTCTGCGGGTGGCGGAAAAGTTTCCGATCATCCGGTTCGATGCGGCCATGGTCCTCACCAAGCGTCACATCCGGCGGTTGTGGCACCCCGAACCCGGCTCGGGAGGCGATATCCCCTCCCGAGCGGAGCATCCCATGAGCGATGCCGAGTTCGAGACGCGCATGCCCGAGGAGTTCTGGCGGCAGGTGGTGGACCGCATCTCCCGAGAGCGACCGGGAACCCTCCTCCTGGCCGAGGCCTTCTGGATGATGGAGGGATACTTCGTCCGCAATCTGGGCATGCACCGTGTCTACAACAGCGCATTCATGAACATGCTGAAGCAAGAAAAGAACAGCGAATACCGCCGCCTCATAAAGGAGACGGTGGCATTCGATCCGAAAATCCTGGAACGGTTCGTGAATTTCATGAACAACCCCGATGAGGAGACCGCGGTCGCCCAATTCGGCAGCGGAGACAAGTACTTCGGGATCTGCGCCATGATGGCAACCATGCCCGGCATGCCGATGTTCGGCCACGGACAGATGGAAGGCCTGAAGGAAAAATACGGCATGGAGTACGCGCGTCCCTATCTCGAGGAGACAGCGGACGTCGAACTCCTGAGGCGTCACGAGGCCGAGATCGTTCCCCTCCTGCGGGCACGTAGGCTCTTCGCGGGTTCGTCCAACTTCCGGTTCTACGATTTCATCGGCGGAGACGACTCGGTGTGTGAGAGCGTGTTCGCATACACAAACGACGCTGCGGGTGAACGCACCCTCTTCGTCTACAACAACCGCGGCGAACGCGTCGATGGTACGATCAAGTATGCTTGTAACAATCAGAACCAACACCGGAGCCAAGGAAATTCCGATCGAGAGAATCTTGATGGAAGAATCGGAGATCCGGCGGGGGACTCGGGCGGTGGTTCTCTCGCCGATGCCATCGGCGTATCCGACCACGAAAACCGGTACTGCATCTATCGGGAGTTGCGGTCCGGTTTCTGGTATGTTCGTGCCTGCAGCCTCATATCCGCCGTCGGGTTCCCGACGGCACTCCAAGGGTACGAATACAAGCTGTTCGCACACTTCCGAGAGGAACAGGACGGTCCGGAAGGATACTTCGCAGCCTTGGCCGAAACGCTGCAGGGCGGCCCTACCGACGATATCGACCGTGAGCTTCAACGCATCATCCTTCGGCCCGCCTTCGACATCGCCTACAGGGCTTTCGCACCGATGTTTCTATACGCCTTCGAAACAACCTTCCGAGAAAAACAGCATCCCGGCGACGAGGTGATCGAGCAAACCGCGGTGGGCATCTCCAGATTGATCGGCATCCTTCAACCCCATGAATCCGATTCAGGAGACATCGAGATCGATCCGAATATTCTCGAGGCGGTTCGCCGGACATTGAACGCGTCCTTCAGCCTCCCCTTCTTTCCGACGGAAGGGCTGCCCGCGGACGCCACACACGGAATCGGATATCTGAAGAGAGAGTTGGAACTCCGACCGGAGATCATACACTATCTCGCAGCCTGGTCGTTCGTCTCTCTGACGGCCAGATTCGCCTCTATCCGGGAACTCGATTCGGCATTCGTGATCGGGTGGCTCCTGGATGGCCCGATCAAGCAGAGACTCTCGTCTATGTCCGCCGAACCGGCCGTCGGGCCGCTCTCCCATGACGCCGGCATAGACGCGGCACAGCCGGACGCCGGTGCCGGCAGCGGTGGGGAGATGGTCCGGACCATGGAACTCCTGGAAATCCTGCCTTTCTACCGAAGCTGGTACAGGGAGAGCAGCACAGCGCTGGAACGGGAGTTCCTCGCGAAAGTGTTCGCGGATCCCGATTCACGCATCTTCCTCGGGGTGAACGAGTATGAGGGGGTGCTCTGGTACGACGGAGAGCGGTTCCACGAGATGGTGTGGTGGCTCTTCACTATTGCCGCCCTGGAGATCATCGAAGAGTCTACAGATACGAGTAGGCGCGAGATGAACCTGGACCGGGCCTTTGCCGCCGTCCTCTCCTGGCTCGAGGCCGAAGGGGAAGCAGGATACAGAGTCAACCGACTCCTCGGCCTGTTACGGGGTGAGTAGCGCGATCTTTCCCATTTTACTATCTTCTCGATATTTCCGTCGGCATGTCGTATCGGCGACTTCGGTGCATAATGGGGCTAGCTCGGGTTTCTATTCCTGAAGTTGAAGGCCACCTCCAACCGCTCGATCGTGAGATCCACCAAGCGCCTCGGGGCCCCCTTCGTTTCGCGGTACTCGCTAAGCCAGACGACGGTCTCGTCCTTCCGCTCCAGTCCTCCGAGTGCGACGCTCGCGATGAGGATCCGTTCGAAGATGTTGGGATGCAACGACCGCAGTCGATCGAACCTGCCGGCGAACCACTTCCATAATCGGGGAATCGCCGCCGGGTTCACCCCGGCCCTCGTCACCGGATAGTGTACCTTGTTCGGCGCTACCGCGTCCAGCGCCCAATCAAGCAGTCCGAACGTAACCTCCGGATCGGAAAACCCGCCGCAAGCCAGCAGCAGGCTCACACGCTCGGATTCGTTGGTCTCCTGCGCCAGGACACGCTCCTTGAAAAACTCGGCATCGACAGTGCCCGTGGCAGCGCCGGCGGCTACCACATACTGAAAGATATCAGGATGAACGGTCCCTCCTCTGCGATATACGGCAAACCGGTCCATCAGGTAATTGTTCACCGGGTCGTATCCCACCGTCAGTCCGCACTCGAAGGCGGCCGACCGGAGGGCCGTACAGTTCCGAGACTCGTCGGCCGCGACATCACAACCGGTCTGTTCGAGGGCCATATCGATGAAGGCGCCGGCGGTTTCCCGAATGACGGCCGCCGACACCGGCACTACCAGATAGGCGTATTCCAGGTGTGCCAGGATACTCGCAAGGGGCAGGTACTCCATCTCCTCGGAAAACCACCGCTCCAGGAACCCGAGGTACTCCTCGAGAGAGATGTCGCCGCGTTTTGTCATCGCGAACAGATCATCCTGAACGCCGAACCGGTCGTACGCGTCAAGAACATGATCACGGATGAAGGGCCCGAGGAAATTTGGCGCCGTCCCGGAATCGCCGTTCACGTATCGTACCCGGTAGAATCCCTTCTGCCCCGCATTGACCTTCCAGGCCGTTGCTCCCGCAGGAAGATCGATTTCGATCTGCTCGGAATCGAGGAGGACTCTCTTGCTCTCACCTGCCGCGGCGTCGGATTCCAGGCCGGCATTCCGGCCGCACTCGTCATCGGAGAGAAATCGGATCGAGAGGGGCACCGTCCAGGCGAACTCCTCTGCGGCGGAGTAGTTGAACCGCTCCTGCCGGATCTTCAGTCTTCCGCCGGCTCCGTTTCCGGCATGCTCCACGATGATCAGCGGATATCCGGCCTGGTGGATCCAGCCGTGCATCATCTCCGCCACGGGAATGTCACTCACCTCCTGGATGGCCGCCCAGCAGTCGTCCGAATCGGCACAATCGAAGGAGTATTTCTCCAGGAAATTCCGGACAGACTTCCGAAACGCATCCTCCCCCATGTGGTCGATGAGCATGCGCAACACGCACGCGCCCTTCTGGTAGAGGATGGCCGCGTTGGCGGCACTGATGAGTAGTTCCCCTTCACCGGGGAGTTCAATCGGATCAGTTGCGGCGTAGGAGTCCCGCTCGAGGGCATGCCCATAGGTCGTCATCTGCTCCGAGTCCCACACCTGCCACTCGGGATAGTATCGATCGACGATGGACTTCCCGAAGAGGGTGGCGAACGACTCGTTCAACCACACATACTTCCACTCGGAGGGGGTGACGAGGTTTCCGAACCACATGTGTGCAATCTCGTGGGCTACAATCTCGGTGATGCGCTCGAAATCGGCCTTCGGCGTGCGTCCCGGGTAGACCAGCATGGTGCTCTCCCTGAAAAGTACCGCGCCGTAATTCTCCATGGCGCCCCAGGCGAACTCGTTTACCGCGATCAGGTCCATCTTGTCGATGGGATAGGGAACGCCGGTATACTCCTCGCAGTACTCCAACGACTTCCGTGCGAACTCCATGCCGTGACGGCCGTATTCGGCCATGCCCGGCGGAGTCAACGCCCGCACTACCCGGCCCTCACGGGTCTCCTCGATGGAATCGAAACGGCCGATGCCGAAAAAGAGCAGGTAGGTGGACATCCTCGGGGTCCTGCGGAAGACCACGAGCCGGCGGCCGTCGGCGGCGTCCTCTTCACGCTCGATCGAGGTGACGGATATCGCCTCTGCCCCCGCAGGCGTCACGATCTCGATGTCGAAGAAGGCCTTTTCTCCCGGATGATCGAAGCACGGAAAGGCCCTCCTCGCGTCGACCTCCTCGAACTGGGTGACGGCGACATACCCCGTCTTTCCGTCCTCTACTACATAGCGGCTCCGATAGAGTCCCGCCATGGCATCGTTGATTTCGCTGATAAAATCGACTGCCAGGGTAAGCCGATGGTCCGTGTCGGTGGTCTCGGAGAGATTCTTCAGAACGGCCTCGGGCAGACGCACCTTCAGTTTTTGCTCGACAGGATAGACGGAGAAAGCCGCCGGATGCAGCCTACAGTCGGATTCCGCGTCCCCCTGTTTCTCCCGATCCCTATCAACACCGACACGGCAGGACTTCACGGCGATATCACGGGAATCGAGTTCTATAGTGGCCGCTCCTGCGGCAGCTACCGTTGGGAGGAACGTTGGATCGATCTCCAGCAGAACCTCGACACACCCGCGGCAATCGAATCGCTCGAGATCGGGCTCGAGATGGACCTTGTATTCTATAGGGCGATATTTCTTATCGGACATTACAACTCCTCCGGTTAAATCGCACTCACCATCGCACCCCTATTTTCGCCTCTCCGTAAATGGGACCTCAGGCTGCGTGCGTTTGAGAGGAGTAATTATACACCCCGGATGTGAGAGGGTACACCCGGGGCGGAAGCTGGTGGGTGGCCGCGGCGCCGTTGGCCGGATATCTGCTGGTGCTGGTCGTCCGCTATGCACTGTCACGGGGTGCCGAACACTCCCTCGGGAGGCGGTATCGGAAAAGTTCTCACGTGTGAACGTATCGTACCTGACCGGTCATCTGCCCTACCAATCCAGGAGAATAGCTGCTGCAGCCAGGATAAAGCTTGACGGTATGGCACCTACTATCTACAATCATATTCGAAATATATTCGAAACGAAAGAGACTTTGTGTCGGGAGTCGCTACATGATCGGTTTACCTTCGACTGTACGGGGGAGACTTCTCTTCTCCCTAATCATTCTATGCTCGATCTCGGTTATTCCGATTTCCGCCCAGGAATACATCGATGTCATCTACATGCGAAACGGTACCATCGAGAGGGGGACGATCGTCGAGAACATTCCCGGCGAGACGATCAAGCTGAGAACCATCGACGGTCGCGCCATCACCATCCAGTTCAAAGAGATCGTGAAACTGGCGAAGGAGGAGGCGCCTGCGTCTCCGGAGGCAACACCACCCGCCGCCGCCCAGACACAAGGCGGAACGTCCGGCAGCGGCGGCAGGAGCACCGACGGATCCTCACAACAGGCACAACCGAATCAGCCTCAGGCGGCACAGGACCAACCGGCGGCCAAGGCACAACCTCAGGCTACCGCCGCCCCGGAAGTACCCGAAGTCACCTACGCCGAGATCGATGCCCTGATCCGACGCGGCCTTCGATTTCGATACGACACGATCAAGGGGAAGACCCAGTATCTCTCCGCCACCGACAGGGCGCTCCTGTTCCAGCGTCACGAGAAGAGCGGCGGTGCCGGGTTTGCCCTCAACTTCTTCATCGGATTCGGGATCGGCTCCTTCGTGCAGAAAGATGTAGGGGCCGGCGTGGCCGGACTCCTGATGGAGTTGTTCTCGACACCCTTGTACGTGGCCGGGATGGTGTTGAGTTTCGAATTCGATGAGTCGTTTATTCCCATGGCGGCCGTCGGCGGTACGGTACTGTTCGTGAACTACCTGTTTCAGTGGATCCGACCGGCAGCCTTCGCGGCCAAGTACAACCGGCAGCTCAAGAACGCCCTGCGGCTTCCGGCCTCCTACGGCATGATGGTGGTGCCGGCGGTCAACGTCGTCACCGTCTCAGACGAACGGGGCTCGCCGGAACAGAAGGTGACCTACGGCGTGGGAGCTTCGATCAAGTTCTGAGATCGGCCGTTCGGATCACTCTCCGTAGGCGTAGCCGACGCGCCAGTTTCCTGCACTACTCGGTGGTGAAGGTCCAAGCCTCACTCCAGCGGCTGTACTCGCCGTCGCCCCCAATGCGGCAACCCGCCAATTGAAGGGGGTGTCGTTGGCCAGCACCTCCTGGCAGCAGGATCGGAACCGAGGCGACCGATGCTCCGTCCGCCGGAGAGATCGAGACGATCTCGTCGACGTCGACGTATCTGACCTTTCCCTCGCCGTCGATGTCTTCGGATGGAATCCCCTGGTAACTGGAGGAAGCCGGATCCACGGGATTATTGAAGGCCCGTATCTCGCAGGAGATTCCCGTAATTATCATGACTACAGCGAGGACGAGAGAAAACGACAACACCGGTGATGCCTGCTGCATGGGATACGGCGGTGCCGCACTATGAGTCTGTCGTCGAGTTTTCATTGGGCCGCCTCCAGTCCCGCGATTCGGGCGTTGACGGTGGTCAACTCACCCTCCAGATCCCCTGTCTTCGGCAGGGCGATAGTGATTATGAGAGAGGTGAGCAGGGAGACGCCGCCGGCACTCACCCCGATGATGAAGAACGTATCGAGGTTCTTGATCTGTCTGTGTAATTTCTCGGCCTCTGAGGTGAGGACCGTAGACTGATACGCATCATACTTTGAAGACGCGATTCCGAAAGATATTCCTCCGGCGCCGCCCGAAACGACCCCGATGCCCATGAAGGTAAGGCCGGCAATGGCCGCTCCCTTTCGGGATCGAAGCTTGGCCTCGATTGCGGCGTTGATCTCATCTCGCCGGGCGTATAACTCCTGCAGTTGAGACTCACGCTCTACTCCCGCCTTACGCTCCTCGGCGCGCCGCAGGAGAGCTTCGGCCTGTAGAATGATGGCGGCATGCCGCTGATCGGCACCCTCGATGGTCTTGATAAAATCACGAACCGACTGCAGGTCCCGCTCCCAGATGATTTTTCCAGGGCCGAACAGCATCGATTCCAGTCCTGCCAGGCGCTCGCGAAAGAGTTTCTCCTCGAACTCCCTGCGCTGCTTCGTCTCCGGGATGTATACGACCGTCTCCCCGCCGCCGATCTCAACCACATCGAGCCTGTCCTCGTACCGCTCGCCGCCCTTGAGCTCGATCCGGTACCTGCCGACGGGGATATCGCCCATCTCGCCCTTCCCGGATAACTCTCTCGAGATCTCGTCTCCCTGGATCACGGCGACGACCCCCTCCGGCAGATTATAGACCAACCCGCCCACGACCCGGGGTTCGGCCTCGATCCGGACACTCATATTGGGAATTATCTCGATCTCCCGGCTCCAGTGAATCCCCAAACCCCTCAGGGATACCATATATGTTCCGGCGATGATGTCGGTAAAGAAACCGTCTCCCAAGGGGCCCATATCGAGTTGATCCAAGTATACATGGACATCGGGCTCCGTCGACTTGATGAACAGATTTCCCGTCATGATGGAGAGCTCCAGACTCACCTCCGTGGCACGCTCCTCCACCTGAACCTGCTTCCGGGCATAGAGACCGCCCTTCCGGGCTTCCACCAGTACCGATCCGACCGGCACCCGCTTGAAGAGATCGGGGCTCGTGCCCTTCTTGACACCGTTGATGAAGATCTCCGCACCGGCGGGTTGGGTCCGAACGAACAACTCGCTGAAGGAGGACACCACCTGCACGTCTCCGCTCGAAGTGTAGGTCAAACCGGCGAGCATGAACGCGAGCTTGGTAGCGGCTTCGGTGAGTTCCACGAAGGACGACACGGTAAGGGTATCCGCCACGAGGTTCTTGCCGGTCATGACGTCGATGATCCGGGCATTCAGGACGTAGGTGTTCTCGGCCCTCGCCAGAGTACCCATGGCGATCTGTTCTGCCGAAAGCAGTTTCCCCAGTTCTACTGCGCAGCTTTCATCATAACAACCAGAGAGCGACTCCGCCTGGACCTCCAGTATCTCCTTGATTCGGCTCTGCTCGAGGACCTGAAAGCTCTCGGTCTTCACCAGGCCCGTCTCGAAGAGACCGCTTACGATTATCGCGTCGGAATCCGAGACCTCGATGGGCTGAAACGGTATGACCGCGAGACGGGGAGCCTCCTGGGCGGTGAGGGCATATGCGATGATACATACGAACAGCATGGGGAGAGAGATGCCACGCGTGTAACGGCGGACAGAAACCATGGGCGTCTCCTTGACGTTGTACAACTATTCGGGTGTTCGGCCGTAGGGTTATATATGGTTGTAGCGGCTTTCCCCGGATTGTTCAAGTTCTGGGATAGAATCAACCGCATCATGACGGTAAGATCACAAACAGGTTCGATCCACCCCTTGATCCGGCGGTGCCGAAATGGTAATCATGAACACCAAGAATAAAGAGGATATACTAGCGGTATGTATACGACACTCGAATCCTGGCTGGTCGGTCTCGGATTGACTGAACAGACCTCCATAATCGCCCTTCGGATTGTTTTCGCACTGGTTGCCATCGGCCTGAGTCTCCTGGCGAACTTCCTGGCGAAGAGATTCGTCCTCCGGCTGGCCGAAGGAGTTGTCCGGCGGACGAAGACCAGGTGGGACGATGCCCTGGTGGAACGGAAGGTACTCAGGCGGTTGACCCATTTCGTTCCCGCGGTCCTGCTCTATCTCTTCGTCCCGCTTCTCTTTCCCGAGACCGATCTACTCAGCGCCCTGATCCAGCGTTGTATCACCGCATACATGATCGGCATCGGCGCGATGGTGATCGTCTCGGTGCTGGAGGCGGCCAACCAGATCTACACATCCTACGAGATCTCACGAAACCGGCCGATCAAGGGGTATATCCAGCTCATTCAGATCTTCATATTCACCGTCGCCGGTATCCTGATCATCACCACCGTCCTCGACCGCTCTCCACTGGGAATCCTGAGTGGAATCGGAGCCATGACCGCCGTCCTGCTGCTGGTCTTCAAGGATACGATCCTGGGGTTCGTCTCCGGCATCCAGCTGACGGCCAATGACATGGTACGCATCGGCGACTGGATCGAGATGCCGAAATACGGCGCCGACGGCGACATCATCGACATCACCCTTCAATCGATCAAGGTCAGGAACTGGGACAAGACCATCACCACCATTCCTATCTACACGCTGGTCTCGGATTCCTTCAAGAACTGGCGGGGCATGACCGAATCCGGCGGCCGCAGGATCAAGCGATCGATCAGCCTCGACATGCGGAGTGTCAAGTTCTGTGACGACACCATGATCGAACGACTGAGTCGGATCGAGCTCCTCTCCGGATACATTCGGGAGCGGTCCGCCGAAATCTCGGAATACAACCGTATCCATGACGTCGACACCACCGAACCGGTCAACGGACGGCGCATGACGAACCTCGGCACCTTCAGGGCCTATGTGTCCGCCTACCTGCACGCGCACCCGAAGATCCATCAGAAGATGACCTTCCTCGTACGGCAGCTGCAGCCGGGCCCCACGGGCCTGCCGCTGGAGATCTACGTGTTCTCCGCCGACCAGGCGTGGGCCAACTACGAGTCGATACAGGCCGACATCATGGATCATCTGTTGGCGGTACTCCCACGATTCGACCTCCGGACCTATCAGGAACCGAGTGGGTGGGAGCTGCAGGAGATCGCCGACGCACTGCGAGGTCACACCGGGGAGCACGGACGGCAAGGATCTACCGCAGGTATAGACGGCGAATGAACGAGAACAGAAAGAGGGGACAGGCCGGCATACTGGCACTCAACTTCGTTGCCATGGGACAGCACGGAATCATCCTGCTCCTCTTGGGACCCCTGGTTCCAAGCCTGATGCAGACCTTCAATATCGGTGAATCGACCACCGGCGTGCTCCTGAGCATGGGCTCCGTCGGCTTCCTCGCCGGTCCGTTGATCGCCGGAACCGTCATCGACATCTTCGGAATCCGGAAGGCATTGATCATCGGCACCGCCGTCGAGCTGGTCTTCCTCGCGCTATTCGGGCTTTCACCGCTATTCGGATTGCTGTTGGTAGCAAACTTCGCCTATCACTTCGGGTCCTCCTTCATCGAGACCGGGGCCAACGTGATGCCCACCCTCCTCACCGGGAAACGCACCGCCCACTCCACGATGAACCTGGTGCACGGGTTCTTCAGCGTCGGGGCATTCGTCGGGCCGTTCCTGGTGGGGTTGTGGCTCGAACACACGGGTACGTGGCGACCGGTGTTCTTCTTCGCGGCGGCACCTACCGCGGTACTGCTCGTGTGGGCCGCGATGACCCGCCTTCCCGAAGGCAGGGAGGGCGGCGGGGGCGGGCTCGCGGCACTCAGGAACCTCGGCAGGGCGGCACGGGAGCGTTCCACCATCTTCGGAGCACTCTCGCTCCTGCTGTACGTGGGCGCCGAGGTCGGCATCTCGAGCTGGATCGTCTACTATCTCCAGAAGGAACTCGGTTACGGGACGGTGCAGTCGTCCTTGGGGCTTTCGGTCCTCTGGGTATTCATCATGATAGGCCGCTACCTCAACAGCCTGGCGGGCAACAAGTTTTCGAGCAAGACACTGGTCACGGTTTCGGGCATCGGCGGAGCGATCGGAGTCGGCCTCTTCCTGTTCGCGTCGGCTCCGATATACACATACACCCTGATTGCCTGGATCGGGCTCTGTCTCGCCGGCGTGTTTCCGTGTATCATGGGTGAGTTGAACAACCGCGCGCCCGAACGAGCCGGGACCGTAACCGCGGTGATGGCTATGGGAGCGGCACTGGGGGCCGGGCTCTTTCAGTGGTTCATCGGGTTCCTGGCGGAGACGGTGAACCTGAAGACGGCCTTCCTCACTCCGGGCATCCTGCAGCTTCTGGTGATCGGCTCATTCTACGTCGCTTTGCTGCCGGCGAAAACCTCTCCGTCAGATCATCAAGCCCTGCCGGAATCTCCCGGAACTCCTTCGGAGCAATGATCCTTCTGTTCCAATCATATGGCCGGATGAAGCGCCAGTTCCGACATCGCGGGACAGGCCGATGCCCTGAGTATTCGAATCCGTACGCCGATACTCTCGATCGGTCGAACCCGCAGAATCCGTCTGTTCCCGATCGATGTAGCCCCCGCGATCTCCTGCCAGGTGTTGTCGATCACGGCATCCACGGCGAACTTGTCTACCCGCTGTCCGAGGGGAAGATATTCACGCAGAGAGATATATTCGAACCGCGCCGGTTTCTCGAAGCGTATACTCGCCTGCGGAGTGAGGGTTGGGTCATCCACGGCCCAATAGGTTTCGGGATCGCCGTCGAGTAGATTCCCGGGGGAGAACGCCACCGATCCTCCCCTTCGGGGCCCTTCCACGGCTGGCCCGAAGGCAGGATCCGCCGCCAGGTTCCGCCCGAAGGTCCGATCGATCGTCTCACGAAACCTGCGCAGTACCTTCGCATCGATTTCATGAATTCGGCCCCGTCTGTCAGGCGGCAGGTTCAATAGGAACGAACCGCCCCGGCCTACCGACCTGAGGTACAAGTCGAAGAGCTTCTCCGCCGACTTCACCTTGTCATCCTCGTGGGCGTGGTAGAACCATCCCGGACGGATAGACACGTCACACTCCGGAGGCAGCCAGAAACCGCCGTGCCGATCGCCCCGATTGAGCCGCGCCCCGTCGGCCTCCCCGGGTATAAAGTCGCGCTTCTCCAGAGTGGCCCAGCAGGTCTCGCCGGCGACGCCGTCCTCGTTCCCTACCCAGCGGATATCGGGCCCGGCGTCGCTGAACATGCAGGCGTCGGGCTGCAGCTCTCTGACCAGGGCGTGGGTCTTCTCCCACTCGTAGTAGGTCTTCTTGTCGATGGTACGGGTCTCCTCGGCGCCGCCGTAGTATCCGTCACCGCCGTTCGCCCCGTCGAACCAGATTTCGAACAATTCACCGTAGCCTTCGAGAAGCTCACACAGCTGTTTCCGGTAGTATTCCACGTATTCGGACATACCGTAGGCGGCATGGTTCCGGTCCCATGGGGAGAGATACACGCCGAACCCGATTCCTCGCTTCCCGCAGGCTTCCGACAGTTCCCGGACCATGTCGCCCCTTCCGTTGCGCCAGGGGCTGTGCTTCACCGAGTGGTCGGTGTATCGGGAGGGCCACAGACAAAAACCGTCGTGATGTTTGCATGTCAGAATCAATCCGCGCATGCCGCCGGCAGCCGCCGCTTCCACGATCGCGTCGGCGTCGAAGTCGGAGGGGTCGAAGACGGACGGATCCTCGTCTCCATATCCCCATTCCCTGTCGGTGAAGGTGTTGACCGTGAAATGCAGGAAACCGTAGAACTCGAGACCGTGCCGGCGGAGTTGTCTCTCGCTGGGAACCGGTCCGAAGGGTGTCGGTGCACCAGGCTGTACGTTGCTCATGTTGGCTCCTTTCGTTACTGATTCGTTAATGACTTGTTAATGATTTGACATTCTACATCCAGTCTAGTATACATTGGAAGCGGTCCCACCATTCGAATCCCTATTCATGGTTCCCCGCACAGCCAAACGACATATTGGGAGAGATATATGTTTCGAAAAATAATTATCTCGATCCTGCCGGCACTGTTCCTTGTAGCAGGTGCCGCCTGCAAGGGAGACGCCGAAGGTATCACCATCAAAGAGAAAGACCTCCAGGCAGAAACCGACAAGATGATAGCACGATATCAGGCCCAGGGCATGCCGACGAGTGACGAACAGATCTCACAACTCAAGCGCGACGTCCTGGACCAGATGATCGAGAAAGAGCTCCTCTTGTATGCCGCGAAAGAGAAAGAGTACACGGTAGACGAATCGGCGGTCCAGACCGAAATCGACGGAATACGCGGCCAGTATCCCTCACCGGAGGAGTTCAAGTCGGCCCTCGAAGCGCAGGGCTACACCGAGGAGTCACTCAAGGCCGAGATTGCCGAATACACGCTGATACAGGATTTCCTTGACAGCGAGATCCTCTCACAGATCGTGGTCGAAGATGCCGCAACCAGGGCCTTCTACAATGAGAATCCACAATATTTCCTACAGGGCGAGACCGTTACCGCCGGCCACATCCTGGTTCAGGTGACACCCGAAGCCGACGATGAAGCCAAGGCCGCCGCGAAGGCGAAGATCGAAGAGATCCAGGGCCGTCTGGCCGCCGGAGCCGATTTCGCGCAGATGGCCAGAGAGTACTCGGAAGGTCCGAGCGCACCCAGCGGGGGAGATCTGGGTACCTTCGAGCGCGGCCAGATGGTGCCGCCCTTCGAAGACGCCGCATTCGGCATGCAGCCCGGAGAGACCAGCGGCTTGGTGGAGACACAGTTCGGGTATCACCTCATCAATGTTCGTGACCGCACCGATGAGAGTACCGTCGACTTCGAAGACGCCGCGGAATCGATCGTCGAATACCTGCGTCAGGAGCGGGGATCCGAGGAGGTCCAGAAATATGTCGACGAATTAAAGGAGCGGATCACAGTGAACGCCCCCGATCTCGGGCCTGTTGCCGCCACCGAAGAGTCCGCCGGGGAGGGCGAAAACGAATAGACCGAATCGTCCGGCTTCTCCTTTTTACGGCGTCTCATTGACGAGATAGATGTCGTACCCGCCGCGAGCGGCGAAGAGGAGAAACACCTCCCCGCAGGACTCGTAATACAGCATGGATTCGTATTCGTGATCCGGGCAGAGCACACGCGGCTCCCCGGATTCATCTATCCCGATCACCGATTCTCCGTCGGCCAGCATGAAGAGATACTCCCCGGAGACGGCATCGATGAGGACCCCCAATCTATCGGCACCGGAGCGCAGCGGCAAGACGCCGATCCGCTCCGGTGTGTTATCCGACGCCGGCCGGAAGCGCTCCAGCCTCCTTCCCGCGGGTCCGTCGAGCAACAGCAGGAGCATGTTCGATTCTTCCGTGGCCGCCTCGGTAGACACCGAATCGACAGAGTCCGGCAGGACACCTGTCCGGGCTTCGGGGACGATCACGGCGTCGACGTAGGTGCCCTCGATCCGGACCGGCTCGCTGAGCGGCGAGCCGTCCAACCCCACCGGGAAGAGAATCACCGTTCCGAAGCCGCTCTCATCCAAATCCACCGCATGAACTCCCATCAGCGCCTGTTCATCCTCCGTCTCGAAGGGCAGATATCGCACCGACCCGAGCAGCGGATCTTCCGCCTCCTCGATCCTGGTCTCCCCGAGTGACCGGGGCCGGCCGTCGATTATGTAGAGACGGACCTGAGGGTCCCAGTTCATGTTGTTCACCGACCTGTCGCCATAATTGTGATAGACACCCTGGTTATTCCGGATGTATGCGGGAACCATCGCCGGAACTCCGGCAGCCGTTGAGACGACGGAGAGTCCGAACGGATCGACGGGAATCGGGAAAAACCATTCAAGCTCGAAACCGGGCAGAGAGAACGCGTGGATGCCTCGTGAACCATGCGGGTTCTGTGCCCGCGAGACGGCCAGCAGCATCCCGTCCAGTACCGTCACTGCCTCGATGCGATTATAATTCAGACGTGAGTCTCTCTCGATGAAGCCGGCTATTCGATTACCGCAACCGTTCACCGAGAAGACCTCGGGTTTGGACATCGACTCGCTGCCGAACACGATGTCATGTTTCCCGTCCATATCGACATCAGCCGCGAACGCGGGAATCCCCCCGCCGACCGGAATAGGGTATTCGGCGTATCGGGTGTTGTCGAGGGAGATGATGCACATCCACCGGCCGTTCACCGCGACGATCTCATCCTGACCGCATCCGCGGATATCGATCGAGAATACACGCCACGGTTCAGATAGCTCCTCTCCAGGTAAAATTCCCCTATTGAATACAGCGATAGATTCGGGAAGCGAATCTATCTCGAGAATATCGGTCCCGGAAAATACAACACCCGAGATTGTCTTTTCATCATCCCTGAATCTACTATTCGTCGTGGATACGAACTCACATCCTACAATGCCCGCCGACACGAAGGAGAAGAACAGAAAAAACAGAAAGAATAGAAAAAAACGACAGCCGTTCAACGGTCGCCTCCGGCCTTGCGCAGCGTGTACAGACCCACACCGCCCACATCTCTCATTTTTTCCGACCTTCTCGAGGCGATACGGATAGTCGTACGCATGAATTACCGTGCGTGTGGTTCCCGGATACACCCGATTCCTCAATAGCCAAAAAACCAGATCCGGGATCCGACTGCAATATTCAGTTCGAGCCGGCCGTCCCCATCGTAATCGATGATCTCGAATCGTGAGATGCGACCGTCTCCGACCGGGACGGGAATTCTGTGGATCGGGTCTCCATGCGGGTCGAAGATGTGAATCGAGTTCTTCCCTCGGCAGTATAGTTCCGTCTCGCCGTCACCATCGAGATCGGCCCAGTATACAGACGCCGCCACAAAGTCGTCCATGAGTTCCGGCAGATCCAGACGCCGAATCAGGGAGAACTCCTCGTCCAGGAGATCGACGATCGACATCCGATGATACGTCACGGCGTAGATCCGCTCTCCGCCGCATTTTCCTTCGAATTGTACAACAGGAATGCTGTCTTCCGGGCCGTTGTAGAGCACCTCGAGCCGGTGCTCCTCCTCATTTAACAGGAGCAGTTGCCCGGTTCCCGGATAGTATTCATTCTTACCGGCCGTGTAGAGAACCTCCATGTGTCCGTCGCCGTCCACATCATGCTGAAGCGGACACAGTAATCCGTGACTCCCGTCGCCGGGAACCGGGAAACTCGTCGGCAGCTGATTCCCCTCGGTGTCTACAATATGCACGAAAAACCTGCCGTCGTCGTTGACGAGGCCGGTGGGATATTCGACGCTGATATCGTTGGTAGGAGTATATGATGCAAGATACATCTTGCCGTCTCGATGGACAGGCGTGCTGGAAAGAGTGGTGGCCGTAGGATAGTAGAAGAGTATCTCCTCCGTGGCGGTGTCGAACCCGAATACTCCACGCGGACTAAGGATATATCCCGTGATTAACTGTGTATAGAGCACGTTGTCGTAAAAGAGCGCGTTGGATGGCGCGCAATTAGGCCAATCGCCGAACTCCTTGTAGAGAATCGACCGACCGTCACCATTGACTCCCCACACTCGAATCGGATCCGTGATTGTCATCAGGAGGTCCTGCTTGGAGTCTCGGTTCACATCTCCCGCCTGCACGTGGAATGAGCGATTCCGCTTTCGTGTCGGGTAGTAAAACCGACGAATATAGTTCCCCTGAAGATCGGTGACGGTCATGGAACAATCGCCGGAATCGTGGAATATCAAATCTTTCTCCGGACCGGCCACGATATCTCTAATAAGCCAGAGAGTACCATACCCCGGATCGTATTCCATCTCATACTCGACGGAGAGATCCTCGAACCGCCTGATCGGCCGTTCGGGGGATGGCGCCGGTTGCACTGCGGCGGCGCCTCGGTAATCGATCATCGCCTCCTCGCCATACCCCTCCAGTTCCAGACTAACCTCGGTTACCCGTCCCGCCTCCACCGTGATCCGGCGTTCGGTGAAATACTCTCCATCCAATTCCGCCCGTATCAAATGATCGCCGGGTTTGACGCCGCGGATCTGCGGCAGTCGTTCAGGATCTATCTCTTCTCCGTCTACATACACCCGCGCCCCGGGAGGATCGGTCCAAACTTGTACCGTCCCGGACGAATCCTCCGTCGGTCCGAACCTGAGGATGTGGTTGCCCAGGACCCACACCTCCGGTCGTTTCCCGGCCGGTATGGCGACGTCCGTTATCTCCCAGGGCACCGCGGTCTCGAACTCCACCTGCAGATCCATATCGAGAAAGACCAGCCGGTTGTGTGAGGTGACGCAGATCTCCGGTTCACCGTCACCGTCGTAGTCGCCGATTTCGCGGAGAACGGTAATCCCTCCCTCCGCCGGAGACTCCCATTCTCCCACTGTCTTGAGATTCGGCTCCAGCAGGGAAACCTTTCCGGCAGTACGCGAGACTGCAACGATATACATGGTTCCCTCGTGAGAGACTACGGAGAAGCCGATCTCGGTTTCCGGGTCGAACTCCCGCTTCGCCTGAATACGTGTCTCCTCACCGTCCCACGCGTAGATCCTGAGCTCGGACGGGCCGACATACAACTCCGATATGCGCCCGATCGCCGCGATCAACTCATCGGTGCCGTCGCCGTCCAGATCGAAGAGCCGAGTAGTCAGCCGCGAGATTCCCTCCTCTACGAAATAGCCGTTCCGAGTGTCCGGACCCATCGGCTCGGAATAGCGAACCTCGCCGTCGCCGGCAAGCAACACCAGCCTGGCTTTGAATTTGGAATCTCCCGAAGGGTTCTCCTCCCTGACCAGCCCCTCCTTGGAGTGCCCCCGGTCGGACAGCGTAAGTATCGTTCCGTCTGCGTTTGCCGACACATCCAGCGGCAGGGGACCCGAGTAGTAGGTCCACAGCCGTTCCCTCGTCGCGCCATCCAGGGCCGCCACGATCTTCGGAACGACGGCCAATTGGGAATAGCCTGAGAAATAGAGCCGTCCGTCCTTGACGAAATGGACCGTTGTATTCCCGTCGATCATCTCGTCGAACGACTCGTCGAGGATCTCAGCAAACGTCCCGTTGAAGGCGATCACCCTCGCCGCCTGACCGCCGAACGCGCCCACGATAATGTCGTCCTTGCCGTCACGATCCAGATCTCCACAAACGGCGGAATGGATCTTCCTGTCCTGCATGTCCAGGCGTCTGAGCTCATGCCCTCCGATCCCGTATACGACGAGATTCGTGTAGTCCGCCAACACGATCTCGTAGTCGTTATTACCCGTGATGTCCCCCGTGATGAGAAAGGGAACATCCGTATCGGACAATTCTGTTCGGCCGAGGAGTCCCCAGCCGGCCATATCGTTTTTCTCAAACCGTGTTGTGTTTACTCCCAGTCCCTGGCACTCCTCTACGTCCATGCTCCAGACGCCGTCGTTTCCGCATGCAGTCAACACGGTCGTGAGCATACTACAAACCGCCATCCCGACCGCCGCCGCCAATACTGTGACCGATGCGCGCGGAAACCCGACTCGCCCGCTCATACAGTTCCGTGGTTTCAAATCGTCGCTCCTCGTATGGAATGGATAGAATACACACCCATCAGGCGCCGACGGCCTCGATGATCACCTTGGTGTATCTTCCTTCCTCCGACTCGATCCGGATCTCTCCGCCGCTATCGGTAAGGATCTCCCTGCATAAGGCGAGTCCTAAGCCCATGCCCGAGTTTTCCTCATCGCCGGATTTGGTTGAGTAAAAGGGATCGAATATCCTATCGAGTTCTGCCGTCGGTATGCCGCAGCCGTCGTCCTCGATCTCGATGATCCCCCGCTCATTCTCATATCTGCCGGAGATCCGAATGGTACCGCCCGCGTCGATGGCTTCATACGCGTTTTTCAGGACATTCGAGAGGATCGCATGCAGATCGGTCGAATTGGCCATGATCCGGAGATCCTCAGGAAGCGTATCGGTCAAGGTGTACGCCTTGGCATTGTAGGTGAGTCGGAAGAAGTAGAGGGTTCGGTCCAGGATCTCCCTGACAGAAAGGGGAGAAAAATCGGTATCTGACCGTGCGTAGAGTTGCTTCAGGTTCCGGACGACATCCGAGATCGCCCGAAAGCCGTACTCGTACTCCGCCACGATCTGGGAGAAGTCGTCCGCGAGTATGCCGATCTTCTGTCTGATCTCCTGCGCGAATGTGTCGGGTCTCGTCAACTCGAGTAGGCCTTCGAAATCTCTCTTCAGAAAAGACAGATTTCCGCTCAGGTAATTGATCGGATTGTTGATCTCGTGGGCGATACCCGCGGTGAGGAGGCTGAGAGAGAAGGCTTTTTCTTTCTCGAGGAGCCGTCCCTTGGTCAACGCGAGTTCGCGATTCAGATACCGCTCTTCGTCGTACAGCCTGGAGATCACCTCATGGCCCGCCTGAACCCTGGCCAGCATGCCGAAGATGATGACGGAAGAGACGGTGAGTCCGACGGTCAGATAGAGAAACACCGTGGGCATATCGGCCATACGCCGGTAGAGGGCTATCTCATACAGGATAGTAATGACGAGGGGAACGATCGGGCCGGGAAATCGGCAGCGGAAGCTGCAGACCGAGGTGATGACCACGAGTGCGACGATATTCAGGAAGACGAAGAGAGATATCGTGTCGTTCCATTCGTAGATCCGCGGAAAGATAGTGACCGCCTCGATGAAGAAACACGCACACACCGCAACGGCCGCGCCCGTCAAGATAAGTTTCGCGTGCCTCCTCAAATACAGTGATGAGATACACAACACTGCATAGAACAGGAGGCAGGCGGCCCTATCGAGACGGTAGATCATATATTGCGGAATGACTCGGGGGGCCAGGATGAACTGGATTACCAGGAAGGGTATGGGGATCGACCACACGAGAACCGGTAGCAGCAGTCCGTCCGGATCAATCCGAATCCCTTTGGTTTTCGCTGTTTCCATTTTTTTCGTTTCCATTATTTCTGTTTCCATCATTTTCGTTTCCATCTTTTTTGCTTCCATATCTTGATAACATTTTTTTTAGCCCCTGTCGGCTCAACGAGAGATACTCCGCGGTCTGCGTAATGTTTCCGCCGTGCCGCTCGAAGGCTTCGAAAACAAGCGTTCGCTCGATCTCCTCGAGGTACGCCTTCAGGTCGAAGGTCTCGCGTCCCTCGAATAGCTCTTTCACGTCCAATTCCGACGCTTCTTCGACGGTGAGTCCCCTGCGCGGTCCTCCACCGCCTGAATCCCGATCTTGCCTTCGTCGTTCCACATCGTCAATAGGATCGGGAAGAACCGTTCCGCCGGTCAGATCTCGTAGCACCTCGGCCGTCAGCCGTTCGCCGGGTCCTACCATCAGGGCGATCCGCTCCGCGATGGTCTCGAGCTCCCGGACGTTCCCCTGCAGCGGAAGTTCCCGTAGCTGCTGCTCGACCTCCGGAGACAGCGTTCCGGTAAAGTCGGGTCTCCCGTTTTTCCTGAGGAGGTGGTCCAGCAGGATCAGGATATCTTCCTTCCGCTCCCGCAGCGGCGGCAGATGGATACGGAGCACGTTCAGCCGGTGATACAGATCGTCCCGAAACTCACCCGCCGCGACACGATTCTCGATGTTACGATTGGTCGCCGCGACGATCCTCACATCCACGGTACATTCCGTCCGGCTGCCGACCGGATAGAAGGTGCCGAATTGAATGGCCCTGAGAACCTTGGGCTGAAGATCGAGCGGCATATCGCCGATCTCGTCCAGGCACAGGGTGCCCCCGTCGGCCAGCTGAAAAAACCCTTCCTTGCGCGCTTCCGCGCCGGTAAACGCGCCTTTGGCATGACCGAAGAGCTCGCTCTCGAAGATTCCGGCCGATATAGCGGAGCAGTTGAGTAGTATCAAGGGCTTGCCCATTCGGGGAGACTCCTCATGAATCGCCCGGGCCGCTAACTCCTTGCCGGTTCCGGAATCTCCGGTGATCAAGACACAACTCGCGGACACCGCGAAGGTTCGGATCCGATCTCGGACCCGGCGCATGATCGGACTGTTCCCCAGGAGCCGATCGCAGCCATACCTTCCGCCCTTCAGATGCTCATTCTCAACCGACAGCATCCGGTTTTCTTCGTGCAATTTCCGTTCCAACGTTGCCTTATCACGGCGCAGCCGCAGGACTTCCGCCGTACGCATCACATGCTGCAGGAGTACCTCCGGAGCGAAGGGCTTGACGATGTACTTGTGGATAAGATTGGAGTTGACGGCGTCCACCAGGTCTTCCGAATCGGTGTAGGCGGAGATGATGATCCCGAGAAAATCATCATTGCTGTCACGGCAGGCCTGAATCAACTCGATTCCGGTCATCGACGGCATCTTCTGATCGGCGATGACGATATCGAAGGTGGATTCCCGGAACTTCGCCAGCGCCTTCGTGGAGTTCGAGTGCACGCTGGTGTCGTAGTCCCGCAGGATGCGGTGTACGTAGTTGGCGTTGCCGATTTCATCATCGACGATCAGTATTCGGAGATCGTTCATATATGTTCCATCTGAAAATAGTTGTTCGGATCGATTGATACATACATGCGCTGCAGACCCTTCCCCGAGCCTGGGAGACTTCTTCAGAAACGGGGCATCGCGGACAAGTGTCACTCCGTTACCGTTAAGCGAGTTACCATTATACGACAACATGGTTGTCGGTGGAAGGGGTAGATCGAGTTTTATGCGGCGAAACCCGCCATAGTACCGATGATTCCGGCAACCCCACTAGGGGCATTCCCGTATATTTTCACACTACCATTGCTCCTCTCGACCCATCACCCCTATACATCGGTTGGCACGTTTCTTGCTTGTATGTGTATAGACCGGAACGCCGCTACGGCGTTCTCAAGATGGTCTTCGCGCCATGAGATAGAAAAAAGTGAATCTGAAAAAGTCGGGGGATATGGTCCTTCGGAGGTAAGACAGTACAGAGAAAAATACAGAGAAGCAACTATTGAAGCAAGTCGATCGAAGAAGACGGATGAAGAAAACAAATGAAGAAAAAAAATGAAAAAGACGGATGAAAAAGACGAATAAGAAAAGACGGAATTGCAAGAAAGTGGAATCAAGAAAAATCACTTTTTGAACAGGGTGAACGGTATCAACGCTAAGCGGCCGATTGTCGGCCGCTTTTTTTTCGACAGCCTGATGAGGTCTCCTTGGAAAATGCACTCTATGTCTCTTTTGTCATTGCCGTGAAGAGTGAACCATCCCCGTTGACTGGGTATTCTGGAATGAATTGTTGAAGGATATACAGCAACAGGTTTCTCTAAGTATGGAATGATTTTGCCGTCAACTCGTTCATTGCAAAACCATCGCGTGTCCACGCTTGTGTATCTAGAGCAATCCTTTCTACTAGTTCTGTTAGCGTGCAAATCTGGCTTTTACTTCCCATTCTTGTATTTCACCTTATCACTCAATAAGCACTGACGGAAGGTATTTCGCTTGCGCCACATACCATTTGCTTAACCTGCGCCGCCCGTTCCGCGAAGCGGATTGGCGCGGTTCTTGCGCAAGCGAGCGAAGCGAGCAGCAAGAACCGCGACAAAGGGCAAGTCAGTTTGAAGCGATTGTTCTACGATTTCTCTTGTTTCTTCTTTTCTTTCTCAAAATACTTAATGTTTTCTAATTCTTTAAAATGTTTATCTTGAGTCCATAGGATGCACCTATATTTCTTTGCTGTAGCATAAATAATACTATCAGCCATCGGTAATTTGTAATCCATTCCAATTTTTGCAGAATATATTGATAAATCTGAATCTAGTTCAATAACAGTTCCTTGTTTCATATGGGCAACAGCAACCAAAGCACTATCCTCATCCTTTTCTATTAATAA
>CAZAKE010000045.1:0-4592 GCA_964485495.1 uncultured Spirochaetales bacterium
CTACCGCCATATTTCGAATGTGCCACATTTCTCCGTATTGTTGCACTTTTCGAGGCGATTCGACGAGGTACGAAGTCGATATCGCGGAAAAGGAACTGATATATGACTACAAATCTGTCAAAATGAGAATCGCAGTCATGTACTGTAACGAATCCCGTGGAAATTGTATAACTATATGGAGTTTATGCAACGAGGTATAGGATGCGGATAGGCGATACGATTTCAGGCTTCGAGGTTTTGGATACACGACGGATTCCTGAGCATCGGGGCGAGGGGGTGTATCTGGAGCACCGGAGATCAGGATGCAGAGTGCTGCATCTCAGAAACGACGACGAGGAGAACTTCTTCTGTTTCGGTTTCAAGACTCCGCCGCCCGACTCCTCCGGAGTGCCGCATATCGTCGAGCATACCGTGCTCTCCGGTTCCCGGTCATATCCGCTGAAGGACCCGTTCCTCGCTCTCCTGAAGGGGAGTGTAAACACCTTCCTCAACGCCATGACGTATCCGGACAAGACGGTGTTCCCGGCGGCGACGGTTCTTCCCCGCGACTACTACAACTTGATGTTGGTGTATGGTGATGCTGTCTTCAGGCCGCTCATGCGTGAGGAGACGTTCCGGCAGGAGGGGTGCCGGCTCGAACTCGACGACGACGGAAATCTGTCGGTAGGCGGGGTGGTCTACAACGAGATGATAGGCAGCTATAGCTCCCATGATGGGATCGCCGGGGAATGGGTCAACAGGGGACTGTTCCCGGACACGCCCTACCGTTTCGACTCCGGCGGCGAACCCGACTCTATCGCTCGACTCCGGTACGAGGAGTTCCTGCGGTTCCACTCGACCCATTACGATCCGTCGAACTGCCTGATCTTTCTCTACGGCAATATCCCCACCGAGGAGCAGCTCGAGTTCATCGACCGCAAGGTCCTGGCCGGCTTGTCTCACGACGCCGCCGGGGCTCGAGCCCTCATCGATCTTCCGAGACAGACGGCATGGGATGCTCCACGGCGACTCATCCGCACGAGCCCCGCCGCTCCGGAGGGCGACCTTACCGGGAAGAGTACTATCGCCGTGAGTTGGTTGACCGTTCCGGTCTCGGACCTGTACGAGAGCCTCGGGCTTCTGGTCCTGACTGAGATACTCCTGGGGAATGCGGGAGCGCCGCTGCAGAAGTCTATCCTGGATTCGGGGATCGGTCAGGATGTCTCTCCGGTGAGTGGCATCGACACGGACGTCTCCCAGGCGGTATGTACCTTCGGAATCAGGGGAAGCGATCCGGAGCGAGTCGAAGAGTTCGAGACCTTCCTGATAGACGAACTGCGGCGACTCGCCGAGTCAGGGTTACCTGCGGATACCGTCGAGGCCGGCATCAAGCAGATCGAATTTCGAAACCGGGAGATCAAGGGCGGTATCCCTTTCGGGCTCAGGCTCATGGGCCGGGCATACCGGGCCTGGATCCACGGCGCGGATATCTTCTCCGCCCTGGAGTTCCGGCCGCGTATGGAACGGGTAAAAGCCGCCGCAGGATACAAACCCGGGGTCTCGAGATTGGGAACGAAAACAGAGCCGGATATTGAATCAGATACGGATACGGGGAATACGGTCGATTCGGGCTCGGTGCGGACGGCCGGATACTTCGAAGGGCTTATTCGCAGATGGTTTCTCGATAATACCCACCGACTCTCCCTTACCGTGCATCCCGACCACGATCATGTGGCCCGTGAGATGGGCAAGATCGACGAGTACCTCGGGACGCTGCGCCGCGAGATGAGTGAGGCGGACAGGGACCGAATTCGACGGCAGAACAGGCACTTGGCCGAGTTCGAGGCTACTCCGGACGATCCGGAGCAGGTCGCGAAGGTCCCGCGCCTCGGCCTCTCTGATCTGCCATCCGAAGTGAAGATCATCGAAACCGTCGTCGGTACGGCCGACGGAATCACCGTGTATACACATCCCATGCATACCAACGATATCGCCTATGTGGATCTGGCCTTCGACGTCAGGGGTCTCGGACAGGCCCTCTCCGTCTATCTTCCGCTGTTCAGCCGTGCGGTGTGCGGCTGCGGGTTTCCCGGTGTCCCGTGGGATCGTGTCGCCCGGATGTTGGCGCTGAAGGCCGGCGGACTTGCCACATTCCTGGAATCCAATCTAAACATCGGCACGGACGATGTCTACAGGGAACTGCTCTTCTTCCGCATCAAGGCCCTCCGGGAGGATGCCGGCGAGGCGCTGGGTCTGCTCGGTCGGATGCTGACCGAGGCCGATTTCGATGATCGTGAGAGGATCCGGGATCTCGTTCTGGAGCAGCGGAACGATTTCCGTGCTTCCCTGCAATCGGCCGGTCACTCCCTTGTGTCCTTGCGGGCGGCCGGAAGACTCGCCCATACCCTCGCCACCGAAGAAGCGTGGCGGGGAATTGATCAGTACCTGTTTCTCAACGATCTCGCGGAAGGGTTGCCGGAATCGCTGGATCGACTCATCGATGCGTTCAAGCGGATCAGGGAGACAATCATTGTCCGCCGCCGTATTTGTGCGAATCTGACCGGAACCGAGGAGATGATCAGTGAGTTGGCCGTGCCTGTGAAATCGATCTTCTCGGGGCTGCAGGCGGGTTCTCCGGGTACGTCGAGTCCGACCTTTACCGCCAAGTACTCCGAGGCAGAATCATTCGCGGTTCCCGGCGGCGTCGGATATGTGGGCCTGGCGGTCCCCTCTGTGGGGATCGATTCGCCCTTGCATACGTTCGAGCTCCTGCTGGCGCACCTACTGAGTACCACCCTACTATGGGAGAGTGTCAGGATGGTGGGGGGTGCATATGGGGTCTCCGCGGCAAACAACGGAAACGACGGTGTGTTTACCTTTTCCTCCTACCGAGACCCGCGGATATTGGAGACTCTCGAAGCATATCGTACCAGCCTCGTGATGGTTCGAGACGGCGGAGTAGGAGTCGACGAGCTCGAGAAGGCCATCATCTCCGTCGCCGGCAGGGAGTTGCGTCCGATGGCGCCGTCGGAGACGAGTATCGTCGGATTCCGACGGACACTGTATGGGATCACCGACACGCTCCGCCGGCAGAAGCGAGATCTCCTCCTGGCCGCCGGTGAAGACGATATTCGCGGCGCGGCGGTGGCCCTGCTGGAGGTTCTCGACAACGGCAGTGTGAGTGTGATGAGTACCGCCGAAGCGATCAAGGCAACCGGGAATCCTGGGTTGCTCTCCTCGATGACGGCGCTGCCGGTTTGATTCGTGCGTATGATAGGATGGTGTCGGCCGATATGAGCGAAATGAGTGAGGATGGGGTGAGAGGGGGTAGCGCGAGACGGGATAGCGCTGGTCCTGAACTGTGCGAGGCCGACATCATATACGAGGACAATCACCTGATCGCCGTCTGCAAGAAGATCTCCGAGATCGTGCAGGGGGACCGAACCGGAGACGAGCCGCTGTCGGAGAGAGTCAAACGGTTCCTGAAGCAGCGCGATCGGAAGCCCGGGAACGTGTTCCTGGGTGTATGTCATCGGCTGGACCGGCCAACCAGCGGTGTGGTCGTCTTCGCCAAGACCGGTAAGACCCTCAAGCGGATGAACGAGTTGTTCCGTACCGGCGGAGTGCACAAGACCTATTGGGCCGTGGTGGAATCCCCGCCGGCGCAGGAGCAGGGGACGCTGACCGATTACCTGGTCCGAAACTCGAAGAAGAACAAGTCTTACATCACCACCGAAGCTGAGGACGCAGCCGGGGCGAAACGTGCCGAACTAGAGTATCGGTTGGCCGGCAGGTCGGACCGCTATTTTCTGTTGGAGGTGACGCCGCAGACGGGACGGCACCACCAGATCCGTGCTCAACTGGCGGCGGCCGGCTGCCGGATAAAGGGCGACCTGAAGTATGGTGCCCGGCGGTCGAATCCTGGCGGCGGAATACATCTTCATGCCCTGCGTATCTCCTTTCGGCACCCCGTAGGCTCCGGCGAGGAGGTCGTCATCGAGGCGCCGCCTCCTGCCGAGGACCGGCTCTGGGCGTTTTTCGTACAAGATGAAACCGTATAACCCCATCCTGTCCCGCGGTTGACCGCCTCTCACACGAAGCGGTATCATCGAATCCATGGATGAATACGGATTCGTACGGATTGCGTGCGCGGTACCCCCTGTAACCGTCGCCGGGGTAAAAAGAAACACGGACGCCATGCTGGACCTTCTCCGACGAGCGGGTGAAGAGGGTGCCGATCTCGTGGCCTTCCCGGAGTTGTGCCTCACGGGGTACGCGTGCGGAGACCTGTTTCGACAGAGACGGTTACTCGACTCGGCGGCGGAGGGACTCGCCCGGTTCGCACACGAATCCGCGGGACTGACTTTGGCCGCGGTGGTAGGGCTTCCGGTAGAATACCGAGGCCTCCTCTTCAACTGCGCGGCCGTCGTCTCGGGCGGCCGCATCCTGGGGCTGGTCCCGAAAACCTATATCCCCAATTACAACGAGTTCTATGAAGATCGCTGGTTTGCCTCTTCGAGGAAGCTTGCGGGTATTCGATCCGCGGTAGACGCGGTAGACGCGGTAGACGCGAGAAACAGGTCCTGGGAGCACCCAGGGGAGAGACCGCCCGG
>CAZAKE010000045.1:4692-7122 GCA_964485495.1 uncultured Spirochaetales bacterium
CAGGCGGTCCCTATCGGAACGGACCTTCTCTTTTCACTCAATGGCGGAAGGAACGGCCAGGGGTCGGCCATCGGTTTCAATACCACGGAAACCGCAGGATCAGGACGGATGAAACCCGTCCATGGGAGCCGCTGCGTAACGGTCGGCGTCGAGATCTGTGAGGACCTGTGGAGCCCGATTCCTCCGAGCACCCGGGCGGCCCTGAATGGCGCCGAGGTCCTGGTGAACATCTCCGCGAGCAATGATCTGGTGGGAAAGATCGGCTACCGAACCGACCTGATCCGCGGGCAGTCGGCCAGGTGTATCTGCGCATATGCCTATTCCGCCGCCGGCGTGGGGGAGTCCACGACGGACACGGTATACGGCGGACACACCATGATTGCCGAGAACGGGACGATCCTGGCGGAGGGAGAGCGGTTCGGGCGCGGCCCGGTCCTGACCATCGCCGACGTGGACATCGATTTCCTGCGGCACGAACGGCGCAACTACACGACCTTCCGCGATGCCGTCGGCTTAGAGGGAGGATGCCGCGTGAGGATCGTCGCCGTGCCGGGCCCGTTTTCGGCGGGGACGCTGGGGCTGAAGCGGCCGATCGTCCCCCATCCCTTCGTTCCGCCGGATGCCCACGACCTGGAAGACCGCTGCCGGGAGATCTTCCGGATCCAGTCGGCGGGGCTGGCGACCAGGTTGGCGCATATCGGTTGCTCTACGGCGTGCATCGGCCTCTCCGGCGGTCTCGATTCGACCCTCGCCCTGCTGGTGACCGTGGAAGCCTTCCGAGAGTTGGATTTAGCCACAGAGGGGATCCGCTGCGTCACGATGCCCGGATTCGGTACCAGCGCCAGAACCAGGGGAAACGTCGAGAAGCTCTGTGCGTCGATGGGCCTGCATCTGGAGACGGTGGACATCCGTCCGGCCTGTGAGTTGCATCTGAGAGATATCGGACATTCGGGGAAACCCGAAGATACCGCCTACGAGAACGTACAGGCCCGGCAGCGCACCATGGTGCTCATGAACAAGGCCAACATGGTCGGAGGCATCGTCATCGGCACGGGAGATCTCTCCGAGCTCGCCCTCGGATGGTGCACCTACAACGGCGATCACATGTCTATGTACGGCGTAAACGCCGGGGTGCCGAAGACGCTGGTGAAATTCCTGGTCCGCTTCGTCGCGGAGCAGTGGGCGAACCCCGAAACATCCGGCGTCCTACTCGACATCGTCGATACGCCCATCTCGCCGGAGCTGCTTCCTACCGATTCCGACGGGGCTATCGCCCAGAAGACCGAGGACACCATCGGTCCCTACGAGTTGCACGACTTCTTCCTCTACAACGGTATCCGCTGCGGCTTCCGCCCAGCGAAGGTGTTGCTGCTTGCCACATTGGCGTTCGAGGATACCTACGAAAGAGAAACGATCCTGAAGTGGCTCCGCGTATTCTATACGCGGTTCTTCTCCCAGCAGTTCAAACGCTCCTGCCTTCCCGACGGGCCCAAGGTGGGAACCATCGCACTCAGCCCCCGGGGAGACTGGCGCATGCCCAGCGACGCCAAGGCCGACGAGTGGCTCGCCGAACTCGCCGACCTTGCCGAGATCGATTGACGCAGGCACGTAATTGAGTACCGTCAGCGGGTGTCGAACGCGCGGATCTTCTCTCTGATCGCGGCTTCCGATTCCTTGTAAATCTCCCGTATCACCTCGTCGTCGAAACGGTAGGTCCGATCTTCGAAGGCGGTGGACTGTAGCCGGTCCCAGAAGAGCTCCTTGAATTGCTTCTGATCCTTTCCGTACAGATGGAAGGAGTCGGCCTGCCAGTTGAGCCGGCCGAGGTTCACCGGCTTCCCGAGCCGTTCGGTCAGCGGAGCGACGATGAGCCGCCGGTTGAACTCCAGGAATCCGAAGGCGTTCATGAAGTGGGCACCCCAGGCGTCGTTGGACCGAAACCGGATGTTACAGTTGAGCCAATACTCTCCCTCGTCTTCCACGAGTCGATACCAGAGGCTCTGCAGGCAGGGAGGATCGTAGACGTCGAAGTCCATTGGCGGCATCCAGGTGATCATCTGGGCCTGCCGGGTGAACGGTTGGGCGGCCAGTTTCTCGACGATCTTCGTTATCTGGTCGACTCCCATTCCCTGCCCGGATGATGGGCTTCCGTTCATGTCTTCCCCGGGCAGCCAGGTCTTCGATTCCCCCGGGAAACCCCTTGTGGATCATCGGTTCGGAATCCGGCTCCAGCGTCGTGATGTTCATGGTGGCGTCGATACTGGGAGGATCGTCCTCCTTGTCGTACTGAGTCTTCATCCTGATTCCGTTCTCGTAGAGACTGATGAGGGCCCGCTCGTAAGCCTCAGCCAAGCCGGCCCCTTGGACGTGAAGTACCGGTATGTTCATCTCTTCCTCCCGCTCTTTTGTGGTGTGGATTCGTGTTCGGGC
>CAZAKE010000045.1:7222-30042 GCA_964485495.1 uncultured Spirochaetales bacterium
TTCGGGCCACTACAATTGTCTACGGATGGAGAATCTCTTTGGAACCATACACTAGATGGACATACTCCGATGCGGGATTGTCCCAGGAGTATACTTCCTGCATCATGCGGTGTCGTGCGTCGGTGACGGCACGTGGATCCGAGTCTTTGAGAAATCGGAGGCACCGTTCCATGGCATCGAAGAGAGCTTCCGGAGTGTAGTCGGAAAACAGGAATCCGTTTCCTCTAACTCTGCCGTCGGAACCGACCGATATGGGCCGGACCGTGTCCCGAAGGCCTCCCGTGGCTCGAGCTATGACGAAGCAGCCGCAGGCCATGGACTCGAGCTGGGAGATACCGCCGGGCTCCTGAAGGGAGGGCATGAGAAATACGTCCGCGCCAAACAACGGCGCACTCACATCCTGGAATCCGATTCCGGCCTGGATGCGACCGGGATAAAAGTTTCCGAGAGAACGCAACCCTTCGGCCAGCTCCGATCCGCGTTGATCTCCGCCCGATACCGATCCCCCCACGATTCCCTGGAATCCCAGGGTACGTGCGATTCTTTCGGAGGACGAGAGCAGTAATTGGAACCCCTTCTGCTCCGTGATGCGGTGAATCATGACGAACAGGGGGATGTCGGGATCGATGTCGAGACCGCGGTCACACTGGAGCAGGAGTTTATAGAGAAGCCGCACCGCGCCCAGGCGTCGTACGGGATCTTCGATCTTGGAGCATGCGTCGAATCCTTCCGGTACTTCGGGATAGTGGGCGATGACCCGATGCCTCAATCCGGGATCGGCGGCGAGACGTTTGGCCAGAATCGGGTATGAGCGTTCCCTGAAACCGCTCTCTCCGATCCGCTCTTCCGCCCGTTCCGCGAAGTCGACTCCCACCCCGTTACTGATGCCTGCCGCATGGTGAATGACCCGTTCGAGCCCGTCGGCCTGGTACCTGATCTGCTCCGCGTAGGATGGGCTGACCGTGATCACCTGTTCCGTCGCGCGGATGCCGGCGGCCATGCAGTTGATCTTGCTGTGGTCCACCGGATCTATGAAGAACCGTTCGGCGTCCTTGGGCAGGTTCAACATCGTCAGGATATCCGAGTCGTTCTCGTACCGATGATAGGAATCGAAGTACTGCCAACCGCAGTTGTGGATGATGTGAAAGCGGGTGGCTCGGGCGAAGCTCGCGTCTCCTGCGTATCCGGGATCGGAGAGCAGGATCGGAAAGATCGGGCCTGTGAAGGCGTCGTTGGTGAAGATCGCCATCGGATAGAGATAGAAGTCCCGAATTACCTCAAGACAAGCCCGGGCAAAGGCGGTGCGGCGCATCAATTTTTCGCCGCCGGTCACCCCCCAATAGAGGCCGTCGAACGCCTCATGATGATCGAGGAGGTAGTATGTGACTCCGTCTACGGTGCCTTCGTGGACTCCCACGTCGAACTGCCGTGACCCGACCCAGAAACAAACGTTCCGGCCGGTGTACTGAATTTCGTATTTCGCGATGGTTTTTTCCATCTTCGTGCGAGCGCTCTCGTCACCCTGCCGGTAGAGCGGCGTGATGACGCATACCTGCTCCCCCGATGCGGCGAGCCTGCGGGGAAGCTCATAGAGGACATTGGCCAGCCCTCCGGACTTGGAGAATGGTTCGGCTTCCGCCGCCGCGAATACGAAGGTGCCCGACCGATGATGATAGAGGCAGCGTTTGCCGAGGATTGCCAGCCTATCGTACCTATCGTCTCCGAGGCGCTCGAGGAATTGCCGGGCCTGTTCGTTCGTGAGTCTTCCCGCCTCACAGAGGTAATACGACAGCCGTTTCAATCCGATCTCGATCTCCTTGTCCGAGAGACCCGCCAAGGCCGGCGCCAGCTTCTCCGAGGCGAAACGGGCTATTTCGCCGGTTTCTCTCTCAAGAGTATCGCGCTTAGCGCCGTTTTCCTCGTCGATCTCCCTCTCGGCTACTTTCGGTGCGGATTCGAATTCGACGGCCGCGTGGCGGGAGATCTCGCGGAATATGAAACTGGAACGGAATGCCTCGGGGCTTTCGAGAGTCCGGACACGGGCGAAGGAGTCTCGCAGGAACTCGCCGTAGTTGGACTCCGTTACGTCGGTGCGTTCGATCTTCAGTAGTTTGATGCGGTCGGCCCGAGCGATCACCGTATGGATTCGTGATTCGAAGAGCTCTCGTCCCGAGAACCAGCCCGATTGGCCGGTAATGGCCGTGTATACCGGATCGGAGAGCCGGTAGAAGCCATCTGGATTCAACGGGAGCCCGGAATCTGCAAATACTAAGGAGATCTCCTGGTTGGAGTCGGAGAAATTAAATGCTCCTATCCAGATGGTATCCTTCGTGACCTTTGCGGCGGCTGCGACGAACTCGTTGTCGGTTTGTACCAGATACGCGTCTCCGACGTTGTTCCTGTGGAAGGCGTAGGCGTCCCGGTAGAACGGCTCCATGGCCCGGTAGGAGGATTCCTCGAATTGATTCCAATCGACATAGATATTGTCGATGAACACCCGCCAGGCCTCACCCTCCGCGGCGCCCTCGTAGTCGAGTACGCACGAGCTGAGAAAGGAGGTGAGCATAAGGGTCGCCCTCGCTCCCCGGCTGCCGAAGGCCATCAAGGCGCGAGGTTCGTCATGGTTGCCGAAAATCCCGAGTAACTCCGACCCAGGGGGGAGTACGTTCCGGTAGTAGGAGTTATACAGGCGGTAGATCTCCTCGACATTCGCCTCTCCGCTCGAGATCTGTTCACAGATCTTGAAAAGGGCCGAATTGTATGGAACAACCCCGTTTCGCGTGAGTTGCTGCTCGCGGCCCCAGTAGCTTTCTGCCAGGGTGAGGAAGAACTCTTTTCCTCGGCTGCGGAGTTTCTTGTGGATTATCGCTCCGAGATACGTATGGAAGGGAACCGCGATAATCTCCTGGCAGGCCGTGTCATAGTATCCGGTGGTCACGAACTGATCGTGCTCGCGATCGTTCAGGATTATCTCACCCTCCACGAGTGATTCCAAGGTTCGGCGTTCGCCGAATTGAAAGGGGTAGTTGTTGCGCTGCATCATCACCGGCACCGCATGTGCGGAATCGATTCTGATGCCGTCGATATCGTACCGCTCTACCAGTGTGACTACCGATTCGGCCATCCATTCCCACGTTTCGAATTTACGGTAGTTCAGCAGCATGCCGTCGTTCCAGCTGCCGAAGCGTCCGTCTGTGGATGCCCGCACGACCAGGTTCCCCCCCTCGTCGTAGCATTTGACCTTCAACTCGTCCGGCAGTTCGTCACTGGTACGATTCAGATGCGGCACGATGTCGACGATCACCTTCAGGTCGAGACGATGCGCCTCGGCAACCAGCTTTTCCAGTCCCTCGCTGCCGCCGATGGACTCTTCTATCTCCGTCAATGACATCGGAGCGAAGGGGGAGGGGGACCGAGCGGCATCCGACCAATCTTGGATGTTACGGCCGCGTCGCTGTACTCCGAGGAGATATACCGCTGAGATCCCGAGTCTCGCACGCAGGTCTTCCAGATGAGCCGCCACGTCCTGTAAAGAGCCGCGGCGAATTACCTGCCCGTGTTCGTTGTAGACGAGTCCCGGATGTTCGGTACGCCACCACGTTCGGGAGTGACCATGGATGTCAGGAAAGATTTCGAGGATTACCTGTCCGCGGATATCGGGAATGACCGAGATGCGGCCTGCCGGTTGCTGGAGAAATACGGTCTTCGAACCCCGTCGCCGGCCGACCAGCCAGTCGTACTGACCGATGGTACGGAACAGGTGCTCCGCGGAATACGTCTCCCCCTCCTTTGTCAACTCCAGATCTACGTAATCGATCTCTTGGTCGGTGACAAACTGTGCCGCCGCCCGATCACCGAAGATCCGGAGGAAATAGCTCGATCTTGACGCAGGCAGGTCGAGTTCGAATCGATACGTTCCGCCGGCACGTGTGGTCGCGAAACGTGTGGCCAGGGGAGAGTCGAATTCCCTGGGAGAGAGGATTCGTTCCAACAGAAGATTGGCCCGGTTTCGCACCTCGTGCAGGTCGTGACCGGAGGCGGCGACGAGTAGACGTACGACCTCTCTCAGAGATTTCAGGTCGCCGGCGTTCTTGTATCTACGTGCGTGACGTTCGAGGGTATCTATCGCCCGTAGGTTTTCTCGGTAGTCGAAAACCATCTCCTTCTCGGGTACCCTCGCATCGAGCATCTCGAGCATCGACCGGCGATTCTTGACCGTGAAGGGACGGATTCCCGGTTTCCCCGGCAGAGGCGGTAGCGGCGCCACCCGGTAAAATTCGATGAGCCGTGCGATCAGGGCGTCCAATCGTTCGACGACATCGGGGGGGATCGGTTCGAGGTGTGCAAACCCGGTCTCGATTGCCCGTTCTTCGATGCGAAGAATTGTACACAGGGTTTCGAAATACTCGGGATTTCCCCGCTCCTCCTCGATACCCATGAGTTCGAGGCTGTTGAGCCCGAGGTAGATGGTCGGAGTCTCCCGTTCGATCGGACCCTGTCCCACCCGGGCCAGAACCGTCGAGTCGGAATCGACGTGATAGATAGTGGGACTTCCCGGCCGATCCCGGATGATTACGATACGACGCTCGTTTACCGAGCCGGCGTCGAGGGTTTCGACCGCATCAAGTACGGTTGTGATTGCCGATTTTACGAGAGTATGGAGG
Organism: uncultured Spirochaetales bacterium; assembly: GCA_964485495.1. Classification (GTDB taxonomy): domain Bacteria; phylum Spirochaetota; class Spirochaetia; order CAZAKE01; family CAZAKE01; genus CAZAKE01. The sequence goes on from CAZAKE010000045.1 coordinate 11,887, forward strand.
TGTTGGTTGGCAACCATCCTGCGGGCGGGGACCATGCTCCCACTCCGGGCGGCTTCGATGATGCCGGAGATTGCGTCATCCGCTCCGTGTCTCGCTGCTTCGTCACGAAAACGGTTTGGAACGAGGGCGAAGGCCCGCGCTTGTTCGAACGAGGCGGTTATTTCGTCTTTGAGCTGTGACTCGCCTACCGAGTCGATGTGTTCGGGATCCCATTTTGCGAGACTCGCCGGTAGATCATGGTGTGAGAGCCAACCCATAGGTACAGTATAGGCTATGCTCCGGCTCCAGGCAAGAAGCCGTGAGAGAATTCGAATTCTTGATTCCGTTGACATCCGTATTCCCACGTCATAGGATGAAGCCTGTTCGGAGATGGGCGAAAGGAGGCAGACATGCAAATACAGATTTTCGAGAATGCGATGGGAATGGGAGCATACGGTGCCGGACAAGGCGCGAAACGCATACGACAGGCGATTGCCGAGAAGGGCGGCGCCGATATCATCCTGGCGACCGGGGCGAGTCAGTTTACCATGCTGGAAGCATTGGTCGAAGAGGAGATCGACTGGAGCAAGGTCACCATGTTTCATCTGGATGAATACCTGGGGATAGGTCCGGGTCACCCCGCTAGTTTCGTACGGTACCTGCGGGAGCGGTTCGTGTCCAAGGTCGATGGGCTGAAGGAGGCGGTGTTCGTGAACGGCATGGCCGCCGACCCCGCCGGGGAGTGCAAGAGACTCGCCGATCTGATAGGCCGAACCACCATCGACGTGTGCTTCGCGGGAATCGGAGAGAACGGCCACCTGGCTTTCAACGACCCGCCTGCGGATTTCGAGACCACCGAACCGTATATAGTCGTCGATCTGGACGAAAAGTGCCGCCGGCAGCAGCTGGGGGAGGGGTGGTTCGCCACCTTGGAGGACGTGCCTCGGAGGGCGATCTCCATGTCCATCCGTGAGATCATGCGGAGTTCGGCGTTGATACTCTCCGTTCCCGATCGGAGGAAGGCCGAGGCGGTGCGTGCCACGGTGCAGGAGGATATCTCGCCCCGTGTGCCTGCGAGTGTCGTGAGGAACCATGACGAGTGCCTGCTGCTGCTCGACGGTGAGTCTGCTTCACTGCTACCGGACGTCGTTGCATGACCGAGTTGCCCGGATTCTTTGATATCCAGATAAACGGACATCGTGGCCACGACTTCTCCGACCCTGATCTGTCCGAAGAGGCTTTTGTCGGTACGGTGCGAAGGTATCTCGATTCCGGCGCCGCGGCGCTCCTGCCTACCGTCGTCACATCTCCCGAGAGGGTGTACGAGAGAAATCTTCCCCTCATGGCCGAAGCGATAGAGAAGCACGGATTGTCCGGCGCGGTGCCGGGATTTCACATCGAGGGACCGTTCATCTCTCCTGAAGACGGCTACCGCGGCGCCCATACCCTCGAACACTGCCGGCCCCCGGAACCCGAATTGCTGGAAAAGCTGCAACGCCGGAGCGGAAACAGGGTGCGAATCCTGACCATGGCGGCCGAACTCGACGGGGCCGTGGAACTTACCCGAGCAGCGGCGGAATTGGGCATCCGGGTGTTCATGGGACACCAGGCGGCAGGGGAGGGGGCGATCGCGGCCCTCGCGGACGCGGGCGCCGTGGCGGCGACGCATCTGGGAAACGGCATCATCTCGTCAATTGACCGACACCGGAACCCGATCTGGCCGGTGCTGGCCGACGACCGGCTGGGGGCGACGGTCATCACCGACGGCCATCACGTCCCGAGGTCCCTCGCCGCCGTGATTCTGCGATGCAAGCCGGATGGATTCGCGGTTGTCTCGGACGCATCACGTGTTGCAGGACTGCCGCCGGGGCGCTATTCGGCGTTGGGAACCGATGTCGAGCTGAACGACCGGGGACGGGTCTCGTTGGCCGGGACGGACTACCTGGCCGGTTCAGGGTCGACCATCCTGCAGTGCATGAACGTGCTCGCCGGCTGGTTTCCCCTAAATGTCGAGGCGTTGGTCAAAGCCGGACGCACGATTCCGGCGGAGTTGGCGGGTATCGATCCGGCCCTGCTTCCCTCCGAACCGCGGATCGCCTTCGACGACGAACGGCGCGTCTTCTATCCGCACGGATCCGCGTAATCCAGCGAGATGTCCGGCAGCTCGAACTCGTCGCCGGTCTCATCGATCCAGCGCTCAAGCCGGGCGTGGCAGCGTTCCTTCTCTTTTTGGAACATCCGGTCGTAGGCCAGGTTGGCCATCTCGTATGGGTCGCGTTTCGTATCATGGAGGAGCCAGTCGTTGTTGGGCGTACACACGTACTTCCAGCCGTCCCGCATCAGCACCGCCCGCCAGGCCCGGTTCACCGAGTGGGCGTGCATCTTCCGCGGGATCTGCTGCAGGTAGGCGGAGTCGGGTTCGTCGCCTGTGCCGCCCGTAGCGCCGGATTCGCGATACTCAGGCCGCCCCGGCTTGATACATTGCCGAGAGTAGTCGTGGCCCACCATCCACTCCGGCTTCTCGATGCCGCAGAGACCCAAGGTGGTGGGCGCGATGTCCACGTGGTTCACCACCGCGTCGCTCTCCCCGACCCGCATGTGGAAGTTGCCTCCGACGATGCCGACGATGAAGGGGATCTTGATGGCCTCCTCCCAGGGGCTGGACTTGGCCCACTGGCCGTGGCTGCCCACCATGTCGCCGTGGTCCGAGAAGAAGACGATGTAAGTCTCACGGTCGATCCCCATCTCCTTTAGCGCCAGCCGGATGCGTCCCAGGTTGTAGTCGATGTTCTCGATCATTCCGTAGTAGCCGGCCAGATCCTCGGCCGCCTCCTTCCTGATCCAGTCGACGTGGGGCACGTTGGGGCGGAACTCGATCTCCGCCGGATGTTTGTAGTAGTCTCTCCCATCCTGCGTGTTCGTAGGCGGGACGTAGGGGTTGTGGGGAGGCTGTACGCTCAGTGCCGCGAAGAAGGGCTGATATTCGCCGGCCTCTCCGGAGCCTTCCGGCTGCACGTGGTCCCGGACGTGCTCCAAAAAGAGGTCGGTGAGGGAGTCGGTCTCGTATCCCGGGAGGCGCCTCGGCTCTTCGTGGTCGCTGCCGTACACGAAGGTCTCGTTCTGGTTGTTGTTGTTCTCGAATCCCATCCAGTAGTCGAATCCGCCCCGGCGGTCCGGGGGAATGTGGTGGTCGTGGTTGTTCGATCCGTCCAGGTGCCACTTGCCGATGTAGGCGCTGTGGTACCCGGCCTGCTTGAAGGGATCGGTGATGGTGGGGATTGTCGGGTCCAGGGCCATGGGGGTGCGGGTGACGCCGCACTGATGGGGGTAGAGCCCGGTCAGCATGGCGCCCCTGAAGGGGCAGCACCAGGGTGCGCCGGCCACGGCCGAGTCGAACCGGTACCCGTTCCGGGCCAGGTTGTCGATGTTCGGGGTGCGCACGTTGGGATCGCCCCGGTATCCCAGGGCCTGTCCGCGGTGCTGATCACCGAACACCCAGATCACGTTGGGTTTGCGTTGTTTCCAGAGGTTGAGTTTCATGTATCGCTCCTACTTCATTCGCGCTGAGAGTGATGATACAACATACGGTTTCAGCGTGGATACCACTGATATGGAAGCATACGAGTCACGGCAAGAGACGTCAACTCGCGCCGACTCCTACCGGTACACACATTTTTCGTTCATGATCAGGTTTGGCTGTGTTCAAACCCCGAACACCCGCCTGCGATATTCCCGGGGTGAGATGCCGGCGGCGCCTTTGAAGGCTTTCGAGAAGTGGAACTCGTCAGGATATTGGGTGTATACTACACAAGATTTCATCGGGAGGTGTGTATGACCGGACGTGAAAGAATGCAGGCGGCGATGCTCGGAGAATCCGTGGACAGGGCACCCATCTGGCTCAGGGAGGGGTTTGACCTGGAGGACGATCCGCCGGGGCCGGAGGATTTCCTGAATGGCTGGAAGGCCGATCCGGTGTACCGGGAGTGCCGCGATTATGTGGTTCCCCATATAGACTTCATCCGCGGGTGGGGTGCGGGACACATGAACCGGTTCCTGATGATTCCACCCGAGAATATCGTGTTCGGCGAGGCGGAGACCCGGGGTGACGACAGGATCCGCACCGGATTTATCCGGACTCCCAAGGGCGACCTGCCCTTCGAGGAGCGCTGGAAGCGGCACAACAACAACCGCTGGCTGGTGAAGCATCCTGTAAACTCCATCGAGGACCTTCGTAAGGTGGCGGAGATCCCCTGGAAGCTGGATGCAGAGTCGGTGAGGCGGAGGGCGGCCGAGGCCTACCCGGCGGCACAAGCGGCGGTCGGAGACCGGGGCGTGCTGCGGTTCGGCATCTCCTCCCCCATCGTGATCATCTCCGGGCTCATGAACCTGCAGCTCTTCCTGGAACTGTCCTTCGTGTACAGGGATTTTATGCACGACCTGTTGAAGGAGATCACCAGGCGCAACCTGGAGGTGATGAAGACCGTCTTCGACGGCGACGAGTACCTGGATACCACCGCCAACTTCGGCGGTTCGGAGCAGGTGACCCCGCCGATGATGGCCCCGCAGACTTTCGACGAGTTCGTGGTGCCCTACGACGGGCCGCTTATCGACTATCTGAAGAGCCGGGGCATCCCGGTGAACGTTCACTGCCACGGGAAGATCCGTCATGCCCTGGCGTGCATGCGGGATATGGGGGTCGATTCCACCGATCCGGTGGAACCGCCGCCCGCCGGCGACGTCACCATCGCCGAGGCCCGTGAGATCGCCGCCGACAGGGTAACCCTCTTCGGGAACCTGGAGTTCGACGAGTTCGCCTATCTTGACCCCGCGGGCATCCGCGCCCGGGTGAAGGAGATCTTCGAAGGCGGCAACTGCAGGATCATCCTGAGTACTTCGGCCGGCCCGAACACCTACATCTCTCAAAAGGTGGCGGACAACTACAAGGCCTTCGTGGACGCGGGGCTGGAGTTCGGCGGGTAATCGGGAAGGTCAGAATTTTCCGTAGAGATGGCCCGGCGGGCAAGCGGTAATGTGCTCGGTCAGCGGAATCACGTGTTGTCCAGGATATACGATATTTATCATTGAAAATCCGGAGCGTCAATCCGAATTTTCAATGATAATTGACGCGGTGTCTCATATAAGGGGATTGACGACCCGGATTCCGCCGTAGTTCTGTCCTTCGTAGAGATCTTTTCTGCGTATGGGTGAACCGCCCAGGTGAAATCCCTCTTCGAGACGTTTTTGTGCTTTCGATTTACTCTGTGCGAATCGTTCGTCTTCCGCTGCCAGTTTTTCGATTTTCTCGGCGATCCATGCCGACAACGACAGGTCTTTCTCTACCAGGAGGTGCCGGAGTTTTCGTATGAGCGTAATCTCGAGGGTAAGGGTCACATTCCGTTTCATGCATCCTCCTTCTGCATATCGATACAGATTTAATTACGTCTTCACATTAATAGTGTAGCACGGAAATTGTGTTATCTCAAACACACGTACGGACATGATAGGGCCATCTCCGGCCTTGGTCATGAGTGAACACCCATGACCGCCATCCCGAAAGAGTGATATACGAAAAGATATACCTGCCCGAGGTGGACGGGATGCGCTATCCCAGGTACCGGCCTGCGACCGAATCGACCCTGCCCAGCCTGTCGGCCCAGTTCTCCGGGTAGCCCGAATAGTATCCCCGCCACTGCACGTCGTAACGCCGCCGGTAATAGCGGCTGTAGAAAACCCTCGAGATGGACGGCACACCGATCAGCGGTAGGTAGAAGGGGCCGAAGAGCCTGGATTGGATAGCGTGGCCGTACTCGTGCTCCTTGTTGACGAATACGCTTGCATGGTTCCGCTCATCTCTTCTCCGTACCCAGAAGACGAACAGCCCCAAAGATACTCCGATATCGCTCCGCACAAACAGCCGCGCGCGCTCCCACGAAACTCCATAGACTCGGCCGCGTCTCTTCTTGATGAGAAAGAGTATCGAGCCCGTCAGGGTCTGTGGGAACTCCCAAATCACGAGGAGCGAATTCATCAATACGTTCAAAGGCATCACCATCTTCCGATAGTACTCGTGTATCTGCTCGAACGTGCGGGGACCGTCGAGCAATGATACTTATTCTCTTTTTAAGTGTCCACCGACATCTCACGACGACTTGCCGGTCGAGGACGTGAGGGGTATAAAAGACATAGGGGATGGAGATACCCTACGCGATATGGAAAAAAGAGCCACCGACGACAGACAAACTCGGCAACCGGCCAAAAGCGCCCACGCGCTGATCTCGAGGCGATGTGTGAACGACTGCGTGTTCTGCGCCGTCGCGGAGAAGCGCAGAGGCCGGATGTTCCCCGATCCGGAGGAGATATTCGCCTTCATCGACGAGAGTGCGGCGGCAGGAACCACCGAGTTCGTCTTCTCAGGGTTAGGCGAACCGACTCTGGATGAACACTTCGAAGAGTACCTCGAACACGCCGCAGGCAGAGGCTTCCGGCATCTGTGCCTCTTCACGAACTGCTACGACCTTAGTAGAGAAAAAGCCGAACGATGGTACGGTCATGGATTGGACACCGTCCTGGTCTCGGTTCACGGTCTCGAGCCGGGGCACGACCGCAATGTCGGACGTCATGGATCCTACCGGGAGGCCATTGCCGGCGTCGAGATATTCACAACCGTCGGATACCGTGTTTCCGTAAATACCTGTCTTACCAGGTACAACCTGGGTGAGATCGAGGGCCTCATCGAGGAGCTGGCGCGGTACCCGCTGCGGGCCCACTCCTTGTCCTTCCCCGAGTGGTCCGGCAACGCCCTCCGGGATCACGAGCCCCTGGCGACCTACGAGGAGGTCACGAGGATGGCCCTGGACCTGCCTGCCTTCGACAGTATCCAGCAGCGGACCTACTTCGAGAATATCCCCTACTGCCTCGTACGCAGGCCGACGCTGGAACTCCATAAACGGAATCCGACCTATCTGTTGGAGGGAGGTGGCAAGAAGGAGTTCCGGCCCGATACCGGAAGGGTGTTTCCCGAGCGTTGCCGTGCCGTCGGATGCCGGTTGCTTCCGGTCTGTCCCGGGTTCGAGGAGCGGTATATTCGTGTCCGGGGCTGGGGCAGCGTACCGGAGATGGTCGACGAGTTCCTCGACTCAGGGCATAGTAGATCCTTGCAGCGGAAGAAGCGATCCCAACGTCGAAGCACGAACCAAGAGACGAGTGAGACCGGCCCGTCTCTCTGTGCCATCCTGAAGCCGGTTGCCGCATGCAACGGTGCCTGCACCTACTGTTCGAGCCACTCGGAAGCGGATGGCACCGGAGCCGGCAGAAATACCGGCGGAAGGATGAGTGTCGAGGACGCCGTCACCGGATGCCGGCGGCTGACAGGGTATGCCCGAGGACAGAATCTCGGAACGCTGACGCTGCTCTGGCACGGCGGGGAGCCCATGCTTTCGGGGGTCGATTTCTACCGCCGGGTCCTCTCGGAGCTTGCGGGGCTTTCCGACGGAGAACAGCGGGAGTTACGGATCAAGAACCTGATGCAGACAAACCTCACACTCTTAGACGACGAATGGATCGATCTCTTTCGCCGCTATGAGGTCGGTCTCAGCTCATCGGTCGATCCGCTCCTGCCGGACCTCAGGCGGTATGCTACCGGTGGGCCGATGTTCCCCGACTGGATCAGGAACTATACCAAGGCGGTGAAGGCGGGACTCTCGGTGGGGGTGGTGTTCACCGTCTCGTCGGCCCATCGCGGCATGGCGCAGAAACTGTACCGGTTCGTCCGTAATCTCGGAGATGTCGCCGGCAGGCCGGTGAATCTCCGGCTGAATCCCCTCTATCCGGAGGGCAGGGCCTCATCCGGACAGGCTCGTGACCTCGCCGCCGACGCCGAACTCTATGGAGAGTTCCTCGTGCAGTTCCGGGAGGAATGGGTGCGGGATGGAAGGCCGTTCCCGGCGATGCCCTTCATCGACCTCGAGAAGCCGGGTCGCAGATCCTGCGAGTTTAGCCGCAACTGCGGCGGATCGTTCATCGGCGTCGGGCCTGACGGCCGGATGGCCCGTTGCGGCCGGTACGACCGCCGGGAGTTTCTGAAGCGTTTCGGAAAGCTATCCGGAGCCGCCGCCGGTGCCTTGGTGGGTTCTTCGTTCCTCTTTCAGGGGTGTGACGAGTTATTGGATGATCTCGCGCAATACGCCGACGGCACTGATGGCTCGGACGGATCCGGAGACGGGGTGGACATCGATACCTCTTCGGGTGACGGGTCCAGCTTCTCGGAAGCTATCTACTTCCGCATGAATACGGATGTCGAGGTCTCCATGTCCGAGTTCGGATTGACCGATGTGTTCTATAAATTCGGCGTTACCGAGGAAGACGACTATCAGCTCTCCTTCCCTACCGCGGGATACGAAGGTTACGTCTACTTCTATCTCTATGATGAAGACGAGACGGAACTCACCTACGGGGATGTCTACGAGCTGGATGAGAAAACGTCCGGATTCCAGGACTTGTCTCCGGGCATGTACTACATCGAATTCGTATGTGACAACGGGGTAATCGACTTTACCTTCCGCGTCGAGGAAGTCCCCGCGTACAGTGACTACAGCGACTGGAGCGATGGCGTCTGGACTGATTACAGCGATTGGAGCGCCTGGAGTGATACCGCCTGGCATGATGCGTATTCAGATTGGAACGACTTTTGGGCTAACTGGATCGATTCGTGGTAGGCCGTTACCCCGTTGCGCACGGGTTTATGTCGGTTGCGACATAGACCACTGGTCATCTGGGTAGTAGTCGTCCGTGCGAGTGCTCTTCATACAGCCATTCAGTGGTTTCTCTCTTCAGGCAGCAACACTTGAACACGTTTGCACCTCTCGTCCCGGTATCGAGGCCTTTTCCATCCGCGATTACACACGGTCCGGCGTAGAGATAGATAGATCCTTCCTGCGGGATATCCAACTCCTGAAACCCGATGTACTCCTCTTTTCCACCTTTTTCTGGAACCTCGAACAAAACCTGTGTCTGGCCGAGCAGGCGAAGGCCTTCCTCCCGAATACGGTTACCGTGTTCGGCGGACCACAAATGGGTGAACCGGCAGATGCGACCTCACTTCTGAATCATCAGAACAATATCGATCTCATACTCTGCGGGGAAGCCGAAGAGACCCTTCCGGTGGTACTCGATCAAATACAGGAACACGTCGTCGCAAGAGTATCTACACATCATGGGGTGATAACTGACCTTACGGAAACGATTCCCGGTTTTGTCGCCCGAGGTGTCGATGACTCTCCAATGTATCTATCTGACAACGGAATCGAACGAACACCCTCACACATCCGTCGGACTCCGATACACGCGACTACCGACTTTTCGGTCCTTTTCGGAATGTACTCCCGAAGGGATGGTCATGCTGCCCAGATGATTCCGAATGCCGGCATGGCCGCAATGGAGACGGTGCGGGGATGCCGAAACGCCTGTACGTACTGTCTCTACTGCACCCGGCCGTTGCGGGAGCTTCCGATGGAGTTGGTGCGAGAGGCAGTTGAGTTTTATGCCGAGAGGAACCAGTCGGAAGTGAGAGTCTGTGATAGCCACTTCGGCGGAACCAGGAGGAGAGCACTCGAGATATTCCACCTTATGGCGTGTACACGCAGGGAAAATCCGGAGAACCCCGTGCGGTACCACCTCTACCCCGACCCGCTCCATGTAGACGATGAGTATGTTTGCGCGTTGCTGGAGGCAGGCTGTTCGGTTATTTCGATCGGTGTTCAAACACTGGACCCGGACGTGGCGAAGAGAGTCGGGCGGCATACGGACTTGGATAGGCTTCGTTGTGTGCTGGAGACCTTTCGCACACACAATATCCATATACAGGTCGATCTGATGTACGGCCTGCCGGGACAGACACCGGAATCATACAGGCGTGATGTCGAGACTCTGCGGAGTGAGGGTGTGGAGCGCATTCTCCACTCACCCCTGATGAGTTTCCCGGGTACTGTCTTAGAATTCGAAAATAGTTGTAAAAAAATTCCTTCTCCCCAGGGGTATTCCTATGATGAGTCCATCGGCAGGGAAGGATACACGCAGTTCATACGGATTGCGGAGAAGGACGAACTGAGATCTTTGTTCCCAAGGACGTTTGCGTTAGCCGCGACCGAATTGAATGAGACAACAGGGAAACGACTTAGGTATGAGAGGCGAGACTTCGGCCCAGTACGGTTCTTGGAGTCGGTTCGTTGGACGGATGCCTCCTATTCAAACTTGATTGAGGAGTCCCGCAATCTTTCCCGGGTACTTGCAGATATTGCGTGGGAGTGTGGCGGTGGTACGGAAGAACCGTATCGTCTGCTCGAAGAGATGGCGCTCTTTGAGGTCGTACTGCTTGCAGCGGTCCGCAGAAAACGACAGTCCTTGGGGACTGCCCGACGGGAGGCTTCCTACACATCTCATGGGAACGGATTCATCCGCATGTGGGGCAGGGTGAGCGGCAGTGTTTTCCGCGTTACTGATGGGATATGGCTCCGTCGTTTCGCCCTGACCAGACGGTTGTTCGATGGATGGCGTGAGCTTCTGCAGGCTGCCGTTTCCCAGTCGAGGCCGCGAGCCCTCGCTACATTACGTTCCGACCCTCCCATGATCTGTGCGTTCCTTCCCCACCGTGCCGATCCCATCTTTCTTGACCCGGTAGAGTACCGCTTCCTGAGGGAGCTTGAGCAACGCCCGATCGTGTTCGAGTTCGACGGTCGGAAGGTGAAGGGTACCGACATCAGTCGAAGCAAGATACTCAATTGGTATGAACTCGGTCTCATCGAACCGGTATCAGGAAGGTGATCTATCCTGGACCCGGCGACTCTGGATTTTCAATCTCTGATTATGAAAACTATAATGATGCAAATATCACTAAGTACTTCCGTTCCAGGGCCTTCAGGAATTCTACGACCATTCGAGAAAACTGTCTTCTTTCGATTGTTTCTCGTGATTTTTGGGGAGGCACCATATTCTTCGATAGATCTTGTACTCTGTTATCGGGAAACCACCCGTCAGGGTCGGCTTTGTATTTGCCGTAGAGCAGATCGGTTATCTGCAGGGTCTTTAGTCTTCCGCCGGAGTACCTGATGATCTCCGATTCAAAAATCGAATAGAGAACCCCGTTGATCTGCATCCTCCCATCCACCTCGTCGCTGATCTGGAATAGGCGCATGGGAAATAGATCCAGTAGTGCTTCTTCATTCAAGTGAAAGGATATCGAGAACCCCTCCTTCAGGACCAACGAGAAATACTCTCTGTAGTAATCGTTTCGTAATACTATGTTGTACCAGTTACTCACGATGCCGTATTTATAGGCGAGTTCGAATTGACTGTACATGACGGAGTGTTCAATCTTTGCAGCCAACTCCCACATCCGCTTGAAAATGTGCTCATCCAGCCTTCTCTTGTGATATACGATTTGCTCCCTGCTCAGAGTGGATGTTTCAACCGTCGGATAGGCACCGGCTGAGGTATAGGAGTGAGGATCGACAATGCGTATCCCATATTTTTCCGGGTCATTGGTCATTGGGGTGTTGGGAAACGGCCAAAAATAGGTCGAATTGATATCGATCCTTCCCTTCGCTATCTCCAGCAGATGATCAACGAGATGTATCGTTTCCTCAACCGTATCCTCAGATTCATCGGCGCCGCCGATTATCATATTAGTAGTGATTTGGGGGAGGCCGTACTTCACGCATTCGGCAATGACTCTCTCTATGTCATTTGTAGTGATCTTTTTGTCATACAGGTCCAGAACTTTTTGGGAACCCGAGTCAATCCCAATCTGCATCCTTGCCAATCCGGACTCAACCATCAGAGGAATTAATTCCGGATGGTGCTTCAAGACGCGTACATGGCCTGTGCAGAACCAATGAAACTCCTTGTTCTTCCGTAATCTTTTCAATCCGCTGCAGAATGCCTCTATCCTGTTAAAATCCAGGATAAAGGTATCATCGAGAAATGTTATGTATTTCACACATGGGCGTTCTGAAAGAATATGTTCTATTTCGTCAAGGACACTGCCGACACTGCGGTAGCGTACGGGCTTTCTTCCGTAACACTCGGAACAGAATGCGCAGGAAAATGGGCAGCCTCTGCCGGTAATAATCGCGGCGTTCTTCTTACTGTAATCGTACTGTATGACATGTCTTGCGGAGGGAAAGGGGAGTGCATCAAGATTGTGTATCACATCCTGATCAGGACCAATATGTATTCCGCCGCTCACATCGATATAGGTGATACCGTTTATGTCCGCAAGATCGTTGGTTCCATGTACATAGTGCTCTACGACATTCAAAATAGGCAGTTCGGCTTCACCCCTGATTATCACATCACAATTCGATTCAATCAGAAATTGATTACCAAGCGCGAAGGCCTGCGGACCGCCGATTATGACCGGAATGTCGTAGTGCGCTTTGATCCAATTGGATAAAGTGTTGACTGATGTTTGATTATTGAAATCGCAGTATAGCCCGATACTGCGGACACTGTTCTGCTGTAAATAGCCTTTGATTTGTTTTATGATATTGCCTGTACTATCTGCCAGAACCCCTGCGCTGAATCTGTTCTCTTCTAAGAAGGCTGCTAATGTCAGTGTTCCATAGAAATCCGCATGCGCATAGTCTCTCATCGAGACATGCGGAGTAAACGTATTTACGAACAGAATGTCATACTGCAATGACCTATCCTTCAGTGGAAGAAGCTCTTGAGTATGTCGTGGCTACGAGTTCTGGCCTCGTCGGTATACGCAGACACAGTTGTGAGTAACTTAGGGGTTATGATCCTGACGACAGGGAATCGAATGATAGGATGCGTCAGGTTTACCACGATGCAGTCTGTGCCCAGAGCTTCACAGGTGGTTCTGATCTGATCGATCTCGCTTCTCAAGCCCGTCATGCAACTCTTGGGAAATGCTTGTCTTTCGCCTTCCGTTAGGTACGACAGATCTTTCCGTGGAATGCCATATTGGAAAAATGGTCCGTAATCTTTCACCGGGTTCTTCATCTTCTTAGAAAAGAGAGGACGAGGATGAATGGATTTCGTGCTTGGATTGACCATGCGTCCCTGCATCGCTTCCGTGAAGCATCTGGTCAAGGCCTCTTCCGTATTGAAGGAAGCACCTATGAAAAGAAGGCTATGTTCCATATGATCCGGAGGAAGATTTGTATCGTTGGTTACAACCCCCATACAGGGAACTCCCCGTAACGAACAATCTTTGATGACTAATTGAATCTTCAACGATCGGTAGAAGTCGATTATTTTGTGTAGTATCGGCGAATCAATAGAATTGATGTCTATAGTTGGAAAGGTTTGCTCATGCAGGAGGATCCTCAAGGCTGAATGTCGTTCAAATAGTTCACAGGTAGCCTGGACTACTGCTTCCTCTACAGTATTGCCTGCAGCCAGTCCGTTGGTGCCGGAGATCCAGTCTACGATCCTGATGGGGACCAAGATGTTTTTCTCCTGGACCAGCGAAAAGCCGGTTACCCAATGTTCTGCGAGTTCATGATTCTTTATGTATGAGACCGTATCGTGGTTTCGGGTACCGTTTTGATAGGAGAGCAACTCATTGATCGAGAGATGATCATGAGACAACTCATCCTGACTCGCATGTATGTGCCCTTCTATCCATTCGTAATTTAGGAACCGCTCCCTGTCCGAACTGGGTTCATAGAAATCGCACCGGGATGCCCATTGCCGAGGATAGCTTAACCGTTCTATGAACTCCGAATAGGCACTGGCGACGGCGGACTCCGGATGTAATCCCTTGCCGTTGGAGTTGAGATTGAGTTCTGTACTTTGAATTCCGCACCAGTGGATATACTCAAAGGCCCGGTATTGCATAAACGGATCTACATCTATGTGAACTCCGTGCAGCGATTCCTTGATACGCTCAATCGTATTCGTCGGAGTATCGCATTTCCAATATTCGTTCCGTCTGTGATTTGTAAACTGCACTAGGCGATTCCGTTTTCGTCCAATGTCATTCGTACAAATTATAGAGTAAAGAGACTATCAAATATGCGATTGACAAGCTGCGAATGTGCAGGAACAATAAAAGCCCACACACGTGCACCCGCCGCTATCGGAATCGCAACTACAGGTAGGCTCTGCGGTTGAGAAGGAAAAGGAGAAATCATCTCCGCCTGTTCCATCACCATCGCCGTCGAGCAAATTACCGTATATGTCTTCCGTCGTGCCTCCCAAGGTAACCGTATAGGTTGTGTTCGTGGATAGAACCGCATAGGAGTTCGAGCCCGTTACAATCTTTATGGTGCTCTGTTCGCCGGATTCGGTATACGTAAAGCTGGTTTCCTCCGGCAGCGGATCCATGAATAATGAGATGCTATCCTCATCAAGTAGTTTACTCAGTGTGAGAGTAATGGTCACATAGCTTGCACTCGTTACTGCTTCTCCATCGGCGGGCGTATGGGAAACCACCACGGGTGGCGTCGTCGTGTCGACCTGAGATTCTGTGGAGAAGGAAAATGAGAAATCATCTCCTCCAACTCCGTCACCATCCCCGTCGAGATAGTTTCCATCAACATCCTGGGTTTCTCCAAACAAGGTGACTGTATAGGTTGTACCGGGTTCTAAGGTGGCATAGGAATTCGAACCGGTGATTATCGATACGGTGCTCGTGTCGCCGGATTCCAAGTATGAAAAGGTGGTATTCTCATGCGTGGGAACTATCAGAATCGAGATAGTACCCTCGTCCAATTTCTTGCTGAGTGTTATGCTAATATTTACCGAGTCCGAGTCCTCTATCTCTTCATCCGCATCGGGCGTATGCGAAGTGACGGTAACCGGAATCGACGTGTCGACTCCATGGGATGCGCAAGATTCATTCGTGCTGCATGTTCCGTCTGTCGAACAACCGTCAAAAAGGTCACAGCTTTGAAGCAACAGGGGAGACGCCCCAACCACGGCCGCGGTACCGAGAAGGTCTCTTAAGAAGTTTCGCCGGGTCAACCACTCCTCTTTACCTCCGAGTAGAGAGATCCGCTGGTTCTTGTTCAGGTGCGCAAGATCAACGGCACCGGTGATCTGCGGTTTGGTCCTTTGGTCTTTTTCATCATTCGCTGCCATGCTTCTCTTCCTCCCGTGTGTAATTACATACGTTCGACCCAATAACCTATATTGTATCCCGTTTTCTGGGGATCGGTGTACTTGCCCGCAGCCGACCGACTGTAGTCCTTTCGGCATTCTGAAATGCGTTCTCTTTGCGGTTCATTTCGTACCATAGTTGATGCTTGATGATGGTCCTGTTCACCGTGCATCTGTACGGATCCCTAGTGGACTCGATCTTGCTTACGTCGGGAGATTTGGCCAAACAATCGCCGCCGCAATGAAATTTCGCAAAACAATCTGAGCAGGAATCAAATATATCGACCCGGCACGAGACTAAACGTTTAAATTTTTCGATATTAAAATCGAATCGGCCCATCTCCTCGTTATATGTGCCATAGATGAAAACGTCGGCCTTAGGATCATCTCTCGACGACACTTCCAGACAGCTTGTCACATCCCCCGTCGGCGTAATGAAGAAATTCGTTCCCGCTGCACCGCAAAACCGGTTATCAAGGATGCCTAACCGGCTGCCGGAGTATTGAGATCGAATGCCATTTTCATGTGCCAAATCCATCATCAATTGTGTCTTCTCGATAAAATCATGCATGTCGGGTCTTTTTACCTGGGCCGTTTCGCATCTGCCACAGAAGAAAAGGGGCTCGACGCCAATGAAATTCGGACGAAAACGTTCTACCATGAACTTGTAGGAGTCAATGAATCGGTCTATCGAGTGGTCGGTGACTGTCGCTCTGATTCCGAACTTTGTGTTCCTCGACTGAAACAAATCCAGAGTCCGCGCCACTCTATCGAATGAAGGACCGCCTGATACCATCGGTCTCTGGAAATTTTGGATTTCCGGTAAGCCGTCTAAAGAGATGTTGATTTCTCTGAAATGTTCGGCGATGAATAAGGCCTGAGTCTCTGAGAAGACTCCGTTGCTGCATAGACTGAAAATACATTGAATACCCAATTCTTCTGTCTTTCTCTTCGCGTACGTCACGGAACGGACGAGGACATCCCAATTCTGCGTCGGTTCACCACCTCCGTGAAAGCCGACTAAGATTTGATTGGTTCCTCGTTTTTCCACATTATCAATAATGGTGTCGATTGCGGCCCTGGCTACATGAAACGACATGTCGGCACGGTTCGGTTCCGCATTGGCGTAACAGTATTGGCATTTCAGGTTGCATGTATGGGTTAACAGCAATGTTGTAGCGGTCGGCATGGGGTAATCGAGTCTCGGTGTGTCCGGTTGGATGTCCTCCGGTCCGTTTACGACCTGGAGTTTTTCTAGATAATCTAGAAATTCTATTTCGTCTTCGTCAGCACCGATAATCGGTTCGGACTTGAGTTTCTTAATTAGATAAGCACCGGATTCATTCACCTTTATCAAGAGCGATCGTAGGGGAAAATAGGCAACGATGGTCTCCTCGTCTTCTCTGAACGTGAGGATCTTGGCCATAGATGTGAGGTTGTACGTTTTTGTGTTCATAGGCTACTTCATCATCAGACAGTATCTGGATGATTCGATTATACGGGGAGAACCATTTTCCTGTCAATCTGATTAATGAGAATCGATACAGACAATGGCAGGATTGTTGCATGGAATACATACAGATTGTAATATGTGCAGATCGGAAGCATGAGATGGGAACCAACATCAAAAGAGTCGTATTGTGTGTGCTGTATCATCGAGTCCCGGCTGAGGAGATAGGCATATGCAGTATCTCCTCGTATCTACGGCAAAATGGATATATTGTCAAAATAATCGGCGCCAAGTATCAAGACATCGATCTTGAGTCAATCGTAGATTTTCAACCCGATGTCATAGGTGCAACGGTGTACGATGAGACGGCATGTCAAACGATGCTTCTGTTAGAAGAACTGAACACTCTATTGCCTGATCGCATTCAATGCCTCGGCGGCTGCACCGCCACCTTCCATGATATTGGGTTCTTGGAGAAGTACCCCTTCATCGATTATGTAATAAAGGGGGAGGGGGAGTTATCTTTTCTTAAACTATTACAGTCGATCGAGGCCGAGGCGGATGTAGGTTCTATCGATGGCTTGAGTTTTCGAAAAAACGGTACAAGAGTTCACTGAAAAAAGGGTAGAAATCGCAATTTGAGATTTCTTAAGTACTTGTTATACAAGAAATTAGATATTTGGAATTCAGCTGTTAGTGCCTTTTTTCAGTGGACTCGTACAATCATTTCGAACCCAAAAAAGGAGCAAATAGCGGACCTGGATTCCCTTCCCGTTATCAGTAGAGATCTGTTTATCGATATTTCCTACAAGCTGGCCTCGATCAGCGGCAGCAGGGGGTGTACGAGGAACTGTGGATTCTGCATAAGCCATGACTTATGGAAAGGGAAATGGCGGGGGTGTTCTATTCAAAACATTGTGGTTGAAATAGAAAATTTGAACCAAACATTCCTAGTTCGTAAAATCAGCTTTTTCGACAGCAGCCTTGAAGATCCCGACCCGGATTGCCGGAGATTGAGAGAACTGGCAGAAGAATTGGTGTACCGAAACATTGGCATTTATTACTACGCGAATATGCGGGCAGAGGCATATACCAAAATCGATGAGGAGTTGTTGGATTTACTGAAGAAATCGGGATTGAGTATGGTCTTTCTCGGCATTGAAGCAGGGAATGAGTATGACTTAAAACAGATCTACTACAAAACGGCATCTCTGACCGATAATCATAATTCCGTATCATTTTTTGACAGAAACGGAATTCCGGTCAGTATCGGATTCATCAATTTCAATCCGTATTCTACCTTTGAAAGTTTGCATCAAAACATCGACTTTCTGAATCAATATGGCTTTGCTGCACTCTTTTCGAAAATCGTATCCATATTTCGAATGTATAAAGGCGAGCGACTATATTCAAAAATACGGTCGGATGGTTTGTATAAGAGATCTTCCATGACCGATAGTTATGGCTACACTTTCGTCGATGAACGAATTGAATGGCTCTCGTCTTTTCTAAGCACCTATTTTGAAGATCAGCTATATAATAATAATCTAATAAAGGATACTCATGTATTGGTCAGGGACTGGTATTACCCCATTTTCGGCCCC
>CAZAKE010000046.1:0-28424 GCA_964485495.1 uncultured Spirochaetales bacterium
AGCCGCCGAGGGCCAGATACTGATGCTCGGATGCGGTCTCGAGCCCAACACGAGCATGCACGGCGTAGAGGAGACGGCCGAACCGCCGTATCTCTTTCTCTCGGGAGAAACCGAGTATGCGGCGATGGACCGGGAGGGGCGGGAGCATTCGCTTTGCACGAGACGGCATAACTTCCGAGACCTGGTGCAGCGGTATGACCGCGTGCGTAACATCCTCGAAGCCGGAACGGAGCTTCGGGAGGGCCGTGTCCTGGCCGCGGATTGTCGGCTGATCGAGGCGAAGCCGTTGTGGCGAAAATGTCGCAAGGTCCTCGAGCGTGATCCCCTCTACTTCGTAGATAGGGCGTAACTATTTGGGGCAATCGCATTCGTTCCGAGGGGCGGATACCTCAATTCGGCTGTTCGCAGAGGTCACGTGCCTTGGTTCGTATCGCCTTGGCCAGACCAGCCAGACCCGTGGTGGTGTCGTTGCGGCACTGCTCCGTGACGATCTCGACAAACGCCGAACCCACGATGGCGGCGTGCACATGTTTCGTCAGGGCGACCACTTGAGCGTGTTCGCGGATACCGAATCCGGCCATGACCTTGGCACCGAGAGTGTTCAGGCGGTCGAGGAAGCGCATATTCTCGTCTCCGAGTTCCGTATATGTACCGGTAATTCCGGTGCGGAGGGCGGCGTACACATATTCCGGACGCACCGCCTCGAGGGCGGTTATCCGAGATTCAGGCGTGGTCGGCACGGTGACCGGCACCGCCGAAATCCCCGTTTCCCGACATGCGGCATACAATCCTTCATCCATCCCCGGACAGAGGTCCGGCACGATGAGTCCCTCCGCACCTGCGCTTCGGGCGGCCTGGGCGAAGTCGGACACTCCCCGGTTGAACACCAACCCGGCGTAGCTCATGATGAAGACCGGTACTCCGGTCTTCTCCCGTACCCTGCGTACGAAGTCGAAGCCTCTGTTTACCGTGAATCCGCCTTCTATGGCCGCCTGACAGGCCGCTTGTATCGCCGGACCGTCGGCGGATGGATCGCTGAACGGAAATTGGATCTCGAGGTATGCCACTCCTCCGTCGGCGAGTGCCTGTGCCACCGTGAACGCGTCCCTCTCGGAAGGATACCCGGCCACCAGATGGGCCATGAGTGTGTGTGTCATTACCGTTCCGCCTCGTCTCTCAGGAATTTGTTCCACTGCTGCTCCTGCATCGCCTTCGCGGTGATGAAGAGATCCTTGTCGCCACGGCCGGACATGTTCACTACCATTATCGTGCCTGGTGGGAGGGTGGGGGCCAGCCGAATCGCCTCGGCGCCGGCATGTGCCGATTCCATCGCGAAGATGATCCCCTCGTTCCGGGCGAAGAATTTGACTGCTTCCAGGGCCGCCGTGTCCCTGGCGACGGTAAACTCGATGCGTCCCGAATTGCCTAAGGCCGCCAGCTGCGGGCCGATCCCCGCGTAGTCCAGGCCTGCGGAGATCGAGTGGGTCTGCTGTACCTGGCCGTCACCGTCCAGGAGGAAGAGGCTCTTGTAGCCCTGCACGATTCCCGGTTTTCCGCGGCCGTTCATCCTGGAGGCGTGTTCGCCGATGCCGTCTCCTCTCCCGCCGGCCTCGACGCCGACGAGTCGGGGTTTCGCTCTATCCAGATAGGGGGAGAAGAATCCGATGGCGTTGGAGCCGCCGCCGACACAGGCCACCAGTACGTCCGGCGTGAGTGAGCGCTCGGTAAGCTGCCGTTTTGTCTCTGTTCCGATGATCGACTGAAACACCCTGACCATCTCGGGGTACGGCGCGGGACCCAGGGCACTGCCCAAAAGATAGTGGGTGTCTTCGAAGGATCCGGCCCAATCGCGGAGGGCCTCGTTGACCGCGTCTTTCAGCGTTTTCGATCCCGACGACACCGGGACGACTTCGGCCCCATACAGCTCCATCCAGAAGACGTTCGGCCGCTGTCGCCTGATGTCGACCTCACCCATGTACACGGTGCACTCGAATCCCAGCTTGGCGCAGATGGCCGCGGTTGCTACCCCATGCTGACCGGCTCCGGTCTCGGCGATGATACGCCGTTTGCCCATCCGCTTCGCCAGGAGGGCCTGCCCCAGGGCGTTGTTGATCTTGTGCGCCCCGGTGTTGGCGAGGCCTTCGAGCTTGATGTAGATCTCCGCCCCGCCGAGTTTCCGCGAGGAGTTTTCGGCGCGGAGCAGCGGCGTCGGTCTCCCGACGTATTCGTCGCACAGGCGGTCGAACTCCTCCTTGAAGGTTTCGTCTTGGCGGGAGTCGAGAAAGGCCTCCTCGAGCTCCTCCAGCGGGGCCCTGAGTACCTCCGCCACGTATCTGCCGCCGAAGGAATCGAAGAATCCGGCCCCTCCGGGGCCGGTGGAGCCTTGTCGGCTCGATTCAGGTGTCTTCATCGTATATGCTCCTTGCCGCCGCATCGATCTTTCGGAAGAACTCCTGCAGGAGGGTGTGGTCCTTCCGTCCCGGTGCCGACTCCAGCCGGCTCGAGGCGTCGATCAGTTCCGGTCGCCATCGCCGTATCAGATCGCCGACGTTGTCGGGTGCAAGCCCTCCGGCCAACCACAACGGACCAACCTCGGACGCCCCTGCGAGGAGGTCTGAATCCAGCGTCTTGCCGGTGCCGCCTCGGGTCTCCTTCGACCACGCGTCGATCAGCACCCTGGGGCAGTGGTAGGCCGGGATGGCCGCGGTATCCGCGGGATGCCGCAGCCGAAGGGCCTTGAAGTAGGGGTATGCGGTGACGGCGCACGCCTCCGGTGCCTCGTCCCCGTGAAACTGAATCGCATCCAGTGCCCCCCGGGCGAGGAGCTCGAAGACTTCGGCGGGAATGCCGCCGGCCTCTCGGTTCCCGACTACGACACCGACCCGCAGAACCGGATATCGTCCTCCGTTTCGGTCGGTGTGCGGCAGTTGCAGCCTGGTGACGAAATCGGGATCCGCCCGCCGGGGAGACTCTGCGAATACGAACCCGAGGATGTCGGCCCCGAATTCGGACGCGACACGGGCGTCGGTCTCGTTGGTGATGCCGCAGATCTTGACCAGTGGACGATGTTTGAACTGCCGAGGGTCGCATTGGACGCGTTTCAGGCGTCGGAAGTAGAGCGAGTCCCAGAATCCATGATCTGATTCTCTCTTCCGGCGGAGCTCGATCCCCCGCATGAGGCCGGACTTCAATTCCGGTGCGACGGCGGGATCTCGGACCACCGACTCGCCGACCAGAATCCCCGCAAACCCGGTGTAGCCGGCGAAGAGGGCATCCTCGCCGCAGCCGATACCCGACTCGAAAATCACCCGGCTCTCCCACGGAATCGCCGCCCGTACCGCGGGGGGTATCGTCCGGTCCACCGTGAAGGTTTTGAGGTCTCTGGAGTTGATGCCCACCACAGGGGGATGTATCCGCTCACACTTCCTAATCTCCTCCAGATCGTGTATCTCGACGAGTACGTCCATCTCCAGATGACGGGCCCGGTGATAGAGGGACGCGAGTCTGTCCTCATCCAACGCCCCGGCGATCAGGAGTACGGCATCCGCGCCGGCCCGGTATGAGACGTCGATATCTTCCGGATCGATGAGGAAGTCCTTTCGCAGCACGGTGAGGTGCGGGAAACGCTCCTTCACGGCCATCAGATCGGCGAGGGTGCCGCCGAAAAACTCCTCCTCCGTCAAGACCGATACAGCCGTGGCTCCGGCGTCGGCATAGAGACCGGCCTGTGCGGTCGCGTCGAGTCCGAGGGCGATCGCTCCCCTGGAGGGGGAGCGGCGTTTCACCTCGCATAGGAAGATCGGCGCCTCACCGAAGGGGATCACCGGAACGCGCCGGGCATCCGGCACCGCGATCCCGAGTGTGTGTCCTTCGGCGGCGATTCTCACCCGCCGCTTGGCGATGATCCCGTCTCTGATATTCTCCGTTGTATCCACCAGGTCCTCTCGCATCTCTCTTCACACGCCTCGCCGGGATCCATCTTGTGCTGTTTCTGCGTCCCGCTTCTGTGTCGCGGCGATCACTCGCCGCAGCTTCTCACGCACCGCGCCGGATTCGAGGGCGTCCATCGCCTTCGTGTATCCCTCGGCGATAGAGTTGCTGATTCCCGCCGCCGTGAGTCCGGCCCCGGCGTTCAACGCTACCGCGTCCGCGACGGCCCGGTTACCGGAACCCTCCAGTATTTCCAGGGCCATCTTCGCATTCGCCTCGGCGCTGCCGCCCCGCAGGTCCTCGAGGGAGTGGGGCGTGATACCCGCGTCCTCCGGGCGAAAGGTCCACTCCGTCGGCTCCTCCCCCTGCACCGCCTCCACGATCCTGGTCGGACCGGTGACGGATATCTCGTCCTGTCCGTCCATGCCTCTGACCGTCAGCACGCGTTTGATTCCCAGCAGCATGGCTGCCCGGGCCATAGGTTCCAGATACTCGTCGGAGAAGACGCCGATCACCTGGTAGGCGGCCGCCGCCGGATTTACCAGTGGGCCGAGGAGGTTCATGATGGTCTTGATTCCCAGACTGCGTCTCGCCGGAGCGGCAAACCGCATGGCGCCGTGGTACACAGGGGCGAACAGGAATACGAATCCCGCTTGTTTCAGTACTTCCTCGGCCTGCCGCGGTGTGATGTCGATTCTCATGCCCAGCTCCTTGTAGAAGTCGGCGCTGCCGCTGAGTGAGCTGACGGCGCGGTTCCCGTGTTTGGCCACCGTCGCGCCGCACGCAGAAGCCGTCAAGGCGGCCAGAGAGGAGATGTTGAAGGTTCCCAGTCCGTCGCCGCCGGTACCGCACGTGTCCAATACCGGAGCCGGAGCCTGGATGACGACCCGCCGCTTCTGCAGTACCGAGGCGCAACCGGCGATCTCCTCCGGTTTGATCCCCTTCGCGTTGAGGGCGGTCAGGTAGGCCCCCACCTGGATGTCGTCCAGGTCTCCGTCGGTCAGCTCCGTCATGAAGTCGGCAGCCTCCTCGATAGAGAGGTCCTCTCCTGCGATGACGCGGACGAGGGTATCTCTCAATGGGAAGGGTTCTCTCCGGTAGCTGAGGAAATTCTTGAGGAGTCTCTTGCCGTGCTCCGCGGCGATCGATTCGGGGTGGAACTGCACCCCCTCCAGGATGAAGCTCGTATGCCGAATCCCCATGATCTCGGCATCCTCGCTTCGGGCGGTGATTTCGAACTCTCTCGGCAGCGAGTCATGATCGACTGCCAGGGAGTGATATCTGGTGAAGATCGACTTGTCCGGGATCGAGCGGAACACCCCCCGTCCGTCGAGTCGAATCGGCTGTGCCTTGCCGTGCACGATGTGCTTGGCGCCGATGATCCTGGCACCGAAGGCATGCGCGATGACCTGATGGCCGAGACAGACACCGAGTATCGGGGTTTTACCGGCAAACGTCTTCACCGTCTCGACACACACGCCGGCACCCTCCGGCCTACCGGGGCCGGGTGAGATGATGATCCGCGAGGGATTCAATTTCTCGATACCGGATATATCGATCTTGTCGTTTCGACGGACCGCTATCGGCTCCTCCGTCAACTCGGACAGATACTGGTAGATATTGTAGGTGAACGAATCGTAGTTATCTAGTAGTAGAATCATCGCCTATACCTCCACTCCCGCCGATGCCGCCAGGGCTCGGAGTTTCTCGTTGGTCTCCTCGAACTCCCGTTCAGGCTTCGAATCGTACACGATTCCGGCGCCGGCCTGGAGAATCAGGTTGCCGTCCTTCTTCAAGGCGCTGCGGATGGTGATACACGTGTCGAGGTCGCCACCCGTCTCCATGTATCCTACCAAACCGGCGTAGAAGCGGCGCGGATCCGGCTCCAATCTGTCGATCACCGCTACCGCCTTGATCTTGGGTGCACCCGAGACGGTGCCCGCCGGGAAGGTGGCCCTGATCGCATCGGCGCCGGTGAAGCCGTCTTGGAGAATGCCTTTCGTCTCCGAGACGATATGCATCACATGGGAGAAGTTTTGTATCTCCATGAACCGGGAGACCTCAACGCTGCCGGGAACACAGAACCGGCCCAGGTCGTTCCGCGCCAGATCCACCAGCATCAGGTGTTCCGCCCGTTCCTTCTCGTCGGCGAGGAGCTCCTTCGCGAGTATTTCGTCCTCGCCGGCGTTCTTTCCCCGGCGCCGTGTCCCGGCTATCGGGTGGATGGTCGCGGCCCCCTCCCTCACCTTCACATGCATCTCCGGAGAGGACCCGAAGAGCTGATACTCGTCGAAATCCAGGAAGAACAGATATGGCGAAGGGTTGGCGGTCCGCAGAGACTTGTAGGCCTCTATCGCGGGCATGTCGGTCTTGATCCGCATCCTGCGTGAGAGCACTCCCTGCAGCAGGTTTCCCGCGACGATCTCTTCTTGCACCCTGGCTACCCCGGCTACGTACGATTCTCTGATCGCCTTTTCGTCGTCGAGGATCGAGGCCTGGTACGATACCTCCCCGGCGGCGAGGTAGTTGAAGTCGAGATCATTCAGCTTGGCTTCGACTTCGTCGATGGCCGCCGCCACATCGATCTCGCTCTCGTTGTAATTGATACCGATCAGATAGAGGATGTCGGTATAATGATCGAACACCACGAATACGTGGCCGAAGATAAAGGCGGCGTCGGGCAGTCCGAGAGTGTCGGCTTTGTTCGTGAAGCGGAAATCGTCACATCGTGCCGCGAACTCGTACGAGAGATATCCGATGCCGCCGGTGGGGACCGGTATGTCCTGATGGACCGGAGGATGTTGGTTCGCGAAAAAATTGAGTACGTCGAGAATGTCTTTCGCGGGGCTCTTCACTTTGGACCGTTTCCCCTGCTTCAGCATGAATACGTCGTGATCCTGTTGCGTGAGTCTGAATGCCTCCCGGACCAGCAGGATCGAGTACCGTTCCTTGCCCTTCTGGAAAGATGACGATTCCAATATTGCCTTGGCGTTCAGTTTTTTCGCGAGTGAATAGGGCGTGAATCGTTCTCCCGATACCACTCGTATGATTCCGTCATGACGGACCATCTGTTTTCCCCCTTTCGCAGTGAGTGAAGATCAACGTCGATGGTAGTCTTCGTTCGAAATATGTCTATCACCGACACATGGACGGTATTCCGCATACACTCATGAAAAAAGGCCGTGAAATCCATCTACAGATCCCACGGCCCCTCGACACACATCCACCTCTACAGGATGGAGTTTTTCACCATGCCGGCGGACCGTTGGACCACCGCCACCTGTTCCGAGAGAGAGCATGTCGGACTGTGTTTCTATTGGTAGAAACATCCATGCCGTTACTATACATAGAAACGATAGAGTTGTCAACTGATTTTTGCATCGGACTCCGGATATTCATATTCCGCGGTCATGGATGACGCCTTGTCCTCATACGAAGGCGCGTGTATCCTCATCCCCATGGCAGTGACCGTCAAGGATGTCGCCGAGTGCGCCGGCGTTTCCACCGCCACCGTGTCGCGGGTGGTGAACAACGACTCTCGCATCGCCGACGCCACCAGGAGGAAGGTGCTCGAGGCGATCACATCCACCGGATACCGGTTGAACACCGTGGCTCGCAGCCTCAAGACACGCAGGACGATGACGGTGGGATTCCTCACGCCGGAGATCGCGAACCTCTTCTTCATGAATATCGCCCAGGGGGTTGAGGACTACCTCAGCGGTTTCGGCTTCAGCCTCGTGATCTGTAATACCAATGAGCGGGTGGCGGAGGAGCGCGAGCGGATCGATTTCCTCATTCGGAACAGGGTGGACGGCGCCATCGTCATCCCCTCGGGTAGAGACGGCACGCACTTCGCCGCACTCTCCGCCGCAGGCATTCCCTGCGTCATCGCCGACCGGGCGGTAGACGGCTTCATCACCGATACCGTGGTCGTGGATAACGAGGGGGGGACCTACGACGCGGTCACCAGGATCGTCCGGGCGGGGGCGCTGAGGATAGGATTCATCGGCGGAGATCTCGATCTCTATAACGCCAGGGAGCGCTACCAGGGCTTCCTCCGGGCTCTTCGAGACGGGGGGGTGAAACCGGTGGAAGAGATCATTCGCTTCGGCGATTTTCACGCGGAGAGCGGATACCGGCTGATGCGGGAGCTGATGGAGAGTCCGGCTCCGCCGAGATATGTGTTCGTCTGCAACTACTACATGCACATGGGGGCTACCAAATATCTGGTGGAACGGTTCGGCAACCGAACTCCCGACGTGCACCTGGCGAGTTTCGATGAGATGGAGCTCTCTTCATTCTTCGGCTTCACCGAGGTTACCGTCTCGCAACCGATATCCGAGATCGGGCGAAAGGCTGCGGAGATCCTCCTGCGGAGAATCGAGGAGAGGCGTCAGGGCGCCGAACTCTCGAACTGGGAGCCGGAGATGATCCGCCTGGGCACTACCCTCATCGAACACCGCTGAACACGGGCCACTCGCTCCGGTACCGCGCCGTGCCCCACGCCAGATCCTGTGCCACGATGAGCCCGCCCGCCTCATGCCAGTGCCTTCCGCCTTTGAGATGGGAGACGATGGCCCGTTCCAGGGTTGTCTCCGTAGGCAGCGTGTCCGGATCCACCGGATGCGGCCGCGGACCGTGGACGAACCGGATGATGGCCTCGCCCTTGGACCCCGGCAGGGGATAGCGATAGAACTCTCGCTGGAACCGTACGATGTTCGATTCGCCTCGAAGGTATTCGGCCAGCTGCGCATCGTGCAGCCAGGTGGAGGTGAAGAATAGATCGGATTGGGCTTCCGGGTAGTGTGCCGGAAAGAACTCCGCGGCCCGTTGGAAAGACCTGCCGCACTCGGCGTGGTCCATGGGCCCGGCAGTGGGGATATGGTAGCTGATGCCGGCCTTCCCAGGCCAGAGGATCGGCATCCACTCCGGACCGAGGGTGACTGTTCTCTCTTCGATGAACCCGTCGGGATGCACCGGATTTCCGGTAACCGATTCGATCGTGTCTCGACGGGAGTCGGGCCCCTCGATTCCCGTCAGAGCGGTGGTAAACGAAGGGGAACTCACTCCCGGAAGCACCGGAACGCCCCTATCGTCGACATCGAGGCCCGACGGAGCCAATACAACGACCGCACCGTCCTGCCTTCGCAGGCCGTAGTACTCCGAAGGAAACGTATCGACGAGAAACTGCAGCCTTCCGAGTTCGACGATCCTTCCCTTGACGTGATGGATGAGCCACTTGATTTCACGAAACCCTTCGCGGCCGTAGTTCCGGCGGTAGAGGCGGATCCACCGTTGCAGGTCTGCGAACGCGGCGGCGGCGGTACTCTCGTCTATCCCACGCGACCGGTACGACTCGAGAGCAGACGGAACCCCGGCGAGTACCAGTTGCGCGTAGAAGAAGGTATCCAGATTGCCGAAATCCTCGGGTGGCATCGGCCAGGACGTGAGTTCCTTCCGGGTGAACTCCGGGTCGTCATACATCAGGTGACAACAATGGGAAAACAGCCGTGACGCCGCCTCGTCGCCGGCAAGCCGTGTTCCGCTTTCGGCCAGGCGGGAGGCCAGATCATCCGTGATGCCTATCGCCCTCGAGGCATCCAGGACGCGTTCCTTCGAGAGTAGCGTTCCGGCAGCGGACGGATCGCCGTCGTTCCAGTTTTTTCCGACTACATCCCATGCACTGGGGAGTGAGAGGCGTCGTTTGACTTCACTAAATTCCATGAAATCCAGTATAGTTGGTTACAGAAGATTCAACAATTACTCAATGGGAGTGTATATGAGCGGAACACCGAACATCGTTATCATCATGACCGATCAGCAACGGGCCGACCTGCGGGCCGCGGAGGGCTTTTCTCTGGATACGATGCCCACCCTCGATGCCCTGGCGACACAGGGGGTCGACTTCAGCCGGGCTTATACCACCATGCCGGTGTGCGGACCGGCGCGGGTGAGTCTCCTCACCGGGAGATACCCCGGCGCAGCAAGGGTCAGGACCAACCACAATATCGGGGACGCCTATTTCGAGCAGGACCTGGTAGGCGTGTTGAGATCCCGGGGCTACGCGACCGCCATGTGCGGCAAGAACCACTCCCACCTGAAGTCTTCCGACGTGGACTACTGGGCCGAATTCGGCCACGGCGGCCAACGGGACGGCCAGGAAGGCGTAGAGAGGAGCGAGGAGGAGGAACGGTTCGACCGCTATCTCACGGAGCTGAAGCACCTGACCGACCCGAATCCGGCTCCCTTCCCCCCGGAGTGTCAGAACCCGTACAGGATCGTGTCCAAGTCGATCGACTGGATCTCCTCTGTGAAGGAAAAGCCGTTTTTCCTGTGGCTGTCCATCCCGGAACCCCACAACCCGTTTCAGGTCTCGGAGCCATATTTTTCGCTGTTCCCCGCCGAGTCGCTGCCCCCCCTCCGCTCGGGCAAGGAGGACGGCGCCCGGAAGGGATTCAAGTATCGCTGGATGCGGGAGCAGTGGGAGAAGGCGGTGCCGGATTTCGACCGGAACATCACACAGACCCGTTCCAACTATCTCGGCATTCTGCGGCTCATCGACGATCAACTCGGGCGGTTCCTCACGTTCCTGGACGAGGCGGGTCTGCGGGAGGACACTATCATCGTCTACACTTCCGACCACGGCGACTTTTGGGGAGAGTACGGTCTCATCCGCAAGGGGCCGGAATTGCCGGAGGTGCTCACCCGTATTCCCATGGTCGTAACCGGACCGGGGATCAGCCCCCGGGCGGAGCGAGAAGAGGCGCATGTTTCACTGGCCGATATCATGCCGACGCTATGCGAGGCGGCGGGGGCTCCTCTCCCGGCCGGGGTCCAAGGAAGGAGCCTGTGGCCGCTCCTCACCGGTGACGGCGCATCGGCGGAGGGGTACCCGGCGAATGCGTTCTCGTGTGCGTATGTGGAACACGGTTTCGGCGGGGACTACTACGACGATTCGGACGAACTGGATCTTCGGGTGGAGGGGGCCAGGAACGACGGCTGCTATCTGGATGAGCTCAACTCATGGACCCAATCAGGCACCGCGGCGATGGTCCGCAAGGGGCGCTACAAGCTGATCTACGACATGGAGGAAACGGGGCAGCTCTATGACCTGGAAAACGACCCTGTGGAGCTCGAAAACCTGTTCGGTGAGGAGCGGCTCGCGGCGGTTCAGGCCGAGTTGATGGGCGACCTATTGGCGTGGAACATGCGCTCCCGTGACCCGCTGCCCCATCCTCACCGGCGGTACTGGTTCAAGAACCCGCACACCGGGACGCTGATGGCTCCCCGGTAGGGGAGCCTGGCAAAGAGAAGCTCGGTAACCGCTTATCCGGTGTACTTCACGCCCCGGCGGTTGAGTCGGATCCTGAGGATCGCGCTGCTGGCGCAGACGAACAGGTCGGACCCGTCGGGGCCGCCGAATTCCACATTGGCCACCTTCGCGGTGAGGTTGATCCTGCCGAGGCGGGTCCCCTCCGGTGAGTAACAATCGACCCCCGCGCCGGAGCTGGTCCAGAGGCATCCGCCCTCGTCGATCCGGAATCCGTCGAAGAGGCCGTATTCGCAGTCTGCGAAGAGGCGCGAGTTTTCGAGCCTAGATCCGTCTACCACGTCGAATGCGCGGATATGCCGGGGGCCGTCCTGATTGTGGCTGGCCCCGGTATCGGCGATGTAGAGTATCGATTCATCCGGCGAGAAGGCGAGGCCGTTGGGCATCGCGAAGTCGTCGGCCACCACCTCCAGGGATCCGTCGGACGGGTCCAGGCGGAAGACGTAGCAGGCCCCGATCTCGCTCTCGGCCGCGTGGCCCTCGCGATCGGAGAGGATGCCGTAGGTAGGATCGGTGAACCAGATGGTGCCGTCCGACTTGACTACCACGTCGTTGGGCGAGTTGAGCCGTTTGCCCTGATAGCCGTCCGCCAGGGTGGTGACGGTGCCGTCATACTCGGTACGGGTCACCGAGCGAAACCCGTGTTGGCAGCTTACCAACCGCCCCTGCAGGTCCCGGGTGTGGCCGTTGGAGTACCCGGCCGGTTTCCGGAACTCCCGGGTACCGAGTCCTTCCACCCACTGGAGCATCCTGTCGTTGGGGATATCGCTCCAGATCAGGCAACCGGTGTCGCCGAACCATACCGGCCCTTCCGCCCAGACGTATCCTTCGGAAATCTTCTCAGGCTCACTCGTCGTATCGACGAACTCTCGAAACGCGTCATCGTATATCTCATATGTGTCCATAGCCGCATTTAACACCCTATTCGGCGGATATGCAAGCGATAGAAGTTGTTATGCCAACTCGACTCCCGCGGGAGTATCGGCAGTGTAATCGCCGCCTTTCATGGTCACCTTCAGGTCTCCCTGGGGCAGCGGGAGCACCACCTCGTAGTCGCGGCCAATCTCCTGCGGCGCGATCCGAATCCGGGTGCAGCCGGGGTCCAGGATTTCGAAGCCGATCAGGTGCCGGGTGAGGAACTCCGCCGGGAAGGCGGACCAGGCGTGGGACTGGGTACGCATGAAGCCGTGGTAGGGTCCGTTGCGCCAGCTCCCATTGATGCCCCACTCCTCGTAGACGCTGCCGGCGCCCTTCTCGACCATGCGGCGGCCCCAGCGATCGCGGACCATTTCGATCGCCAGGTCGAATCTGCCCGCATGAGTCAGGGCCAGGAGTGCGAAGGTACAGAAGAAGGGTTGGGTCTCCACGTATTCGATGGGGTCAGGGCCGTAGAGGGTCTCGATGATCCGCGCGGTCTGTTTCCCGTCTACCAGGTCATTGAGCATCGCCAGGGCATTGGAGTGTTCGCTGACCACCTTAGACGGACCGTCGTCGCCGATGCCGTCGACGCAGCACCCCTTCTCATCGTCGAAGAAGGTGGAGGCGAAGGCTGCTTCGATCTTTTGCATGGCATTCCGGAACTCTCCGGCATAGAAGGAGTCTCCCCGGAGGTCGGCGATCTTCGCCCAGGTCTTCAGGGTCATGTAGAAGATACCGTTCACCGCGGCGCTCTTCCCGCGCCTGTCAACCGGGGCCCAATCGACGAAGGACCAGTTTGGCGACCGGTAGATCAGTCCGTCGTCGTCCAGGTACTGGGCGTAATACTGGTAGACCCGCAGGGCCTGCGGATAGAAGCGATGCAGCCACCCCTCCTCACCCGTATACAGGTAGTGGTTCCAGAGGGCCTGCACCCACCACAGGGAGTAGTCCGGGATTATGTTCAGCCACGCGAAACTCACCGAGTTTGTCATGTTGTTCATGATGCCGGTGGGCATCATGTTCATGGCCGACTGCTTCAGAAACTTGGACGGCAGTGCGGTGTCGCCGAAACAGGAGTAGATGCCGCCCAGGGTGACGGCGGCCACGTCGCCCAGCCACTGCCCCTGCTCCCGCCAGGGGGTGTCGGTAATGAACTCGTTACAGCAGAGGCGGATCGTGTAGCGAGAGATGTCGAAGGAGCCGTCGAGCAGCGTGTCGCCGGAGCGGAAGGAACCCCGCTCTGAAAAGGGGTAGGTGGAGTTGACCGCGGTTACCCTGTG
Organism: uncultured Spirochaetales bacterium; assembly: GCA_964485495.1. GTDB lineage: Bacteria > Spirochaetota > Spirochaetia > CAZAKE01 > CAZAKE01 > CAZAKE01. The sequence goes on from CAZAKE010000046.1 coordinate 13,459, forward strand.
CAGTTTCACCGATTCGAAGGCGCTCCTCACCCGCAGCTTCAGATAGCGGAAGCCGATCCAGTTGAAGGTGCGGAAGGTCTCTCGTCCCTCCCCGGCGAGCGTGTATTTGCCGCCGAAATAACCCTCCAGTGAGTTGTTGAAATTTCCGTCGATCAACCGTTCGGCGAAGCCGAACTCGATCCAGGCCCCTCGGGGGCCCTCCAGCTCGAGTTCCATATAGGCCGTGCGCTGCCGGCCGAAGTCCAAAACGATGCTGGGTTCGTAGAACCCGTCGAAGGTGTGGTCGGCCAGGTGTTCGGTACTGCAGCGGAACTCCGCCGTTCCCTCCTGAGAGAGGAGGGAATCTACGTGCTCCGCGGTGGCATAGTTCAACGGCGTGCCGGGCATTGAGAGCTGGATGGATACATCCTCCGGACGGTTCCGATTGGCTAGCGAGACGTTCTCTCCGACGGCTTGTATCGCCTCGGGATAGATCTCGTCGATCTGCATCCGGGGGATGTCTCTCTTCTGGAGGAGGGTCCAAGGCCCGGCTTGCGGCGGATGGTCGTCAATACGGCCCTGTATCACCGCTGCGTCGTCCCACTTCGCGTCGTCGAAGCCCGTCTCGTTCCAGCCGGACGGCACTCTCCCCGCATCGAAGAACTCCTGGAAGGCATTGATCTTGTTCATCCGGAAGTACTGCGTAGTAGTCGACCACGCGGGTGAAGGGGCGCCCCGCCACGACTCGTCGGTCTTCACCAGCACGGACCCGTCCCCGTCGAGGGCCTCCAGCAGAAACCCGCCCCGGGAATCCTGCTGCAGTCCCTGATAGTACACCTCCGCGGCCAGACAATGTCTTCCGGCAGGTAGGTCCAGCGTGTACTCCTCGTAGTACGTATTGTACGGCTGTGACATCAGGGGGCCCCGCCCTATTAATGCGCCGTCCAGATACAGACGGAATCGGGTGTCCGCACTCACGTGCAGCGTCACGGTTTTGTCGGTATTGCCGGTAAATTCTCTCCGGAAGTATGTGTACCGGTTCTTCTCCGTCCCGTCGTCGTGACACCAGATCCAGTATGCCTGCCATTTCTTCATCGCGTTCCTCCTGCGGTATGGTGAAAGGGTTGTCCCTGTCGGACCATGTAATATCCATAATACTGTATCATTTTTCGTGAGGAATCTTAACCGTGTCGGGGGATAATCGAGACGATGTTTCCGGATAGTTCTTTGCGATTGAGACCGGCGGCTTAGTGACGGATCTCCGGGAAGGAGCTCCCCTCATCCATCAGAATCTTCATCGTTTCGAGCGATTGCTCCAGGTCCTTGGTGCGGGCGACCTCCTCCCGGAGGGCCTGGATCAGCATCCGTTCCAGTTCCTTGGCCTCGTTCATCTGCACGTGGCGGATCATGATGCCGTCGCCGACCCGCTGTACTTCGTGGTAATGCCAGCCCTCGGGCATGTCCGTCTCCGGCAGGAAGAAATCCTCGATCAGCGGTTCTCCCGTCTCGACCACCTCTACGAAGGATTCGAAGAATGAGTCCTCCTTGTAGTAGGGGCGAATCTCGTTCATCCGCCGCCCGATCAACTCCGAGCGGGTCATTCCGAGGGCTTCTTCTATTTTACGGTTCACGTCGACGTAGACGAAGTCGACGATGGCACCTGTTTCGTCACGTTCACTGCGGAAGAGCTGGCAAGCCGCCGTCTCCGTGTTGAAGAGGGCGTCGTAGAGGTCCTGCCGTCGTTGCAGTGTTTCCCGCGCCTCGGCGAGCTCGATCGCCGAAGCGAGTGCCGATACCAGAGACGCGGGATTCGCGTTTCGGTCGATACAACCGGAGTGAGCGAGGGCAGCATACTCCCGAGGAGGTCCATCCATGGAAGAGTCGATGAGCAAAACGACGGGAACCGGACGATACTCACGGATTTTCCGGACGCGCTCCGAACCGTTATCGATCGCCCCTTCTCCCGTATCGATCAGTATACAGTCGATCTCGAAATTCCGGATACGCGCCTCTTCTGCATCGCCCAAGGCTGTGATATGGCTCAAGGCTGTGATATGAATTGTGCGGAATCCCGAACCGGCAATATACCGGGTAACGGTCGAGAGGGAGTCTCGAGTTCCAAGGAAACATATTGTCTTCTGTGGATTGTTTTTCATTTTCTATTCACCCTCGGCAGTATATGAGCCCAATATATCACGCTTCTATCATAATCCCGGAGTATTTCTTTCGGAATCCACACATCAATGGGCATGCGGCCCAAAGCCATAGTAGTACGGCCTTGGGCAAATTGTCAAATTCTCCGACAGTCTATACCTTGACTCGAGGTCTCGGGCAAGAGGATGACTGAGCTACAAATCAATCTGATTCGCAATATCAAGCGATACCGGCGCATCTCGGGAATCACCCAGATGGAGCTTGCCGAACGATGCGACGTATCCTCAGGATATATCAGCGAGATCGAGATCGGTCGGAAATACCCCTCCCACGTGATGTTCCAGAAGATAGCCGACGCCCTTACCGTCGAACCCTATAAGCTGCTGATGGATGCCCGTGCGATAGAGGATTTCGACCGTCTGGATCTGGTCTACGCGATGGTGGAGGATCTGCGTCGCGCGTTCCACCGGGACATAGCGGACCTCCTGCGTGTCTATGCCTCTCGTGCCGATGACCACTCGGACGCCGCGGAAGACTCCCCGACATACTCGAACGACACCTGACTGTCCTGCGTCCTGTACATTCATAGCGCAATCGTCTTGACCGACACGGCGGATTCCGAGCATCATGAAGGGATGAAACGGCGAGTATATACCGGAGCACTGCTCCTCGGTTGTCTGGTTGCTATCCTCGTCTCTCCGCCCGCGGCGGCCGATGAGTATGTTCCGCCACCCGAACCCGAGCAGCCGCTCCTGGATTTCGAGCTCAAGCCTGCCAACCAGGTACCCGGAATCATCATCAGCGCACTCGGAGTAGGCGGGGGCATCACCATGGTGGTGGTCGGACTCGTCGTCTCGGTACGCGCCGTCCCCGACGGGCTGGATTCGCCGGGATTTCAAGGCGGACTCATGACCGCCGCAGGAGGGGTGGTGGTCTCTGCACTGATGTCTCTCGGGCTGGATTACTTCACCGCGTCCATCAGGGAGCGTCGACTGTCCCGTCGTCTCGAATCAAGATAAACTCGACGCGCCGGTTCTTCCAGCGGTTCTCGGCATCGGAAAATGGAACGAGAGGCCGCGCACCGCCGACACCGCTCACCGACAGTCTGGATTCCTCGATACCGAGTTCCACCAGGGCGTCTTTTACCGCCTCGGCCCGGCTCTCCGACAGGGGAATCAGCACTTCACTCTGTTCCCACTCCCGTTTTTCCGGATCGTCGTAGAACTCGAGGTTTGCGTGTCCCTCAATCAGTATCCGGTATTCCGGGAAACGGCTGAAGATCTCCGACAGCCGCCGGATAACCTGCCGGTTCTTTCGGATGACGGCCTCGTCGGTAAGCAGCGAGAAATCCGAGGAGTTCGGCGGGAAGGTGATATACGGAACCTGGATGAGATATCGATCCCCCTCCCGCCTGAGCAGGATGTCCACCACAATCTCCTGAGAATAGAACTCCACCCGATCGAGCTTGTCGGTCAGGTAGAGTTCGGCCTGGTACTCCGCGGCCTGTTCCACCTGCTCGCCCCAGTCGGAAATCCCGTCCCATCGTATCTCCTCCGGCGGCGGACCGGAACCCTTCCGTGAGTAGAAGACTCGATTCAGCTCGTCCCATATAAAAAACTCCCACTCGGCGGCGGAGCGGGGGTGGTCGAGGACGGTCCTGATGATGAGATCGTCCTGGTAGCCGTCGCCGTCGGGAGAGATCCTCGCCGGGCTGATCGAAACCGCCGCCTCCATCTCACGGACGGGGACGAGGATGGGCAGAGCTCTCTTCAATCCCACCGACACGCCGAATCTGGGTTCCGGCGACCGGCTCAACGTGACCTTGAAACACGGCTCTATGAAGATCTTGTTGCGATTGTAGAGGTGCAGCTCGAGCCGTCCGCCCGCGAACAGCCCTATCAGGGGTGACGAATCGGTTCCCACCGGCACGGCCACCTCGATTCCGCCGAATGGGATCAATCCGCATACTCCACCCGGCGTAAAGGCATACCCACCGCTCAGGCGAACCGGGATCTCGCTCCTGGTCGCGTCATCTCCGGTCTGCTGATATGCGTATCCCGCCTCGATGCCGATCCGCAAACCCGGCAGGAATGTGGTTCGGACGGACGCTCCGAGGGTCGTGCCGCCGCCGAGATAGTCGTTTCCGTCGATTCCCACCAGGAGGAGGCCCGAGATGTGGGTGTCTACGGTAACCGTGTGCCAGGGATACACGGTAGCCCCTGCACGCTCAACAGCCGGCGCCGTACCCTTGGGGGGGGATTGTTGTCGGTCTGAGTCAGGCGATACCTGGGCAGAGAGACCCGATGTGAGAGGTCCCGTGGCGATGAGGAGCAGCAGTCCCATGACGGCGACTCCCATCGACCGGATATTCCTCGTCCCATCCATCAGAAGGAGATCCCCACCGAAGCCCCCGCACTCAGGACCGAGTCGAAGCTGTACTGCACACTCACATTCAAGTAGAAGAGGCTGATCTCGAGAAGCAGGCCGCCGTACACGAAGGGATGGAACACCTTCGGCCGCGGGCCGTCGTAGAGACCGGAGATGATCACGGAAGATGGTTCGTCGATGAGGTCGCCGAGGTACCCGAGTACCTCGATCTGTTCATCCATGCGGACCTCGATCCCATTGGTGCCGGTGGTGAAGGTGCCGCCGCCGCCGCCGTGGATGGTGAGGGTTTCCAGCAGCCGAAAACCGGTTGAGGCCACAAGCGGCCACCCGAAGAGCCGCGTCATCATCCCGACCTCTATCTCCGGTGCCAATTGCACCTCCAGTAGGATCGGAAAGAGGGGACCGGGGCCGTCGGGATCGAAGTTGAAACTCTGCAGGATCGGGTCGATCTGCAACGAGGTGGATAGGTCGTTGCGTCCATAACTGAAACCGGCATGCAGCGTGAGGCCCTGCCAGGCGAGGAACCGGTGAAACGCGAAAGGCTGCAGCACCGAGTAGGAGAGTGCCGTCTGCACCGACAGACTCTCGAACTCGATCTGTTCGTATTCGACCTTGAACAAGCCGAAACCGGCGGAGATCGATAAGCCCCGCAGCAACACGTCCAGCGGAACGGCCAGGCAGAAGGTGAGCGGGTGCAACCCGACACCCATATAGAAGTCGTCCTCCGGCTGAAACTCGTTCAACGTTTCCTGTATCCCGGCGACATCGAACACGCCGGCCGCCAGCGCCGCGTTCGCTCCCACCCAGACGGAGAAGCCCTGGTACCTGCGGCCCTGGATGAGAAAGGGCGCCGTGGCGGCGTTACCGTTGACGAAACCCCGCATCACCTCGGGCTTATCGAGCGCCTCCTCGATATACTCTTCGATAATCCCGAGAGCGGAGTCTATCTGTACATTGGCCATCACCTCCAACGAATAGAGGCCTTCCACCAGCGTGAGAGGCGTAATCTCGATCTCCAACTCGGCCCGTGCGGCATGGAGGGGAAAGAGGAGGAGGGGAACAAAGAGGAGGCGTACGATTCCGAATTTCCAATTCATGTGCAATCCAGGCCGTAAAAATTGATTTTTCGACTGTTATGAAATATATTATCCTGGTGGGCCCGGTTCCGTACCCGTAATCCCATCGAAGGAGTGCCCAATGATGAAATACCGGATGCCAAAACGAATCACCAAATCGATGACCGGATCTAAGAAGATATTCGTGTATCTACTCTATCTGTCGGTGACGGTTTTGACAATAGCCGTCGTCTCCGGATGCGACCTCGGTTTTTTGACTTCCGATTCCGAGGACGGGGACTCCGACGGGGGGTGTGCCAACTACTCGGTGTGGAACGACGACGGTACCCTGCGTGAGGTCTACGACTGCAACGATACCCTCCTCTATTATGAGGAGTACGACAAGGATTCCTCGGGGAAAACCGTAGAGACCCGCCATTTCGACGGCCGCAGCGAGACGCTCCTATGGACGGAGGGGTACGAATACGACGATTCGGGCGCCAGGATCCTGCTGCGGCGCTACGCCGGTGCCGACCGCGTATTGCTCTATTCGTACGTCTACTCGCGGACGGAGGACGGCGACCTCGAGATCGAGGCGTACTACGACGAAAACGACGAACTCGTGTGGTTCCGGCACTCGATCTATGAGGAGGCCGAGGCTGCGGACGAGTCGGAGACGGAATACCTCCTTGTGATGAAGATCCACTACGACGCGGAGTGGCTGCCGTTGTGGGTCGAGGAGTATGCGTGGGAAGATGGGCAGAAGGTCATCGCGACCCGGCATGACGGCACCTTCACCCTCCAGTGGGGGTATGTCTACACCTTCGATGAGCAGGGTCGTGCCCTGCGGGAATACGGATACGGCGTCGGCGACGCCCCGGTGACCCTCACCGCCGAGGTGGGCGCGAAACCGGACCAATCGTCGGCGGAGGCACCGAATTCGGCCGGTCTGACGGTACCGATTCCGCCGGCAGCCCCCGAACTGCCCGAGTTCGACCCGGATCCGGTGGAAAGCGACTATATGTACCTCTGGACGTATGACGATTACGGCAACTTCCGCGTCGACTTCAACGCGTATCACCTGCCGGACCGCATGGTCAGGACCGACAGCCGACTCCCCGAGGGGGTCGACGACGTGACCGTCTCGTTGGAGTACTATCCTGAGGACGACGCCTCCGTCTACAGCCTCTTCCCCATGCGGAAGACGGCGTTCTGGGGTGACACGGAGTTGCTGGCCCTCGATCTAACCTACAACGACGATGGATTTCTCTCGCGGATCGATCTTTCGAGTGAACAGGCCGAGGTGCCTGAGGGGTACTTCGAACTCGCCTACAACGAGGACCGCTCCCTCGACCGGATCGACCTCGGGCTGGCGGACACGCTAATCTACTATTTCGAGTTCGACGCCGAACCATCGGAACCGGGCGCTGCTCATCCGCTGGACCCCACCGGATTCACCGGGCAGGTGTATAGCATCGAGCAGTACTCGGCTGATGCGGCGTTAGTGGGAACCTTCTCGTTCGAGTATGACGACGAAAACTCACAGGTACGTATCGATGCCACCCTGGCTCCCGACACTGAGGGCGTTGCAGGGGTCTCCAACGGCCATTTCCTACTCGGATATGACGAGGACGGACAGGCCGTGTCCTTCGAGAGTTTTACTCCCGAGGGCGAACGTGAGTGGTATTACACCTACGGGTACGCCGACGTCCTCGGCCAGGCGGTCAGAATCAGCGAGGAGAAGTACGATGAGTTCGCGGACGAAATCGCCATGTTCGACGACCTCCGCGGCAATCCGCTGGAGCTGTTCTTCTGAGATAAGTACGACTCCCTTTCTCCTCACTTCTCGAATTGCTTGGCGCGGTACCGAATTCCCTTGCCAAAACTCGACGTGGGGTACATACTACTTCCCGGCGGGAGGTTGGATTCCCGAAATGTAATCGATTACACAGCGACAAGACGGAGGATAGACATGAAGGTAGGAGAGAACAGGCTGAAGGGACGGCTTCCCAAGATCGGGATCCGGCCCACCATCGACGGAAGGTTGGGGGGCGTGCGCGAGTCCCTGGAAGATCGGACCATGAACATGGCCAAGGCCGCGGCAAAATTGATCAGCGAGAATCTGAGGCACTCGAACGGTGCGGCCGTCGAGTGTGTCATTGCCGACACCTGCATCGGCGGCGTGGCGGAGGCGGCCGAGTGTGCCGATAAATTCGCCCGTGAAGGGGTAGGCGTGTCGCTGACGGTGACCCCCTGCTGGTGCTACGGCTCCGAGACCATGGATATGGACCCGTTCGTGCCCAAGGCGATCTGGGGCTTCAACGGGACCGAGAGGCCGGGGGCGGTGTACCTCGCGGCCGTGCTGGCCGGGCACTCCCAGAAGGGACTGCCGGCGTTCGGCATCTACGGTCGGGACGTACAAGACATGGACGACACCAGCATCCCCTCCGACGTGAAGGAGAAGATACTACAGTTCTGCAAGGCCGGACTCGCGGTAGCCACCATGCGCGGTAAGTCGTATCTCTCGATGGGATCGGTCTCCATGGGAATCGCCGGTTCCATCGTCAACGAGACGGTGTTCCAGGACTACCTTGGGATGCGCAACGAGTACGTCGACATGTCGGAGTTCACCCGTCGTGTCGATGAGGAGATCTACGACAAGGACGAGTTCAAGAAGGCCCTCGAATGGGTCAAGGCCAACTGCAAGGAGGGTGAGGACCCTAACGAACCCGCCAAGCAGCGGACCAGGGAGCAGAAGGACGGAGACTGGGAATTCGTCGTGAAGATGGCGATGATCGGCCGCGACCTAATGGTCGGCAACCCCCGACTGGCGGAGATGGGGTTCGGCGAGGAGGCTCAGGGTCACAACGCTATCGCCTCCGGCTTCCAGGGACAACGGCACTGGACCGACCACTTCCCCAACGCGGACTTCCTGGAGACGATGCTGAATAGTTCCTTCGACTGGAATGGAATCCGTGAGTCCTTCGTGGTCGCCACCGAGAACGACAGCCTGAACGCCATCCCTATGCTCTTCGGACACCTGCTCACCAACACGTCCCAGATCTTCTCGGACGTGCGCACCTACTGGAGCCCCGAAGCCATCAAGCGTGTGACCGGCAAGACCGTCACCGGCAAGGCCGAGGGCGGACTGATCCACCTGATCAACTCCGGTTCCACCACGCTGGACGGGACCGGCGAACAGACCATCGACGGGAAGCCGGCGATGAAGCCCTTCTGGGAGATCACCGAAGAGGAGGCCAAGAAGTGCCTGGACGCAACCCTCTTCTGTCCGGCCGACGCGGGATACTTCCGAGGCGGCGGATACTCCACCGACTTCCTCACCAAGGGCGACATGCCCGTGACCATGACTCGGGTGAACCTCGTCAAGGGGCTGGGTCCGGTCATCCAGATCGCCGAAGGCTGGACCGTCACCCTCGACGACGCGGTGCATGACGCCCTCGACGATCGTACCAATCCGACCTGGCCTACCACCTGGTTCGCCCCGCGGCTGACCGGTTCCGGCGCGTTCCTCGACGTCTACAGCGTCATGGCAAACTGGGGCGCCAACCACGGTGCGATCAGTTACGGCCACATCGGCGCCGACCTGATCACCCTGTGCTCCATGCTGAGGATTCCGGTGTGCATGCACAACGTCTCGGGTGACAAGATCTTCAGGCCGAGTACGTGGAACGCGTTCGGAATGGATACCGAAGGATCGGACTACCGCGCCTGCGCGGCCTACGGACCGCTCTACGGCTGATTTTGCCCCCCGTGCGACCGGCCTCCACTTGCTTGCACGGGAGGCCCGCACGAGGGTGTAGAAAATATACCCGCGACATCGGCGAGTTTGCACGCTCAGGAGGGAATCATGGGATATGCCGTCGCAGTATTGGATATAGGCAAGACCAACAAGAAGGTGCAGGTCTATGATCAGGACCTCGAGGTCCTCGAATCGGTCTACGAATCCTTTCCGGCCGTGGAACGTGACGGTTTGGAGGTGGAGGACGTAGAGGGGATCGAGCGCTGGTTTCTGGGGAGACTCAAGGAGTTCAGCGGGAAGTATCCGATCAAAGTGATATCGATCACCACCCATGGAGCCACCGGAGTTTGTGTCGGCGAGGACGGGCATCCGAGTATTCCGGTGGTCGCCTACACCAACGACGCGGAGGAGGAGATCCATCGGGGGTTCTACCGGCAGGTCGGGGCGACTCCCGAGGAGCTTCAGAGGGAGACTGCGACGACCGAGATCCGGCCGCTCATCAACTTCGGCAAGCTGCTCTATCTCCTGAAGCAGCGATATCCCGACGGCTGGGCCCGGACCAAGCATGTGCTCCTGTATCCGCAGTATTTCGGCTACCGGCTGACCGGCGGAGTGGCGGCCGACTACACCTACGTGGGCTGCCACTCGTATCTCTGGGACTTCGGCCGTTGGAGATGGTCTCGAGTGGCCGAGTCGCTGGGTATTCAGGAGAAGCTCCCGGCCGACGTGAAGGCCCCCGGCGACGTGCTGGGTACGCTGAGTGCCGATGCCGCCGCGGCCACGGGGTTGCCCGTGGATACCGTCGTGACGCTGGGAGTGCATGACTCCAACTCGTCACTGATTCCCTATCTGATCAAGGAATCCGACGATTTCGTGTTGAACTCTACCGGCACCTGGTGTGTCGCCATGCACCCCATGGAGAGGGTGGCCTTCACCGATGACGAGATCGGCAAGATGGTCTTCTTCAACATATCGGCCCTGAAACAGCCGGTGAAGACCTCCATCCTGATGGGAGGCCAGGAGTTTGAGACCTACACCGAAATCATCAAACGGTTGAACGATCGGCGGGATTTTCCCGAGTTCGACAAGGACGTCTACGAGCGGATCATCGGGGCGAAGGAGCTGTTTATCATGCCGGGGGTGTTGAAGGGAACCGGGCAGTTTCCGGAGTCCGATCCCCGGGTGTTCGAAGGGGACCAGGAGTATTCGCTCTCGGAGATCCAGGCGGGAACGCGGATTCCCGAGTTCTTCCGGGACTACGAATCGGCCTATGCCGTGATCAACCTGTCCCTGGCCATTCAGACCAAGGTGGCCCTGGAGCGGGTGAGTCTGAAAGCGGGTTCGGCCATCTACGTCGAGGGCGGTTTCCGCAAGAATCCCGATTACAACAAGCTGCTCACCGCCTTCCAGCCGGAGTCGGACGTGTATCTCACGGACATCCAGGAGGCTACCGCCTTCGGCGCCGCGCTCCTCGGTAAGTCGGCGTACGAGAAGACCGAGCTCACCTCCCTGGGGCATCTGTTCGAGATCGAAACCCAGGCAATCCCCAAGGAATCATTCGCCGGGCTCGAGAAGTACGAGCGGCGGTTCTTCGAACTGCTGTAGTTCCTCGGCAATGCCTGCGAGATTACAATTCTTCGGCGACCCTGATGCTCGCCTCGAGGATCGTGGCGATCGCGTCGCCGTCGAGGACGTTGGTTCCGGCCGGCTGAAACGGATGGGACATGACGATGGTCGTCGGCTTCAGATCGGCGATCTTCTTCAACGAGGCGATATACGGTTCGGGCCCCATGCGGATCAGTTCCTTCCGGGTGCCGACGATGGTATCTCCGGAGATGAGTAGGCCGTCGGTCTCGTCGAAGAGGCAGGAGTTACCGGGACGGTGACCGGGACAGTGCACGACGATGAAGGTCCGGTCTCCCAACCGGATCGTGTCTCCATCGCTGAGGCGCAGGTCCACGCCGGCGATCGAGTCCGCCTCCAATTCATGACATGCCACCTTCGTGTCGCAGGCTTCCTTGATCGCCATATTCCCCTGCACGTGATCCCCGTCGCCGTGGGTGTTATACAGCATCGTGATGGCCTGAGGCGATAGACCCTGGCTCTCGAGATAGGGGAAGAGATAGGTACCCGGCGTGTCCGCGAAACCGGAGTCCACGATTCCGATCTCCTCCGTTCCGCGGACGACGGTGAGGCCGCAGAACCAATCCTCACTGGCGGGATGCTTCACGAAGACGATGTCTTTCAATACTTCGATGACGTCGATACTCATAGGCGCCTCCTTGTGCGATGTATCCGTCGAAATATTTTCAGTTCATGTCTATGATACGTCCGCTCCCGCTGCCGGTCAAGCTGTGGAATGTGTACGCCGGCTATCGGTTCCGCCGTTTGCGAGGCCTGCAAGGAGTATCACCACTCCCGCGGCGGCAAGACCTCCTGCGAAAAGCAGAAGTGAACGCACCCCGCGTATAGCGGCGGTTTTCTCTCGTAGTCATGCCGCCGAACACCGCAGTATCCCTCCCTCGAATAGTCGATCGCCCCGGATGGAGTTGTTGACGCAAAAATCGCGGGAGGGTAGTATTGTCGTCGATGCTAAACATTTAGCAAAAATTTATCAGGATATTCACAGCCAACCATGGAATACGCCCTCGGAGCGTAGAACAATCACGACCATAAGGAGAGACTGTATGACAGGCAAAGAACGGATCGGCAACATCCTTCAAAGGAAACCGGTGGACCGGATCGGCGTGTACGAGCATTTCTGGGCCGACACCCGCAGGGAGTGGGCCGCCAAGGGCTGGATCGGGGAGGATGAGAACTTCGTCGATCACTTCGGATTCGACATGAATACCATGTGGGCCTTCAATCTCGTGGCGGATTTGGACTTCGAGCCCGAGATCGTCGAGGAGACCGACGAGACCATACTCACTCGTGACGGAAACGGGGCCCTCCTGCGGAGGCACAAGCTGCATGCCAGTACCCCGGAACATGTCGACTTCATGGTCACCGAAAGGTCCGCCTGGGAGGAGCATATCAAGCCCAAACTCGTCCCGGACCGCAGGCGGATCAACTTCGAGGCCTACCGCACGGCCAAGGAACACGCCGCTCGGAACGACCTCTTCTTCTGCTGGTCGGGAGTCAACGTCTTCGAGTGCATGCATCCGGTGTGTGGGCACGAGCATATGCTGGCCGGCATGGCCCTGGATCCCGATTGGGTCAGGGACATGGTGGATACCTACGCCTCCGTCACCGTGGCTCTTCAAGAGATACTGTTCGAGGAGGAGGGCTACCCGGACGGAATCTGGTACTACGAGGACATGGGATTCAAGGAACGCCCCTTCATGAGTCCCTCCATGTATATGGAGATAGTACAGCCGGGGCATGTGAAGACCGTCGGGTTCGCCAAGTCGAAGAACCTGCCGGTGATCATGCACTCCTGCGGGTATGTGGAACCGTTGATCCCCGGGATGATCGAGGCGGGTATCGACTGTCTGCAGGTGATCGAGGTGAAGGCGGGTATGGACCTGCTCAGGATTTACTCAAATTTCGGAGACCGGATCTCGCTGATGGGCGGCATCGATGTGCGCGTCCTGTATACCAACGACAGGGCACAGATCGACACGGAACTCGAGGCCAAGATACCGATCGTCAAGGAGGGCTACGGGTATGTGTTGCACAGCGATCATTCGATTCCCAACACCGTAGACCATGACACCTACCAGTACTTCATCGACAGGGGCCGCGAACTCGGGACCTACTGAGCGAATGATCACCCTGAAGGATATCGCCGCGCGGTGCGGCGTGTCCGTACCCACCGTCTCGCTGGTATTGAACGACAGACCCGGTGCTCGCATCGCCGCGGAGACGAGAAAGCGGGTGCTGGAGGCCGCCAAGAGCATGGGATATGCCGGTTCCAGGAACCGGCCGGAGTGGGAGGTCGGCGCGCCGGTGCTCCTGTATGTCTTTCAGAAGGGCGGCCGGGAACATCTCGGTACCAGTTTCTTCGCGGCGGTACTGCGCGGCCTACGGACACACGCGGATGTTGCGGTGATCGAGGTGGAATTCGATCCCTCCGATCCCATCCGCTCCTACCGTCGCATACTCGCCTTTCGTGCCTCCGGCTATGTCACCCACTGTGGTTCGTTCCTGGAGGCCATGAAATCACACGGTGATGCCCGGCCGGTCTTCATGCTGCAGGGAGAGGGCCGGCCTTTCGGCCCGCCGGTCAAAGATATCCACTATATCGTCGACGACCTCACGGTGGGACGTACCGCCGCCGAGTGCCTCCGCCGGCGGGGCTGCACGCGCGTCGCGGTGGTGTTTCCCCGTAGCAGGGGCCGTTGCCGGCGTGAGCGGTTCGACGGATTCGAAGGCAGTTTTTCCGAGCAGGGTGGCACCCTCACCGCGTTCGACTTGACCGACATTTCATGTTCCGCGGTAGAGGAGTACACCCGGTCTTTGGGGCCGGAGTATGACGGGTTCTATTTCTTCTCCGATGCCATGGCCATCGCGGGAATGCGTGGTCTCATGTCGCGGGGCGTGCGTATCCCGGGCGATGCGATGGTAATCGGCACCGACAACCTCCATTGGGGCCGGTTTACCGTTCCCTCCCTCACCACCATGGACCTGCACGAGGAGGTCTTCGCCGACCGGATCCTCGGGGATTTTACCTCGTTTCGGAACAGCGGAAGGGTGGAATCGGTTACCGTCAGGGTTCCGGTGGAGCTGGTGGAACGGGAGTCGACGACTATTCCTCGCCCAGCTTGACGGCCTGATGTATCTGCAGCCCGGCGATGTAGCGTCCCAGCGCGCCGAAGGCAAACAGGAGGATGGCGGCCACGAATATCATGATCATGTAGTAATCTCTGTGATAGGCCCCGATCCGCATCGGCGGCACCTGTTCGGCCAGGGTGAACGTCACCCCTAAGAGGGGCAGGTAGAGGCGCGAGGCGGCATTGCCGATGAGGATGCCGAAGGGCAGTGCCACGGAGGCGATCAGGCTCTGCTCGGAGAGGGGTATCAATACCACGGAGGGGCCGGTCAGGCCGAAGGCCCGGAAGAGTCCGAACTGCAGCAGCCTCTCCTTCAGGGATACCGACCACGAGATGAGAAATCCGAGGAGACAGATGGCCAGGGTCGTGAGGAAACCCAGGGACAGCACCCCGTTGAATCCCTTGAACGCCGGGTCCGCCTCCTTTTCACCGATATCGATCCGTACGTCGAAGAGCTCCTCCGGCCGGATCCCGTGTCCGTACAGGTCCGTGTAGAACTCCAGTGTCGAGACGCCGGGATCCCGCCTGATCCACACCTCCGAGGCGCCGAGTCCCGACATGGCCTGCAGATACGACAGGTTTCCGATGATGAAGTGCCTGTCCTGCTGCTTCATCTCGAAGGGGTTGATCGTCGGCCAAAATTCTATCAAAGCCGCGGGGTACACCTCGGTCGATTTCCCCTCGAGGGACACCATCAACGGATCGGTGGTATCCAGGGTGTACCCTTCGGCCAGGCTCTGTGAGAGGAGCACCAGGTTCGGCCTCTCGGCCAGGATCCGTAATGTGCTCTCCAGCGAGTACGTATTGAGGCCCGGCCTGTACCAGGCCGTCTCGGCGAAACCCTCCGGGTCGATGGCG
>CAZAKE010000047.1:0-16980 GCA_964485495.1 uncultured Spirochaetales bacterium
GGAGGGCCGGTTGAAGGAACGTATATGTAGCGCAACAGGTGTACGGGGAATAGTCATTACCGGCGGATTCGGTCCACCGATTGCACGGGTCGCAGGTGAAATTGCACGGGCCGGATACGTGGTTGCCGCCGATTCCGGTTTTGACTATGCAACCGCGAACGGAATCAAGGTGGATAGTCTCGTTGGTGATCTCGATTCGATTAAAAATACGGCGGCACTACGTAATTTTCCGAATGACAGGATCACCCGCGTGGCTCATGATGCGAAGGACGAAACCGATACCGAGATGGGCTTACGGGTCCTGCAGGAATTGGGGTATCTTGATACTGTCATAATCGGAGGGGGGGGAGGCCGGCTGGACCACCTATTCGGGATTTTCACCCTGTTTGATCGTGATTGCTCCCCGTTAATCTGGTATACGGATGAAGCAGTCGTCTACCGCATCGAAGGTGATATAGAATTCCTGTGTCACAAGGGAGAGCGGATGTCGTTCTTTCCGGTGGGAAACGATGCGTGTCATATGATTACGAACGGATTGAAATGGCCGCTCGATAGTTTACAATGGATACGGGGAGAAGCCGGGATTAGCAATGAGGCCATCTCGGAGATTGTTCGAGTACAACTGAGTAAGGGGCGGCTCATTGTGATAGGTGGGTATGGTGTGCAGGAAGGAAACGCATGACTGAAAATGTTGTTTTCCAAGAGCTATCGAAATCGCTCTCGGATAACGAACGGAATGATTTACTCCGGAAAATCCGAAGAAGCATCAACTTCACTGAGGACTCTCACGAGGCGGTTTATCGGAAAGATCTGGACAAGTCCGAAAGAGATAGCCTTATCAAGCGCGATCTAACCAGGCTATCGATCCTCGCCCGGTTTATGTTGTGGATTCGCAGCAGATTGAACGGGAAGGGTATAGAGGAAAATTTCATCGCTACCAAAATGAAGCAGTTGAAGCGAGAGATCAACCGAAAAATGCCCGGCGTTACCGGCTTCGAGACCCGGGACATCACCCCCGTTTTAGCGCATGCCGTGCTGAAAATTCTCGTGCAAATTACACCTCTCAGGCCGGTCTACCGCAAGTTGTGGACCGACCAATCGGTTTTCGAAGCGACGTTTCAGACCATTTTAGAAAAGAGAATTGAGGAACCGAAACATACTCTTGTGGAGTTGATCTCAGAAGAGGAACTGGTGGACGTGTATGCACAGGTCGCCGGAACGAAGGAGCGGTTGAAGAGCGCAATCCTCGACAGAATTCAAGAGTATATCGAGGCGATTCCGTCGGGAACCTTCGACAAGATCGAGTTGGGGGTGTTGCCGATATATCATCTGAAAGAACTCGTGCTCTTCCCGTATGCCTCGTTCTTCAACCTGTTCGGCTATAACCCGATTTCGGAAGGGCTTGCCGAGAAACCGCCCTTTAAGAACGCATCCGCGATGCTGACGCTAGAATTTCTCGAGAAGTTGTACTACGCAGTCTACACTGCTGCGAAAATCGATGAACCGGTAAAGGTAGACGACCATTTGCTCCAATTCATCGCACTCTCTACTTTTGAGGACGACGGACTGGAGGCCGTTGAGGTAGAGAAACGAAAGGAGATGATACTTGAGAACATCCGATCTATTGTCCGTCTTGCGAATCAATTTAGCTCGAGCGCACCACTGGTCGAACTAATACGGTATTTCACCCACGATCCATACCATCGCCTGATCTTTTATATGCCTCGGCTGTATCTGCGTGATTTCTATCAATCGATTCTTAAAATGACCTTCCTCACGGAATTGGACGATGCCTTTCCTCGGATACGGAAGAAGTATGTCGAGCGCGAAATCAATACTCTGTTCAAAGATCATCGACTCGAAGGTTTCAGAAATTATCGAGAGTACGCGAGTATCGATTATGCCAAGATGGGGCTGCCGTTTTTCGTGCATACACAATCGTTGAACATCCTCTACAACTACATCAAATGGTATTATCGCAGTTATGTAATCGATATCGTGCAGATACTCGAGAGAGGGTTGCTTTCACAAAACCGTCTTACTCGCGACCGGTTGCTCCAGTATGCCGCCGCCATAGAAGACACTCAAGACAAGATCGAGGCGTTCGACGAGTCTCTCTCCACCGAATCAGAAGACGGAAAGCTGTTTCAACGCCTTCGGTTCACCCTCGCTTCGGAACCTAGCCATCAGAGGATGTACCGGACGATGGTGCTTCAAAAAGACCGAGAAGTGAATTCGATTCTCGAACGAGGGCAGGAGTCGATCTCTTCGTTGGCCGGGTTGTTTGGTGAGATACTGGAGAGTACCGGCTCCACCATGCGGACTCAACTGAGTAACCACTATATCATCATGGGGAAACCGGCACTCCTTTCGAATCTCCTTGCCGATCGGCGGGAAAATATGCAAAAACTACTGGATATCCTCAATCAGGTATTGAAGATCGAGAAGGGCTGACGAGATATCATCTTTTTCAAACGTTCCATCGTCCTGACCGGATTCTCCACTAATACCCGTTTTCCCGCCACCAGGTCGGCGATTCCCGTTTCCCGCGGATACCGCGGGATAATGTGTAAATGAATATGTTCTATCGATGCACCGGCCACGGGTCCCATGTTGTAACCGATGTTGTACCCTTTCGGCGTGTGCGATTGATCGAGCAGGTTCAGGAGGTACTTCGTCAATGCGGTCAGATTTAACTCCTCGGCATGAGAGAAATTTCTCACGTCTAGGAGATGGCGCTTGGGATACACGAGCAGGTGTCCCGGATTATATGGGTAGAGATTGACCGCGGCGATGTGTGTATTCGTCTCGAGAACCCGCAGATCCGGAACCTGATTTGAACCGTCTCTCTGCAGGCATAGGATACAACCCTCCGGCTTCATCTCTGTGAGGTATTTTATCTTATCGAAGTTATAGAAGTACTCCATTCTCATCCTTCTGCATGCGCACCGTACCGACGGAGAGACGTCAGTTTCGAGAATTGACTGAAATGGGTAATCACCGCATCCGGTTCCACCGTACTACACTCAGGCGTATCTGCTCGGAGACGGAACGATCGCATGTCTCCACCGAATAGGACCGCTTTCAGTCCGGCTGATTTTGCCGTAAACACGTCATTCAACATGTCGTTCCCTATATACACGACTTGGCATGGCTCTATACGGGCTTCGGCGAGTGCCGCCAGGATCCTCTCGAACATGACCGTTGCGGGTTTCGCCTCTCCAATCCGATACGACCAGGTGCAGTAGCGTTCCTCGAAACCGAGGCGTGTCAGGTTTCCCCAGAATGAACGAAGCATGATGGGCGTATAGAATTGGGCGTTCGAGACGATTCCCAGCGGTATTCTATGGTCAGCTAAGGATTGGATTAGATCCAACGCTCCCGGCATAGGCCACGTGGGATTTGAGCGCACTTCGAATTCCACGGCTACTCTTCTCAAGAGTTTTTCCTTGATTTCCGCACCGTGTTGACGCTGTGTCGATTGTTCTTTCGGTATGCAACCGATCACCTTACGCCAGATATCGACGATATCGACCTCCGGGTACCGGATACCGCTGCGTTCTTTCGATGCGTGTACATCCATGATCGCTTGCGTATATACTGCTGACATATCGATCGAGAGATCGGAATCCGATTTTAATATTCCGGCGGCTACGAGGGCGGCACATATTGCCTGATGCTTAGAATCAAGTTGCGTAGTCCCAACATCGCCGGATCCTGACAGCACAAGGGTTCCGTACACATCGAACAGTACCGCCCGTATGTTCGATAGGGGAAGGAGTACTTCTACGGCATCGGTGGGGATAGGATCGAGTGGCGAGGACGCAGCCGAGAATATGGCTTGTATGTCGGATTCTTCGGTAGTTTCTTCTTGCTGTCTACTCATCGGCACGATTGTACGGTGAACCGGTCTGCTTGGCAACAACCAAGTGAGATTCAACCGAGGTCCCGATACTGCGATATGGAGTTTCGATACATGCGGAGAAAACGAGAAAATGACCTTTGGCTTCCCGGCGTCGTGGGAAGAATCTGTACATTTCTGTTTATCTTCGCGCTACTGAATATAACGTTATATATGGCCGGAAACTTCCAGAATTTTCTCGATTCCACGCAACTGATGTTGATGCGGCTCTTCGAACAGGCGGCGATACTGCAGATCATCGCGACTGCCTACTATCTCCTCTTGATTGTGTCGTCCGCGGTTCGTGGACGTTCATTCCCTGTACTACGGACGATCGTGCTTTTTATTGCGGCCGTCACAACGGGGGGGGTACTGGGAGTAGTGAAATTCATCTCGGTTTGGATCGAGGGGTACACAATATAAGATGGAGTCGGATATCCCCCTAAAGACATCTATCGATGTTGCGCATATACGCAGGAGCTGCCGTATCGCGGCAGCAGTGCTCGAACGTATAGAGAACGAGATCGTCGACGGCATTTCTACCGAGCAGATTGATACCGTATGCCGAGAAACCATCACTTCATTCTCGGCACGACCTGCCCATCTTAACTATCGCGGCTTTCCCTGTGGATCCAGTGTCTCGGTGAATCATGTAGCCGCGCACGGGATTCCCGGTGACTATCGACTGGTCGATGGCGATCTTGTCACGGTTGACCTGTCGGTGGTGTACAACGGGTGGTTCGGAGACATGGCCATGACGTATATCGTCGGAAGAGGCAATCCTGACGGACGTCGGACACTAAAGGCGGCGAAAGCTGCAACCGACGCGGGGATCAGGGCGGCGCGAGCCGGCTCGCGGCTCGGAGACATCGGGATCGCAATGCAACATACCGTCAAGAGATACGGATGCAATATCTTGCCTAACTTCGTCGGGCACGGCATAGGCAGGGAACTGCACGAGGAGCCGATGGTTCTCAATGAAGGCGAGCCAGGAACGGGATTACCCATCGTGCCCGGAATGGTCTTTACTATCGAGCCGATAGTGGTTGCCGGTGGAACCGATACGAAAACACTCGCCGACGGTTGGACGGTAGTCACATCGGACGGTTCGTTATGCGCTCAGTTCGAACATACCGTTGCCATTTTCGGAAACCGTACCGAAATCCTTACGATGCCGGGGATCGTTCTAAGCCACCTGTCAGATTCGAACTGACGACCCCGAGATTACAAGTCACGTGCTCTGGCCAACTGAGCTAAGGTGGCGGAAATGACGCGCATCAGAATAGTGTAAGGACAAGAGAGAGTCAAGACAGGCTGTGAACTCGCTCCGGCCTCCGATCTCCTACCGTCCGGCGACAACCTCAAATTTACGGTTGACACGTATGCTCTTTTTGTGTACCGTGCCATCGCTCGTGGGGAGATTCCCGAGCGGTCAAAGGGGGCAGACTGTAAATCTGTTGGCTCAGCCTTCGAAGGTTCGAATCCTTCTCTCCCCAGACTATCGGTCCGATGTACATCCTTATCTTCGTTCCACTCAGGATAGCCTTCCGTACGGAGGGCTATTTTCGTATTAGTGATAAGAGTTTTGTAATAAGAGTTTAGCAATAAGAGCTTAGTAAGAGTGTGGTGGATTGACCTTGGAATAGATTTTTCCAAATAAAGATGTCGGTCTATAAACCCGTCGACACCCTTGCCGCGCTCTCGAGTTTTCTAAAGACCGAATATGAATATTGGAAATCCATCCTTGATTTTTACTGTCTGATCGATTCTAATGGGGGAGACCCTTTTCAAGTGGAAATTTACAAGAGCCATCAGGAGGATGGGATTGGTTTTTTACGAGAACGGCTTACGATTCGCATGCACCGGTTGCTCGAAATGCTGTAGATTGGAGCCTGGGTATGTGTTTCTTTCGAATGAAGATCTACGGCTGCTATTGTATGCTACACAGATGAACAGAGACACATTCATCGATGAGTTTTGTCGGGAGATAAACATAAACGGTCTCAAGCGACTCAGTCTCGTAGAGAAACCAAATTACGATTGCATCTTTTGGGAAAACGGCGGATGCACTGTGTATGAATATAGGCCCATCCAATGCCGGAGTTATCCATTCTGGCAGCCGTTCTTGGAGTCATCAGATACGTGGCGTGACTTAGAAAAATCCTGTCCGGGTGTGAATCATGGTCCCATCCACACCAAGGAGGAGATAGACGCCTGGCTAAAGAAGAGATTGGAAAATTCTCTGATCCGACTGTAACCATTCACGAAATACTCGTGGGAATATCCGGTCGGTAGCATGAATGCGGGAAATTCTTAGCGATAATAGGTCATACATGTGATACACTGCATAGTACGTGATCGAAAACGAGGCAATTGATGTGGATCAAGTTTTGGGGGGTGCGGGGTTCGATTCCCACACCGCTGACACCGGCGAACCTACAGCAGAAGATATCGGCGATTGTACAGCGAATTGAACCTGCGGACCTCGTAAGCCAGGAGAGTCGAGAAACGTTCCTTGCAAATCTTCCCCTGTATCTGTTCGACACCGTCGGGGGAAATACGACCTGTGTCGAGATCCGTCTTTCCGACGATACCTTGATTGTTATGGATGCGGGCTCGGGAATCAGGGGTCTGGGGAATTCGTTGAAGCGCACCATGGATCGAATCAAGGAGATCCATATTTTCTTCACCCATTTCCACTGGGATCATATTCAAGGATTACCCTTCTTTGCTCCACCGGTATTCAATCCGAAGTGTACGATTAAATTTTATAGTCCGGTGAAAGGGTTCGAGAATATCGTACGCCGGCAGATGCGATCGCCATATTTTCCCATTACGATGAATGAGATGGCTGCGAAGCTCGAATTCATCGAGATTCGACACTGTCCTGTGACGATTCGTAACGCAAACGTTTTCTGCAGAGGCATGAAGCATCCGGGCGGCAGTTTCTCGTACAAGGTGGTGGAGGAGGGCAAGTCCGCAATCTTCTCAACGGACACCGAACTCACCGAGGCGGACTTCAAGAAAGATGAGAAAAACACGCGATATTTCGAGAATACGGACCTTCTTATCGTCGATTCGCAGTACACATTGGATGAAGCCATAGAAAAATATGACTGGGGACACTCTTCGTACAGTCTGGCTGTCGATTTTGCATCAGAATGGGGTATCAAAAAACTCGTACTCTTCCATCATGAACCACAATATGCGGATAAAAAGGTGTATAACATCTTGAAATCTTCCCGTTGGTACCTCAGACACCTCGAGAACAAACAAATCGACATCCACCTGGCAACCGAATCGTTAGAGATCGAGCTGTAGCCGGCGGATGAGGTCAGAATCGGCATGGTACAATTGACACCGAAAGAGATTGTCGGCTTGTTCATATTCTTGAGACGAAATGAGGCGAATTTGGATCCGATTCTCGTATCGATGAAGAATAGGCTGGAACGGGTACTCTTCGAGTCTCTAACGCTTGAGGAGTTCGACACACTGGAAGAATTATATGCTTCCGACGTTGATGTTCTGTCTCGTGAATAGTACATTTATGTTCATGAAACGCCTCGAAACCATACTCATCTTTCTCTCGATAGTCGCTTCATTCACCCCGGATCATGTCATTGCAGAAGGGAGCACAGACTCCCTTTCCCACTTCTATTCTGCAGACTTTCTCACCGGCGGTCCCGCGGTAACATCGATTCACTCACCTCATGCCAATGTACTTAATCCCGCGGCATCCGCTTTCGTGCAAATTCCGTCTATTGATATTAGCTATCTTGGGATCGCAGGAACCGATGTGAACTCACTTTCCGGATTCAAGGGTCACTTTTTGAACATTGCCAATGCAATTCCGACGAAGGCAGGCGTGTTCACTTGGTCGGCCCGATATATGGGGTCGACATATGCCGCCATCGGAGTTGGAAACGCCGGTGGTGCGGATGCGTCATTTTCAAAGGCGCTCTTCGATACTCTATCTCTCGGTGCCGGTCTCGGTTTTTCGCTCGGTTACGATGATGATTTATACTGGACCGTAGGACTCGACCTAGGATTTATGCACTTGGTGAATACACTTCCGGGGAATAGAGAACTTCGGTGGGGTATTTCTCTCAGAAATATTGGGTATGCCCCGTCATTCCGGATATACGATAGTACAGATAGACCGTTCGAAGCACCGTTTCTCTTGCAGGCCGGAATCAATATCGAACTCTACGATCGAGATCCGATCCTTTTCGAGGTCGGATTGGATGCAACCGTCCCGACATTTCAGAACCTCCGTTTCACGGTCAACACGGGTATCATTATTCGGCGTATTTTCACAATTCATGCAAATTCCACGGTGGATCTCCGGGAACTTGCGGACGGCTATGCAGGAAGCCTTCTGCCTGGGTTCGGAATCGGACTCACCTTTTACCCCGGTTCCGATCGACGCGAACTCGATGCATCTGAGCGTGAACGACACATACGACAAGGCGGTGGAATACAAATCGTTACCGGAGCAAAACCGTTCTCAGGTAGCCTTTGGGCATTCGGTATCGGATCGACAATTCCGTTCGCCACACCCGACCGGACTCCTCCTACAACTTCTGTACAGCTGCAGCGAACGAAAACAGATGATTCGATTTTTCTCTCTCCGAACAACGACGGTGTCCAGGATTCATTGACGCTACCGATTTCGATAGAGGACGAACGGTTTGTATACGGTTTTCGTATGGTAATCGAGGATGGTGCCGGAGAAACGGTGTATGTAGATGCTGTAGATGGGAAATCGGAGGATGCACAAAATTGGTTCGAACGGCTATTCTCGTTCGAGCAGGACATAATAATTCCGGAGACGATCCGGTGGAATGGGAGAGACGAAGAAGGAAATATAGTTCCGGACGGACCGTACTTTCTCAGGCTGGAATCCTGGGATGATAACGGCAATGTCGGAGAATCGGACCCGATCCTGATAACTGTAGATTCGACTCCGCCGAAAATTCGCATTGATGTAGCAGACGATGCCGGCCAAGTCGTTTTTTCTCCGAACGGAGACGGGAATAAAGATACACTTGTTATACACCAGTCGGGTTCGAACGAGTCGCTCTGGGAAGGCCGTATATTCGACGAAAGCGGTATGATTCGACGAGAATATGAGTGGGAAAAATCTGCACCGAAAACAATCGAATGGGACGGACGAGATAGCGAAGGTCGTATCTTAGAGGATGGCTCCTACCGGTACGAAATCACCTCCACCGATCGTGCGGGAAATTCCGTTTCCGCTAGTGTAGAAGATATCATCATCAATACCCAAACTGCTTCCGTCTCTCTCGAGGTGACACGTTCCTTCTTCTCACCCAACGGCGATAGACGGGCAGACGGTATCCAATTCATCACCACGGTGAAGGAGCGGGAAAACGTCGAGTCATGGAGGCTGAGGATCCTAACTGAAAGGGAAGCGGTTGTTCGTGAGTTTACCGGGAAAGAAGCAATCCCGGGATCCATCGTCTTCGATGGAAGAGCAACCAACGGAAAGGTGTTGCCGGAAGGAGTATATCGTGCACATCTGATAGTACGATACCGCAACGGCAACACCGGTGAGGCGGTTTCACCTTCGATTCAACTCGATATCACACCGCCCACCGCATCCGTCAAGACCGATCTACCGGTGTTTTCTCCAAACGGTGACGGAATAAAAGACGAAATTGAATTCCACCAAGTCACGACCAGAAACGATCCATGGATTGGAACCATATTCGATGAGGGAGGGAATGCCGTAGTCACCTATTCCTGGGACTCCGCTCCGCCCGAGAAGGTCATATGGGATGGGACCATGTCGGACGGGAGGCCGGCGCCCGACGGACAATATTCATATCAACTGACATCGGTAGATCGGGCCGAAAACAGAGGGGAGTCCGAACGAATCACCTTTCGGTTGAGTACACAACGTGCGGCGGTATCACTTTCCGCCGTACGGACTCATTTCTCACCCAATGGTGACGGTATATCGGATACGGTCACATTCGTGTCGGCTTACACAGCCGCCGCAGGAATTCGTTCATACGAATTCAATCTTCGGAACGAAAATGATCGAATAATCAGATCGATTCGTGGTCAAGGGCCGCCTCCAAAAGAGATTCGATGGGACGGTAGTGACGATTTAGGCATCCGAGTTCCTGACGGAATTTATACCGCAAGACTCGAAGTGGAAGATCAGAATGGAACTACCGCCTACGAAGTTTCCGATGCAGTGGTCGTCGACACCATAGTCCCGACGATAGAGATATCCATCGATCGCACCCTTTTCTCTCCCAACGGCGATGGAAGATACGACTCGGTTACAATACATCAATCAAGCTCATCGGAAAACACCTGGCGAGGAGGCATTATCGCGGCGGATGGTACTATAATCCGCGAGTATGAGTGGGAAGGGAGTGTAATGGATCTAATCTGGGATTGTACGGATGACGAAGGGAACGTCGTGCCTGATGGAGTCTATCGATATTCCATATCATCGACGGATCTTGCGGGGAATCATGTCGAACGTGTTTCGGAGCGAATAACCATTGACACCGCCCCGACAGATGTAAGAATCGTTCCTGACGTTACGGCGTTCTCTCCCAACGGCGATGGTCGACTCGAGGAGGTGTCCATTGCAATCCTCGGGAGCCGGCCTGAAGGAGTAGAAGGGTGGCGAATCGAAATACTCTCCGACACTACTGATCGTACGGTAGCGACATTCTCGGGTTCCGGTCGATTCCCGCAGAAGGTCGTCTGGGACGGACGAAACTCCGAGGGAAGAATAACCAGTGGAATCTACCGTGCAGAGATAGAGGTTCGCTACCGAAAGGGCGATCTCGCAGAGGCTGAGTCGACTGCATTTATCCTGGATGTGGAATCTCCTGAGGCGAGTGCTCGAGTATCTCCGATCCCATTCTCTCCGGACGGAGATGGTAGATCCGATACACTGAAAATCTCACTGAAATCGCGTGATAGGGTTTCCATCCTCGAATGGCGCTTTTCGATCCTCGATCCGAAGGGTAATCCGTTCCATGAGTTTACCGGCGAAGGTTCGCCGCCGGATACCATTACATGGAATGGTCGTGCACAGAACGGAGAACTGGTTCAGGGAGGATGGGACTACTCCTTTACTTTTTCGGTCAAGGATGTCATGGGAAACACGACGGAGATCGACGGCATGATTCCCGTAGACCTATTACAAATCCAGACAACTGACGCCCTCGTGATGACGATCTCCGGAATCACCTTCGAACAGAACAGTTCAACACTGGTAGATTCGGGAGTTGTCGGAACACGGAATCGTGAACTACTCAAGCGCATTTCAGGGTTCTTAGCACAAAAACCGAATACCAAGGTACGCATAGTTGCCCATGCGATCATCACACAATATGAAGATCCGGAAGCGGCTACTAAGCAGCACGCTGAAGAATTGCTTCCGTTGACGGAGGCGAGAGCGAAGAGGGTAAAAGAAGAGCTGGTCCACCATGGAATTTCCTCCGGGAGAGTTGTGACTCGAGGTCTCGGAGGAAAAGATCCCCTGGTTCCCCATGGCGATATCGAGAATAGATGGAAGAACGAAAGGATAGTCGTACTACTGCAGGAATGAAAAATATCTTCAGGATCAGCGTCCTTGTTGTTTCCGTTATCTGTGTCGGCACAGTGGCACTGATTGCGGTAGGCGTGTCACTCAACGCACCGGGACATGGTATAACAGACGACAGCGTGCACTTTTCAGTTCAAAAAGGTGACACCGTGGGCTCCGTGGCGAATCGGCTATCCAAATTAGAAATTATCCGTTCTCCCCACTTCTTCGAAGTGATAAGCCGTATCAAAAGGACCGACCGTCTTTTGAAAACAGGATATTACAAGTTGCCTAAGTCGTCCACGACAACCACGATTCATGACCTCCTCGTGTCCGGCAGACAGGTATTGTTAAAGGTCACCGTTCCCGAAGGCGCAACGATACGAAGAATCGGCATGATCCTTGACGATGCGGGTATCTGTACCGCCGACTCCTTCGAAACTGCAGCAGCCGATAGGAGTATACTCGATCTATTCGAGATTCCATTCCCTACCGCACAAGGATTTCTCTATCCCGACACCTACTACTTTCAGAAGGATTATCCTTCCGAGAAGGTAGTGAAACATCTGATCGACATGTTTTTTGATCATTGGGATGATTTGGTGCAGAATGGAAAATCCGTCGAAACGGATATATTCGACATCGTCATCATCGCCTCAATTGTCGAACGTGAATACAGGGTCCCTGAGGAGGCTGATCTGATCGCTTCGGTCTTCTACAATCGATTGAAGATGCAAATGCCATTACAATCTTGTGCGACCGTCGTGTATGTGATGACGGAACAGAATGGTCTCGATCATCCATCACGTATCTATTATGACGACCTAAAAATCGATTCACCCTATAATACATATCTTCACCGAGGCCTTCCGCCATCGCCGATATCCAACCCCGGGTCTACGGCACTCAAGGCTGCAATACACCCGGCAGATACAGACTATCTCTATTTCTTACTTCAGGATGTGACCCAGGGACAGCATTATTTTTCAAAAGACTTGACTGAGCACAATCGGGCTCATACCTTATATAGTAAGGGAAACTGATTTCAGGATGCGAATTCCGGAAGATAAGATCTCTGAAATATCGGATAAGTCGGACATCGTCGACCTCGTCTCACAGTACGTCAGACTGGAGAAAAAGGGGGACCGGTATTGGGGTCTGTGCCCGTTTCATGCCGAAAAGACTCCGTCATTCTCTGTTACCCCGGAACGGAACCTTTTTTATTGTTTCGGTTGTCAGAAAGGAGGCACGGTCTTTTCGTTTCTTCAGGAGGTTGAGAACGTCTCTTTTGTCGAGGCTGTAGAGATGCTTGCCGAACGTGTCGGCATCTCGTTGAATGTAAATGACGATTCTGTTCGTGATCGAGAACGAGACGCGCTGCTCGATCTCTACAAGCGGGTATCGAATTCACTTAATTATCTCTTGACGGAAAACTCTGTGGGTAATGAGGGGCGTGAATATCTGCAAAAACGTGGGATTCTCGACGCAATCGAATCGTTTCAACTCGGATTTGCTCCCTTTGATCGAAGATGGCTCCACTCGTTCTTAAAGAAGAAGCACTACTCAGATGAGTTTCTCCAAAAAAGTGGTTTATTCTCGAGGCGAAATCCTGATATTTCGCTTTTTTCAGGTAGAATCATGTTTCCAATCCGGAACAGAAGAGGCGATGTCATCGCCTTCGGAGGGAGAGCGTTGCATCAGGGTGAAAGGATACCCAAATATATAAACTCTCCTGAAACGAAATTGTTCAAGAAAGGCGAAAACGCATACGGCCTGTTCGAGAATATGAAAGCTATTCGCAAAAAGGGAATGTTTGCATTGGTAGAGGGCTATATTGATGTTATTGCACTCAATCTTGCCGGAATCGATATCGGAGTTGCTCCTCTGGGAACGGCCTTCACAGAGCAGCAAGCGAAACTACTCGGTCGAAATGCGGATAAGTGCCTTCTGATGTTCGATGGAGACGATGCAGGCTTCGAGGCTACCCGGAAGGCAGTATCCGTGTGCATGCATGCCAACATCGAACCGGAGATAGTAGAACTACCGTCCAGTGCAGATCCGGCGGATATCGCACAAAAAGATGGCGGGGAAGCGTTGCAAAAACTTCTAAAATATCCTATAAATAGTATAGAATATTTGCTATCCGGATTTATACGTCGACACGGAATAGAAACGCCGGCACAGAAAGAATACGTGTTTTCCTTGATGATACCGATTCTGAATGCTACCGATTCGGCGATCAGGCGTGAGGCGTATATTGACGCAATCTCGGAGACGCTCGGAATTGATCAGAAGGCTATTCATGAGGATCTGAACAGAATCGAAATCGGAGATGCGTACCGGAATCGATACAATAATAGGAGATCGCGATCAAATACCCAAACAATTGAAAAGACTACCGATCATCGAAAAGACGCAAAACTTTCGTTTGACCTATACCTGATGGTAGCTGTAACGGTCAATCGAGAGTTTTTTTCGTATGTTCGCAGATATATCAACACAGATGATCTTATCGATATACGCGCAAGGGAGGTATATATTGCCTTGGAGGGGTGTTTTCGCAATGAAGAGGACAGTCTACAAGCTGTCTTCAACAGGATAGATGATCGTGAATTGGCGGACCTCCTCGCCTCAAAGGCGGCACTGGACGAATTCACTGTAAATCCTGAGGCGGTTGTCAAATCGACTGTTCGTGAGATTCGAATGCGCAAGATCCAGATCCAGATGAAACGGACCGTCGAAGAACTCAAACGACTTGAGATTAAGGCGGAGGACGATTCGAAGCTCAAGGAGCTTCAAATCGATATGGTTCACTATACACAGGAACTTGCGAAATTGAGGGACGATACGTATGACGGAAATTAAATCAGATCCGGCTGTAACAAAATTACTGGAATTCGCGAAGAAAAAGAGCACCATCAGCTATGATGAGGTGAATGATTTACTTCCGGATAACATAGTCAACTCGGACAAGATAGACGAAGTGATAGCACTACTCGAAAAAAACAATATCGTGATCGAGGAGGAGGGTTTGGATCTTAATGCGGACTCCTCCGAAGCGGATGAACAGGAAGAGAGAAGTAATGATCGAGAGATAAAGAAAGAAGAAAAAACAAAGAAAAAAATGGGTAGAAACAACTCCAAGAACGGTGGACAGAAGAAGATCGTCTACAATGAGAAGGAGACATCGATCGATGATCCGATTCGCCTCTACCTGCGCGAGATCGGTAAAGAAAACCTCTTGACCGCAGAAGAGGAGGTGATCCTCTCCAAACAGATGGAGGAGGGCGAGAACATCATCAAGGGAGTGATTCGTAATTCCGGCATGATCATCCCGGAGTTTTATGATCTTGCAAACCAGACATTCTCCAAGGCAGATCCGCGAGACCTGGATCTCACCAAGAAAGAGGTGAGTGATCTACTCGCCGAACGCCGTCGGCTGAACCAATTTTATCGTGAGTCGTTCCGTCCTGTCTTCTCTGGACTGAGGCAGTACATGGATATCAAAGACAAACTGGTTTCGACCGGATCGAATGTGATTGATAACGAAGAGTTAGCCTCTAAACGCAGCAGTTTGTTTGATGCAATTATGTATATCGATATCCATCAAGATGAAATCCAACGATATTCCGATACATTCCTCGATGCGGAACGAAAGATCAAGAACTATCAGGAAGAGGAAAAACGGCTCGAGCGTCGACTTCGAGTGAAAAATACTCGAGAGCTTCGGAAGATGGGACGTGGCTTGGCTACTCCCGAGGAGCGCCGTAGAATCGAAGAGGAGTTGGGGCTCACGGCGGATGAAATAAAAGAAAAGATTCGGCAGATCCAAATTACCGAGAAGAAGCTAAAAAATCTAGAGATCGTCTTCGAGGATCCCATCTCCGAAATTCTCGAAAAATCCAGAGAGATATCCCGCGGGCGAGTCCTAATGAAAAACGCCAAGGATAAACTCATTCAGTCGAATCTACGGCTCGTAGTTAGTATCGCTAAGAAATATACAAACAGAGGACTGCATTTTTTCGACCTTGTCCAAGAGGGGAATATCGGTCTCATCAAAGCTGTGGAGAAATTTGAGTATAGAAAAGGATACAAGTTCTCGACATACGCAACATGGTGGATACGGCAGGCGATAACACGATCGATCTCCGATCAGGCGCGCACGATTCGGGTACCGGTTCACATGATAGAACAGATTAACAAAGTCGTTCGCGAATCACGGCAACTAATGCAAGTGTTAGGGCGGGAACCTACCGATGAGGAGGTTGCAGACCGGCTCGGATGGTCTGTACTCAGAGTGAAGTCGGTGAAAAATGTCGCTCGGGAACCCATTTCTTTGGAGACCCCAATCGGCGAGGAGGAAGATTCTCTACTCGGTGACTTCATCGAAGATAAGGATATTGAGAATCCGGCCAGTCAAACTGCATTCAAACTCTTACAAGAACAACTACAGGATGTTCTCGAGACACTTCCTCCGAGAGAGCAGGAAGTATTGAAGATGAGGTTCGGGTTAGAGGACGGTTATTCTCTTACCCTTGAAGAAGTCGGCTTATATTTTAACGTGACACGAGAGAGAATTCGTCAAATTGAAGCAAAAGCACTTCGACGTCTGCGTCATCCGAAGCGAAGCAGGCGATTGAAAGACTACATAGACCAATAGATAGACCAATAGATCAACGAGGATACTAGTATGATGAATGAAGTTTTCGAAAAATTGCGTACTCTGCAGGACATCCTGTTCCAAAAATATGAGATCGAACGGGAAATCAGCGAAATTCCTAAAGTACTATCGACCAAAACCGAGATGCTGAATCGATTGAAGAAATTGTATATTGAAAAAAATACCCAACTCGAACAGGCAAAGAGCAAAGTGGGAAGCCTGCGAATCCGTCTCGCAGATGCGGAAAACCAAAGAGAGATCTACGAGAAGCAGATGGATCAGATCAAGACCCAACGAGAATATGAAGCGCTCGATAAGGAGATAAAGGATTCCACCGAAAAGGAGCAGCAGCTTCGGAAAGAAATTCTCCGTGAGGAGAAGGAGATCGAGGAACTCTCCTTCACGCTGGAGCGAGAAGAGAGTATGATAAATCAACAGGAGGAGGAGCTGGAGGCCGAACAAGAGAAGATCAAGAATGAAAGCAAGGCGAAGCAGAAACAGCTCGACCAATTGAAAACGGAGGAGGATGCGATAGTCCCCGGCTTGGATGAGGATATCTTATTCAAATTCGAGAGAATCATCAAGAGCAAGGCCGGTCTTGGTATCGTGCCTGTGAACGACTCGGTATGTACCGGCTGTCATATGCAGCTTCCCGCCCAATTTGTCAACGAGGTACATGCGAGTTCCGAAATTCTCTTTTGTCCGTATTGCAGCCGAATTCTCTTCTTTGGTGAGCTTCAGGCCGCGAGCGATGACTCGATGTTCTTCAACGATGACGATGCCGGAGCCCTCTCCGATTTGGCATCCTTCGACAACGAATCTGAGGAGATAGAGGAGGAG
>CAZAKE010000047.1:17080-28103 GCA_964485495.1 uncultured Spirochaetales bacterium
ATCTGAGGAGATAGAGGAGGAGTAACTGTCTCGAGTATTACGTTTTCGTATGTTGATCTTTATGGTGCGGTGTTTCCCAGCACCAATTTTTGCCGATAAATAAAGAAGAATGAGACAAGCTGGATAACCGCCTTTCACTTGTCATGCAGGGAGAGGGAGGAAAGTCCGGGCTCCGTAGAACATGATGCCGGGTAATTCCCGGGTCTCATCCCGTTTTTCCGCGACTTTATCGGACAGCCGGGTGTGAGAACAGATAGTGCCACAGAAAAGACACCGCCCATTGGGTAAGGGTGAAAAGGCGAGGTAAGGGCTCACCGGTCGGACGGTAACGTCCGGCGCATGGTAAACCTCATCAGGAGCAAGATCAAGCAGCGGAACGGTTTGTTCGACCTGCAGTCGTGTGATCGACTGCGAGCCGCGGGTAGATCGCAAGAATAAGCGGGAAATCGTTTATCGAGATAGATGGTTGTCACGTGGACTCGGATTTCCTTGTCTGCGACAGAACCCGGCTTACAGGCTTGTCTTTTTAAAATCTCAATAAAGGCGTAGCAAGCCATGATACTTCCCGAGAGTCGATATTCAGTAAGCTCATATAAACCTCATCGTCCGAGAAAGTTTCGATTTTTCATCATATTAATTGGTTTCTGTATACTCACTGCCATCGTGATAGTACTTCTCAACACGGAGATTTTGACCTCCCGGAGTGTAGCGTCAGTGGACTTTACAGAATCGGTCTTTCAATCGTGGGATACCGGTGATTATAAACGTGTGATCGAAATATGCGAGGAGCAGCTAACAAAGAATCCTCTCGATGCGATCGCTTTGTCTTTTGGTGGATTCGCCCATTTTTACGTAGGCGTAGACCAGTATACTCTCGAAGAACAGCTACTATATATCGACAAAGCGGTCATGTATTTACGGAAAGCGTTGATCGGTGCGGATGACAACCTACAGCGGCGAGTACAGTACGTACTCGGAAAGAGTTACTACCATAAAGGTAAATTTTATGCTGATCTTTCAATACAGAATATGGAGGAGTCTATTCGAGAGGGATTCATACAAGAAGATTCGTACCAATATCTCGGACTCGCCTACACAGAGATAGGTGCATACAATATGGCAATCGATTCATTCGTCGAGGCGAACAAACGGCAGTCAAGCGGTATCCTCTACTTAACAATCGCGCAATCCTATTATAAAATGGGCGACACTGAAAATGCGGAAAGATACTTGCGTTTTTGTATTCAGGAAGGTGCGGAACCGTCCGTTACCGAAAAATCTTTGTTCCTGTTAGGAAAGATCTATCTGGAGTTGGAAGAATTTCAATCGGCTGAAAAGGCATACCGACAGATACTTGATATCAACGCACGTTCCGCCGATGCGCATTATCATTTAGGGGAAGTCTTCGAGGCGACAGGGGATTCCATCAAGGCACGCGCCGAGTGGAGGAAGACCTTAGATATTGATCCGTCTCACTACGGTGCAAAACTGAAACTATACTAATGAGACACGTAAGTTTAGTGTCGAGGAGTCACGATGGGCTTGAAAAATATCTTGGGCGCGTTTTCATCCGATATAGGAATCGATCTCGGCACGTGTAATACCCTCATCTATGTAAGAGGGAAAGGAATTGTAATTTGTGAACCTTCTGTCGTTGCAGTTGAACGTGGAACGAAAAAAGTAGTCGCTGTCGGGCAGGAAGCCAAACGGATGCTGTGGAAAACTCCGGGAGATATCATCGCTATACGGCCGCTGCGGGATGGGGTTATTGCCGATCTGGAAACAACTGAGAAGATGATACGGTATTTCATCTCAAAAGTCCTCCCGAGAAGGCTTTTTGTCAAACCGCGTATGGTGATCGGGGTTCCGACATGTATCACCGAAGTCGAAAGAAGAGCAGTAGAGGAGAGCGCATACAAAGCCGGTGCTCGAGAAGTAAAGGTTATCGAGGAATCACTTGCCGCCGCTATCGGTGCAAACATACCTATATTCGAGCCTGCCGGTCATATGGTATGCGACATCGGTGGGGGTACAACCGAAATCTCGGTCATCTCATTGGGCGGGATGGTTGTTACCAAGGCAATCAGACTCGGTGGAGACGAGTTCGACGAAGCAATAATCAAACACGTTCGAAGTGTGCACAACCTTATCATCGGCGAACAGACCGCCGAGAACCTCAAGATGACTATTGGGAACGCATCTCCGGACAAGAAGATTGAGAAGATGGAGATCAAGGGAACTGATGCAATAACCGGCCTGCCAAGAAGACTAGAAATCGATTCAGTCGAGGTTCGTGAGGCTCTCCAGGAACCGATCAGTGCGGTAATCGAGGAGATTAAGAGAACTCTCGGGCAAACACCGCCCGAGTTGGCAGCCGATATTGTTGAACGGGGTATTGTCATGACCGGTGGAGGGTCGCTTTTAAAAGGAATGCCGAAACTCATTGCAAAGGAGACCGGAGTTCCGGTGATCTTGGCCGAAAATCCATTGCTGTGTGTGGCGAATGGCGCGGGAATGTATTTCGAACAGACACGACACATGGCAAGTCATAAAACGATTTACAACACCATTAACTCGTAATAATCCTGAGTGTTGAATGAGGCAGATTCGGATCTACGTTAGAAACCACATATCCGGTACGGTTTTGTCAAGCCTATTGGTAGTTTCGATATTGATGATGTTGGTATCTATCGAGTCTGTTCAATTTCAACCGAAGCGTATTGGGTTCTCTCTCTTTTCGATGGTTCAAACCGGGGTTCATTCCATAAAAACATTCTTCACCGGCACGGTTACGTCCATCCAAGAGCTAAGGGAATTGCGAAGCGAATACAATCAACTGAGGATTCGTATTGGCGAATATCAGAAGATGGAACGTGAGTATGTTGCGCTCAAGGCTGAAAACGATCGACTGAGAGAGCAGTTGGCCTTTACCGAGAAACTCGAATATTCTTTTACACCTGCCGAGATAGTTGCAAAGGATCCGAGTAACCTTTTTGACACCTTCGTAATCAGCAAAGGCACAGCCGACGGGGCTGTGAAAGATATGCCGGTAATTGCCTACCAAGATGGTTTCCAGGGGCTTGTTGGAAAAATTATCACCGCCGGCAGGAATACCAGTACGGTGCTCCCACTATATTCACCAGGCTGCTACGTAGCGGGTAAGTTGATGGGAAGCAGATACGATGGTCTCATAAGCGGCATCGGTAACGGAACTCTAAAGATGGAGTATGTGAAAAAAAGAGCGAAGAGTCAGATCCATTACGGAGATCTAGTGACTACATCAGGACTCAATTCGATATATCCTGCCGGTATCTATATCGGGCGAATCCGCGATATATCAGCCCCGGACTGGATGACCTCATTAGAGATGGAAGTGGAGCCGATTATCGATTTCGGGAATTTGGAATATGTGTACATCGTAAAGGTCGTGGAACCGATAAGCAAATGAATAGTATCTGGATACATGGCACGGTTATAATAAGCCTCGTAGTTCTGCAATCGACTGTGCTAAATAGAATTCCGGTATTCGGCATTGTGCCTGATCTGGCGTTCATAATGCTCATACTAACCGCTAACAGGAATGGTAATCCCAAGGCGTCTCTCTCCGGATTCGTTACCGGCACAGTCGTCGACCTATTGAGTCTCTCACCGTTGGGTTTTCACGCATTTATCTACACACTCATTGCTCATATATACGGCGCCTTCAAGGGTAAGATCTTCATCGATCCATTGTTGATGCCGGTCCTCTTGTCTCTTGCCGCCGTGATCTTAAAATGGGTACTGGGCACAGTACTTGGGCTCTTTTTCTTTTCACCGCAGACCATAGATATCTTTTCCAAGTCGTTCTTGATTGAAGCCGGTATTAGTATCTTGATGGCTCCCTTTATTCTCGGTGTAATGACACTTTCGAAGATGGTTTCTCTTACAGAAAAAACGATATGAGCACAAGTCGGACATGGGCAGATACATATAGTCTGAAAAACCGACTCGGATTTCTGGTTGTACTGATAACGGTAACCCTAATCGGATTCATTCTCCATCTGTTCAATCTGCAGATTGTCCACGGTCAGATTTATCAGACCCAGGCGAAACAAGTCGCGAGAAAGCTCATTCCCGTTCCTGCACAACGCGGAGATATCTATGACAGGAACGCGGATGTTCCGTTGGTCATCAACATACCCTTCTTTGCCGTAGATATCATACCCGCGGAAATCGACTCTGAAGAGATGACGATGGTAATCGATCGACTCGCACGAGTACTCGAGATGGATCCATCGGAGATCGACGAAAAGATCCCAGAGTATTATCGACAGCTTTACCAACCTGTAGAAATCAAGAGTGGTGTTTCCTTCGAGACAATTACCTATCTCGCTGAACATATCGACCAGTTTCCGGGTGTCACTTGGCACAACAAGCCTGTGAGAAATTACCTTGAATCAGGTTCAATCTCCCATGTAATCGGGTATGTCGGAAATATCACCAGAGAGGAACTTCAAGTATTGTACAACAAGGGGTATACCATCGGCGCGACACTCGGTAAGGCCGGTGTCGAGAAGATGTATGACATGGAGTTGAGAGGAACCGACGGCCGCAGCTTCAGGACCGTCGATGTTCGTGGGAGAAGAATTGGAGATGCAACGGTTGAGGACGTACCACCAACAAACGGTAGCAATCTCGTATTGACAATCGATCGTGAACTTCAAAGCTTGTGTGAAGATGCACTCGGACAGCGTACAGGATCAATTATACTCCTTCAACCGTACACGGGTGAGATTCTGGCGATGGTCTCGTATCCATGGTATGACCCCAATATCTTTTATACCGAGAATGCCGGCACGGAGTATGCCAAGCTTTCACTGGACCCGCAATTTCCATTTCTTAATCGGGCCATACAATCCAGCTATCCACCGGCCTCCACCTTCAAAGTCATCATGTCCACCGCCATCATAGAAGAGGAAGCCTTTCCCTTGGACAAAACCATCGAGTGTAACGGTGAATTCGTATACGGTAATAGAACATTTAGATGTCACCGGAAGAATGGACATGGGCGGTTAAATTTAGAGATGGCCCTTGCGGAATCCTGCAACGTATTTTTTTATACGATGGGAGCAGAGTACCTCGGTATCGATCGTATATCCGAATATTCAAGACGACTTGGGCTGGGAGAGATGACGGGTATTGATCTACCCGGTGAGGTCAAGGGACTCGTTCCATCTCCGGCATGGAAAGAGCGAACGTATCATTCCGGTTGGCTCGGTGGAGATACGGTGAATATGTCAATCGGGCAGGGATATCTTCTGGTTACTCCACTGCAAATGGCGAATGCGCTTGCCATGGTTGTGAATGAAGGGGTCATCTATAAACCACATATCGTGAAGGAAATTCGCGATCCTGTAACCGGCGCCCTGATAGAGGAATTCGAGCCTGAGGTGCTACACTCAACGCCCGTCCGCACGAACACCTTTCGCACGTTGAAGAACTATTTACGGACGACAATCACCAACGGTACACCGAAGGTCGTAATCACCACCGATGCGGTGGCGGTAGCCGGCAAGACCGGCACCGGAGAGGTTGGTCTCGAGGACAGTTGGTCCTCATGGTTCGTGGCTTTCGCGCCATATGATGCTCCCGTAGAAGAGCAAGTTGTACTCGTCGTAAAGATAGAGGGAACTAACGAATGGGAGTGGTGGGCTCCACGAGCCGCGAACATCATTTTTCAGGGGATTTTTGCGGATCAGACATTTGATCAGGCTATCGACAGCCTCGGCTGGCAGTGGTTGGTGGACTGAATATGAAGAGTAACTCCTTCTTTGGTTTCGATGTGATAATTCCACTCGCCGCGACTACCTTGGCCATCT
This sequence comes from uncultured Spirochaetales bacterium, assembly GCA_964485495.1. Classification (GTDB taxonomy): domain Bacteria; phylum Spirochaetota; class Spirochaetia; order CAZAKE01; family CAZAKE01; genus CAZAKE01. The sequence goes on from CAZAKE010000047.1 coordinate 22,939, forward strand.
TCGGGATCCTTTTTATATATTCGAGTGGCGTGACTTCCACCGGAGAGATCTATTCCAACGAGTATATCAAACAGATAGTTTGGGTGGTCAGCGGATTACTCTTTTTTTTCGTTATTCTCTTTTCCGAGTACACGCAGATTAAGAATTTCGCTGTCTACATCTACGTCGGTTGCATCGGTCTACTGCTTATTACATTAATTATCGGCGAACGAATCAATGGTGCAAAATCTTGGATCGGAGTATTCGGATTCGGCGTGCAGCCCTCTGAGTTTATGAAAATCGGGCTTATTCTATTTCTTGCAAAGTATTTCGAAACGAGACGAAACCGGATCAATACACTGAACACGTTCCTTCTCGGTAGTCTTATTTTACTCATTCCGGCCGGGCTCGTATTATTACAGCCGGATCTCGGAACGGCAATCGTATACTTCCCGATATTCGTCGTGATCAGTTTTGTCGCCGGAACTAAGATTCGCTACATAGTCTTCTTCACCTTCTACTGTGTGGGCACCATACTATTGAGCGTTCTGCCGTACATCGAAAGATATTTCATACATGAACGTGTTTCATTAATCAGGCTTATTACCCAGATTGAGTACTTCCGCTATTTCATCGGCGCAGTGACTCTCGTTACGGTGATCTCGGCTTTGGGATATCTGATCGTAAAGAAGAAGTATTACTACTGGATAATGTATGCATCATCGCTGTCGGCCGTTTCAATGATTAGTTCTATTGCCGCAGGATATTTTCTGCAAGAATATCAGGTGATGCGCCTGATCGTATTTCTCGATCCGTATATCGATCCTAAAGGAACCGGGTGGCATATAATTCAATCTATAACTGCGGTCGGTTCGGGTGGATTTACCGGAAAAGGATTCCTTCAGGGAACCCAGAGCCATTATCAATTCCTTCCTCAGCAAAGTACTGATTTCATTTTCTCAATCATTTCGGAGGAGTGGGGTTTCATCGGCGGTGTTGCAATAATTGTTCTGTTCGGTTTGATCCTGGTTCGTGGCTTGTTCATCTTGTACACTACGAAGGATTATTATGCGGTTTGCATCGGTAGCGGGATTGTAGGAATGTTTTTTTTCCACGTTGTAGTGAACATAGGAATGGCCACCGGATCGATGCCGATAACCGGAATCCCTCTCTTCTTCCTCTCCTATGGCGGATCCTCACTGTGGACCGGCATGATCAGTATCGGATTGCTGGTTAACATACACTTTAGACGGTATAACTATTAATTTCGATAACGGAGCTTTCATGTCGAATCACTTTTTCCTCAGGAACAACAGGTTGAATCTCTTGCAGGTGCAGACGCCCGGTCGATATGTGGGTGGTGAATTCGGTATCATACGAAAGAATGAGGCCGATCTCACGATGGCGCTGGCATTTCCAGATTTGTATGAGATCGGCATGTCCAACTTGGCCATGAGGAAGATGTATACCGACATAAATCAATTACCGGGAGTACGATGTGAACGAGTTTTCTGCCCGGCTCCCGATTACGAGGCAGTATTGAGACAAAATGGGGTTTGTCTATATACGTTGGAGACTTTTTTGCCTCTGACGGATGTCGATCTTCTTGGATTTTCCATCGGATATGAGTTGTCTGCCACAAATATTATAACCATGCTCGAACGCGGCGGTATCGGTGTACGTGCCGAGAGCAGGACATCGGATGAACCTATCGTGATCGCGGGTGGCCCGGCGATTTCCAACCCGAAACCGCTATCTCGGTTCATGGACGCATTCTACTTCGGAGAAGCGGAAGCTAGTTTTTATTCACTTCTCGAGACGATGGCCAAGGCAAAGAGGCGAGGGCAAGGGCGCGATGTGTTATTGGGGCTGTTATTAGAAAGCGACTACGTTTGGTCTCGGCGGAAAAAATCCAATGCCAGGCGAGCCGTTTGGTGTGGATTCGGTCAGGTTCCACCGGAATCACCGGAGTGCCTTCCGGTACCATCGATTCGCACCGTGCAGGATCATGGGGTTATAGAAATCATGCGCGGATGCCCCAACGGCTGTCGGTTCTGTCATGCCGGATTCTATTACCGACCAAGTAGGGAGAAGGGTGTCGAGTGTATCGTATCTGAAGCGAACATGTTGATTAATGATTGCGGGTATCGTGAAATCACGCTCTCCTCACTCTCGACCGGTGATTATTCAAAACTCATGCCGTTGATCGAGCGACTTGTCCGACGATACTCATCATCGAGAGTATCGTTCGCATTGCCTTCACTTCGCGTTGATGACTTCACCTTGCCGATCATCGAACTACTCGGTTCGGTACGGAAGAGCGGCCTGACATTCGCAGTAGAGACGCCGGACTCACTCTGGCAGGCCGGCCTCAACAAACGAGTCGAAATAGACGGTATCATCGAGATATTGAATACTGCTGAAGAGAACGGCTGGCGATCGGCAAAGTTATACTTCATGGTCGGATTGCCGGTATCCGACAAATCGGAGGGTGAGAAGATCGTTTCGTTTATTCAGACACTTCTCCAGAATACCGGAATGAATCTTCATGTAAACATAGGCACATTCATTCCCAAACCACATACACCCTTCGAACGTTCACCGCAACTTACCGAGGAAGAAGCACTTCGGCGTATCAATACGATCCGTAGTGGCGTGAAAAGTAGACGTGTGAAGTTTGGGTATCATGCACCGTTCACTTCTTTCTTGGAAGGAATGATTACTCGAGGCGATGAACGCGTTGGTGAAATAGTACTCGCAGCACACAAGAACGGTGCTCGTCTGGACGCATGGGAGGATCATCTAAATAGAAGTATCTGGCGTTCAGTTATCGAGGATGCGGGTTGGGATGTAGAAGAGTTGGTATGTTCGGAAATTCCCGACGATCGAAACTTGCCCTGGTGTGTAGTCGACCCGATTGTGTCAACGCGATTCCTTCACCGAGAGATGAATAAATCAAACGACGGAGAGACCACAGGATCATGCGAAGAGACATGCACTCATAATTGTGGAGTCTGTAATGAGCGGTGTAGGGTACAAAAAGCCGAGTACCCGGAGACGTACTCGAAGGATCATCCCGATCAGAAGCACGAAAAGGTTTCCGGAAAGATTGATTCGACTACAGCCGTGAGATCGTTCGCCTACCTCATCTCTTATGAAAAACACGCCGAGGCGCTATTCTGGTCGCATATAAATATTATGACGATCTTCGAACGGACCTTGCAACGAGCAGGATTACCGGTTGCGTTTTCTCAAGGATACAATCCCAAACCAAGAATCGATTTTGCTCAACCGTTACCGTTAGGGGTTCCGTCTCGTGATGAACTCGTTCAGATCGTGCTCCATGGGGAAACGGACCTCGACGATATCGCTGTGCGAATCGGAGAGGCCCTGCCGGAGGGGTTACGCGTCCGGCAATATGGACGTGTTGGATGGGATGGTTCAACAAAGCTGAGAAAACTTATGAGCATGTATGATTCCAGTCTTTTTTCTCTATCGATTCCCGATTATCGACAAGTACATCGAACTGCCACAGACGCGATTCTTCGTTCCATACACGATTTCGGTCCTGTCGTCGACGCAAGGAATGGTCCTGGGCGGATAGACGGAGAGTATCAGATACTCACGGAATACCGTCTGTCTGAACCTCGGAATGGTCACTCTGTACAGATCGAACCCCTCAGGGATTTTTCCTCCGACTCTGGAGAGAGGCCAATGCTGATCAGGTGCGTAAGTGTAAAGAAGATGCTTGGTAAACTCGCTACGGTCGCAGGAGTTGATGAGGATATACTCGGTATTCTAAACGTAGAGAGGGTAGCGACCTTGAGAAAAGGCAAGGATGCCGTTGAGGACTACTTTTCTCTTTGTTTATAGTCGTTCCAGTATTCATCCATTATCGTGAGGTTCTCCTCCTTCATCTCGAGTCCGGCTTCACCCATCCGCTCTTCGACGTATCGCACGCGTCGGCAAAATTTCTGATTCGCCTTGTGGAGTGCGATTCCCGGATCGATTCCGTAATGCCGAGAAAGGTTTACTACCGAGAAGAGTAGGTCGCCTAGCTCTTCTTCGATGCGAGACGAGGCGCTCCGACGGCCATCCGTTGTAACGGAAGATGCGACTAACGCTTCGACTTCTCTGAATTCTTCAGAAAGCTTCTCGAATGCACCAATAGGGTTGTTCCAGTCGAGGCCCTTCTTCGCGCTTCTTTTCTGGAGACGGTATGAGCGCTCCAGAGGAGGAAAGCCCCTTGGGACGTCGTCGAGAAAGGAACGGCTCACATGGTTCTCCGATTGTTTTTCTCGTTCCTTGATCGTATCCCACTGGCGAACTACCTCATCGGGGGTATCGGCGACCGCCTCGGCAAATACATGAGGGTGCCTTCGAATCAGTTTCTCGGATATCCCTTCTAGTACCTGGGCGAGAGTAAATTCACCCGATTCCTCGTAGAGTATCCCGATGAAAACCGCGAGTAGATGCAAGTCTCCTAACTCTTCCTTCACATGATCGGCTTCGCCGGTGGCGAATGCATCTAAGCATTCGTACACCTCTTCGAGAAGGTCGGAGGATAGACTTTCTACCGTCTGCCGACGGTCCCAAGGGCATCCGTCTTTTGAACGCAGCTTCTTGACAATCCCATAGAGTTGCTCATACCAGGCGCCGATGTCGAAAATGTGCGCATCGTCATTAGCCGTATTGTTTGTTTTTTCAGAGTTCACACTACCAATACCCCCCAAGGGTACATCAGCGATTCAACTCGCCGACGCCAACAACATGAAAACCCTGTCTCAAGTAGACAGAATATACATTATCAGAAGTTAAAAGATCATGCTCTCTCACTTAATCGAGAATACAGCAGGACCACTACAATAGACGTAATCAACGGCGGGAAGATATTTACCGCGTTGTTGATGTTTCGAAGATATTCGATCACATCGAAAAACGCATATTCGATCAATCCGCCTAAATAGGAGCCGATGAGGGCGACGATCAGGGCTCCCCAGAATCGACCGAGTACTCTCTTCTTGAATACGAAATAAAGAAGAAGTGACACAGAAAACCCGATAATGAAATAGATGATTCCGATATTGAAGTAATAGTTAAACATACACTCACGTACCTCAGATTTAGACTAGCAAAGACGTACAACCTTGACAAGGGATATAGACATTACCTCGTTATTCGATAGT
>CAZAKE010000048.1:0-6993 GCA_964485495.1 uncultured Spirochaetales bacterium
CGGGAAGCTTCCCGGACTCACCGCGGCAAAGGAGTTCGAACTCGAATACGGAGAAGATGTGGTCGAGATCCATGTCGAGGATGTCCCTGCCGGCGGGCGAATATTGTTGGTGGACGATCTGATCGCCACCGGCGGAACGATTTGTGCGGCCGCCGACCTCCTGAAGGAGCAGGGCGCGATTGTTCAGGATATCTTCGCCGTCGTGGGGTTACCGTTCCTGAATTACCGGTCGGTACTGGGGTCTTTCGACGTGAAGACGTTGATCGAATACCACGGAGAGTGATCGTATCGTTCGACAGGTGTGTGGCCTTTCGAAGCGCCTTCGGGGTAGATTCTACGCTGCCGAATAGCCTTGACAAAGAGAGGGGTTTTCGGTACAGTACCGCCGATAAATTGGCCGATTGTGTAATGGTAGCACAACGGACTCTGGCTCCGTACGTGAGGGTTCGAATCCTTCTCGGCCAGCGTGGCGTATGTCCATCGGCGTGAATCGTCGAGCTGCCTAAACGCGTAACCGATCATATCAGGCATCGGGCAGTTGGGCTTCGCCCAAAGCAGGCAGACTGAAAGGTCGCCTGAATAGGTCCCTTCGTCTAGTGGTTAGGACAGGAGATTCTCATTCTTCAGACAGGGGTTCGACTCCCCTAGGGACTGTATCGAGCTGTATTCTAGAACACCGAATCCAATGTTGATCGAGATCGTTCACTCGATAGTTGGTCTTTCGAAACCGGCGCCGCGCCGGTTTTTTTTGAAGGTTGGATGTATAAATATACAGAAAAACTGTATATATTTACCAAAAAGGTCTTGAGTCGATGATGGCCTCCGTTGTAATACTACGAAGCGGCCTTTCGGGAATATTCCGAGAGGGCATCGATAGTCGGGATAGCTGAACTGTAGGAGGGAGGAGTATGAGTCGGAAATCGTATCTCGTATTGAGTGACGGGACGGTTTACCCCGGGAGGGGGTTCGGGTTCCCGGCGGTCACTTCGGCGGAACTGGTTTGCGGATGCACCGAGACGATCGGTTCCGGGGAGGTGGTGTTCAACACGGGAATGTGTGGATACCATGAGATACTCACCGACCCCTCCTATACCGGGCAGATCGTGACGATGACCTACCCACACATCGGCAACTACGGCGACCTCGATGAATGGAGTGAAGTGGGACCCGAAGATGCGATCGACAGGCGTGACGTCAAGGTCATGGGATTGGTTGTACGATCGTTGTACGAGCATCCGGTTCCCGTAGGTCGGAAGACTCTCGACGCCTACCTCAAGGAGCAGGGTATACCCGGAATCAGTGACATCGACACGAGGGCCCTCACCTTGAAACTCAGAGATGAGGGCAACTATAACGGTGTGCTGATCACTCCCGAGTCGGAAACGACGGGGCTGACGGATTCTGAAGTACAACGGATCTTGGAATTTCTCACCGATTACCCACCGATGATCGGTCGTGATCTGATCGGCGGCGTCGGTACGGGGAGTTCGCAACGCTTCGGCGGGGGCGGTGCGCCTCGCATCGTGTTGTACGACTGCGGATTGAAAGACAATATACTGCGAATTCTGCTGAAGCTCGGATGTGAGGTTCTCGTGTGCCCGAGCACGCATACGGCGGCACAGGTGCTGGAGGAGAAGCCCCAAGGGGTCCTCTTCTCGAACGGCCCGGGAGACCCGGCGGTGCTTCCTCATCAAGTAGATGTCGCACGGGAACTCGTAAATCATGTACCTACCTTCGGTATCTGCTTGGGGCATCAGCTGATCTCTCTGGCATTGGGAGCGAAAACGTCCAAGATGAAGTTCGGTCATCACGGGGTGAACCACCCGGTACGGGATGAACTCACCAAGAAGGTGTTCGTGACCTCGCAGAACCATGGGTTTGTTGTAGAGGAGGAGACGCTTCCCTCGGGAGTGCGGCCATGGTTTCGAAACGCCAACGACCACTCATTGGAGGGAATCTACTGCGACAACCGTCCGGTGCTTTCGGTGCAGTTCCATCCGGAAGCAGCTCCGGGACCGAGGGATTCGGAGTGGATCATCGGCAGATTCATGGAGACGATATGACGAAGGAGTGTGAACTATGCCGCTAAGGACCGATTTACGAAAGATACTCATCATCGGATCGGGACCGATAGTCATCGGTCAGGCGTGCGAATTCGATTATTCCGGGACCCAGGCGGTAAAGGCGTTGAAGGAGGAGGGGTTCGAGGTAGTTCTCGTCAATCCGAATCCTGCGACGGTGATGACCACGCCCGGAATCGCGGACGCCATCTACATGGAGCCCCTCCGAGTACCCTATGTCGAGGAGGTCATCCGCAAGGAGCGGCCTGACGCGATTTTACCGACGATGGGTGGACAGGTAGGATTGAACCTTACTCTCGATCTCTACGAGGAGGGCGTCCTCGAGAAATACGGCGTCGAGGTGATTGGCGCGGCCATCGAATCGATTCGCTTAGCGGAGGATCGGGGAGCATTCAAGGAGGTCGTCACTAAGATCGGCCTCGAGACACCGCGGTCGGTGATGACGAAGAACCTTGCCGGCGCCTTGCGTCTCGAGAAGGAGGTCGGTCTGCCGCTGGTGATCCGGCCGAGTTATACCCTCGGAGGACGGGGCGGGAGCATCGCGTATACCCACGAGGAGCTGGAAGGTCTGGTCGAACGGGCCCTGGACGAGAGTCCAGTGCACGAGGCCCTCGTGGAGGAGTCTCTGATCGGTTGGAAGGAGTTCGAACTCGAGGCCATGCGGGACAGGATGGACAATGCGGTGATCATCTGCTCTATCGAAAACATCGATCCCATGGGTGTGCATACCGGGGACAGCATCACCGTTGCACCGATACAGACACTCTCGGACAGGGAGTATCAGGAGATGCGAACCGCGGCCCTGGAGACGTTGCGGGTGATCGGCGTGGATTGCGGCGGATCGAACGTACAGTTCGCCGTCAAGCCGGACACCGGGCGGATGGTGATCATCGAGATGAACCCGCGAGTCTCGAGGTCTTCCGCCCTGGCGAGTAAGGCCACCGGGTTCCCCATCGCCCGGTGCAGCGCCAAGCTGGCCATCGGGTACACCCTCGACGAGATTATCAACGAGATCACCGGAAAGACCGTATCTTGCTTCGAGCCGACCCTCGACTATGTCGCGGTGAAAGTTCCCCGGTTCGAGCGTGAGAAGTTTCCCACCTCCTACGACGAGTTGGGAACCCAGATGAAGAGTGTCGGAGAGGCCCTGTCGCTGGGGCGTACCTACAACGAGGCCGTCAACAAGGCGTTCAGGGCGGTAGAGGCCGGGTTTGAAGGTGTCCACGAGCTGCCGATAGGCTATGACGGCCTGGACGCGATGCTGACCACCGCCCATCCCCTACGGTTTCTGGCGGCGTACACCGTACTGAAACGGGAGGGGAAACGGGCCGTCCGGCGGTTGCATGAGACCACACACTTCGATCCCTGGTTTCTCTATCAGATGCTCGAGCAGGTGAACCTGGAGGAACGTTTGGAAACCGAGCCGCTCACCGCAGAGCTCCTCAGGGAAGCCAAGCGGACCGGTCTCACGGACCTGCGAATCGGCAGGCTCACCGGGACGGACCCGGCGGAGATCCGAAAGAAGCGGACGGACGCCGGCTTGGTGGCCACCTATCACTTCGTCGACACCTGTGCCGGAGAGTTTACCGCGGCGACTCCGTACTTCTATTCCACCTATGGGGAGATCGATGAGGGGGCACCCTATGAGGGTGAGGAGGCGGTCGTGATCCTCGCAAGCGGTCCGAACAGGATCGGACAGGGGCTGGAGTTCGACACCGGCTGTACCCTCGCCTCGCTGGCCTATCGTGACCAGGGCGTCAAGACCGTTATTATCAACTCCAATCCGGAGACGGTATCTACGGATTTCAACGTGTCGGACCGGCTCTACATCGAACCGCTGGTCACCGAACACGTGCTGGAGGTCCTCCGGAAGGAAAAACTGAAGGACGTGGTCGTGCAGTTGGGGGGGCAGACTCCGCTCAACATGGCCGAGGAGCTCGAGGGGATGGGAGCCAGGATCGTCGGCACCTCGGTGAAGAGCATCAACAACGCGGAGGATCGCGGGCTCTTCGCGAAACTTCTCGGGTCGCTGGAACTCAGACAGCCGAAGAACCTGATGGCGGGGAATCCCAAGGCGGTAATCACCTGTTCGGAGGAGATCGGGTTTCCGGTTCTGCTCAGGCCGTCGTTCGTCCTGGGCGGGCGGAGCATGTTCATCGCCTTCAATCGAGAGGAGCTGGACGAGTTTCTCTCGAAGGACGTGACGATCTCCGAGGACCGTCCGGTGTTGGTGGATCAGTTCCTCGAGGACGCCTTCGAGTACGATCTCGACGCCGTCTCCGACGGGAAGAATGTCTACGTCTCGGGTATCATGCAGCACATCGAAGCCGCGGGCATCCACTCCGGCGACTCGGCCTGCGTGTTCCCTCCCTTCAAGTCATCGCCGCGGATTATCGACGAGATGATCGATGCTACCGTGAAGATCGCCAGGGCAATCGCGGTCAAGGGGTTCCTGAATATCCAGTTTGCGGTCAAAGACGAGGTGCTGTACGTGCTGGAGGTCAATCCCAGGGCCTCACGGACCGTGCCGTTCCTCTCCAAAGCCTCCGGGGTGAACCTCATCGGCGCCGCGGTCAAGGTATGGCGGGGCGAGTCGCTGGAGGAGCAGGGGTTGACCGACGGCGGTGTGGGCGTGGGGGCGTGCATCGTCGGCTGGGCCGTGAAGGAGGCGGTTTTCTCCTTCGACCGGTTTCGAAGCCTCGACCCGCTGCTGGGTCCGGAGATGAAATCCACCGGCGAGGTGATCGGTACGGGAGACAGTTTCGGTGAAGCCTTCTCCAAGGCGCAGGCGGCGGAGGGCAATACGCTCCCCATTTCCGGCCGGGTGTTCGTCTCGGTGAACGCGAACGACCGTGCCACCATCCTGCCGTTGGTGCATGAACTCATCGAACTCGGGTTTGATATCGCCGCCACCCGGGGCACCGCCCAGTACCTGTTCGAGAACGGCATCTTCGCCGAGGTAGTCTTGAAGATACACGAGGGCAGGCCCAATGTGCTCGATCACATGCGGACCGGACGGTTCTCACTCTTGATCAACACCCCTCTGGGGCGGTTCTCACAGAAGGGAGACCACGAGATCCGGATCGAGGCGGTCAGGCGGAAACTCCCGTACACCACCACCACTTCGGCGGCATGGGCGGCGGTGCAGGGGATCAAGTACCTGAAGAAGGGGGAGATCGTGGTCAGGCCGCTCCGGAGGTGACCTCCGCTACACCCCGTCGGTGACGTAGTTGTTGTAGTAATACTCGAAGCTGTCGACGATGGCTTCCCAGGATGCCTCGATGATATTCTCCGATACGCCGACGGTGTCCCACGACGAGTCGTGGTCGGTTGATGAGATGAATACCCGCACCTTGGACGCGGCGGCATGTTCCGGATTCAGCACTCGAACCTTGTAGTCTATCAGCGAAATTTTCTCGATAAAGGGGTGAAACGGTAACAGGGCGTCCCGCAGTGCCCGGTCGAGGGTTTCCACCGGGCCGGTTCCCACACCGGCTCCCATGACCTGTTTGCCCGAGGCGGAGAGGAAGATCCGGCCGATGGTCTTTGACGGGATATCACCGGTCTTGTAGGACTCGAGGTGATAGTTCGCCAGTTCGACCAGCTGGGAGTACCGTCCGATCACCGTTCGGATTAGCAGGTCGAAGGAGGCCTCGGCGGCCTCGTATTCGTATCCTTCCGATTCCTTCAATTTTAACAACTCTATGAGGCGCTGAACTTGTTCCGAGTTCTTTTCGAACTTGCCGTATTTGGAGAGTTTCTTGACGATCGTAGATTTTCCGGCCAGTTCGGAGAGCAGGATCCGTCGTTCATTTCCTACCAGACCGGCATCGATATGCTCCATGAGCTCAGGCGCCTTGGAGATCACGTCCGCGTGCTGTCCGGCCTTATGGCTGAACGCCGCCTCTCCCACATACGGATGTCGTTTGTCCGGAATGATGTTGGCGACCTCTGCGACGAAGCGGGAGAGAGAGGTGAGGTGCTCCAGGCGCCCACCCATGATCGAGGAGCGGCCCATCTTGAGTGTCAGGTTCGGTACCACCACGCACAGGTTTGCATTTCCGCACCGCTCGCCCCAACCGTTGATGGTGCCTTGCACGTGCACCGCCCCTGCCTCAACCCCGGCCAAGGTGCCGGCAACCGCGGTGCCGCAGTCGTCGTGGAAATGAACCCCCAGCGGTGCCAGCCGGTCGGTGGGCAGCGACGAGATGATTCGGTCAACCTGGCCGGGCAGGGTGCCGCCGTTTGTGTCGCAGAGAATGAGGCAATCCGCGCCGGCACCAGTACCCGCCTCGAGCACGCGGAGCGCGTAGTCAGGATTGTCGTTGTAGCCGTCGAAGAAGTGTTCCAGGTCGAAGAAAACTTCTCTGCCCCGGGATTTGAGGTATGCGATCGAATCGGAGATCATCTCGAGGTTCTCCTCGATATCCGTGCGCAGCACCTTCTCGACGTGTCCTACCCACGACTTCCCGACGATGATGACGGTTTCGGTTTCAGCATCCAGTAAGGCCTGGATGTGGGGATCCTGAGCCGCGGTGCCCTTCGGTCGGCGGGTTGAGCCGAAGGCGACGATCTTCGTGTGGTCGAACTTCTCCCGTTTTACATGTTCGAAAAACGCCGCCTCCTTTTCGTTGGAGAGTGGGAACCCCCCTTCAACGTAGTCGACGCCCATCTCATCGAGTTTGTGGGCGATTACCAGTTTGTCCTGGAGGGTGAAGCTCACCTCTATTCCCTGCATTCCGTCTCTCAGGGTGGTGTCGTAGATGGTGACCGGCGTGTTCGGTGTCCCTGTGCTATTTGTGTTCTGCATCTTCATCTGCTCGTTTCCTTTCGTTGTTTCTACAGCTGCTCGTTCCTATGGCTACGAATCCTCTCTATGTCAGTGACATCTGTGACATCAGTGACATCAGTG
>CAZAKE010000048.1:7093-27625 GCA_964485495.1 uncultured Spirochaetales bacterium
GTGACATCAGTGACATCAGTGTCGGGTCTTCTTGGCCCGTTCCATAGATACGAGTCCGCTGCGGGCTATCTCCAGGATCGGATAGTCCTGGAGGATCTGGACGATATCGTCGATCTTTTCTGACGACCCGGTAATCTCGAGCAACAGCGAGTCATATCCCAGGTCCAGGATCTTGGCCTTGAAAACCTGGGCGATCTCCATGATTTCACTCCTTCTGGCCGAAGGTACGCCGATCTTGATCAGCACCAACTCCCTGTCCACCGTCGGGGACTCGGTGAGGTCGATCACCTTGATGGTGTCCACCAGCCGGTTCAGTTGTTTCTTGATCTGATCGATGACCTGATCGTCTCCCTTGCATACTAAGGTGATCCTGGCCACCGATGGATCGACCGTCGGGCCGGAGGTGATGCTGTCGAGGTTGTACCCCCGGCCGGAAAAGAGGCCGGATATCCGGGAGAGGACCCCTTGGTGATTCTCTACCAGCAGTGAAATTACGTGCCTCATCGGTTTCCTCCGTCATCTGCGAACATCATCTCGTTGATCCCTGCGCCGGCCGGTACTATGGGCCAGACGTTTGCCTCCCGTTCGACCAGAAAGTCGATGACCACAGGCCGGTCGTGAATCGTACCGGCCTGCGTCAGCGCCTCCTCCGCTTCATCCATAGTCTCGGCCCGTACCCCCACGGCCCCGTAGGCTTCCGCCAGCCGAACGAAGTCGGGGATGTAGGCGGGGCACCGGTCCCCGGGCCCGCGGCACTCGGGATCACAGCCGTTGGCCGCGGAGAGACAGGTCTTGGAGTACCTCCTGTCGTAGAACAGCTCCTGCCACTGGCGCACCATGCCTAGATATCCGTTGTTCAACACCGCCACGATCACGGGGATCCGTTCGATCACCGCGGTAGCCAGCTCCTGGATATTCATCTGTACCGAGCCGTCTCCGGCGATATCGATGACACGCCGATCGGGATTGGCTACCTGTGCCCCGATGGCTGCGGGGAATCCGTACCCCATGGTACCGAGGCCGCCGGATGTCAGCCATGATCTGGGGGAGACGAACTCGTAGTACTGGGCGGCCCACATCTGGTTCTGGCCTACCTCGGAGGCGACGATGGCGTCGGGAAAGAACTTGGATACCGCCTCGATCACCCGGGACGGGGAGAGCCGTTCACCCGCCGGCAGATGCCTCAACGGGTGATCCTCCCGGAACACTCCGATACGCTCCATCCATGGGCCGATCTCCACGGTGTGTATCAGCGGCAGCAGCTCCTCCAGAATCATCCTGGCGTCGCCGACCACCGGAATCGAAACCGGGACATTTCTCGCGATAGAGGTTGGATCGATGTCGATGTGGATGATCTCGGCGCCTGGAGCAAACTTCCTGAGGTCACCGGTAGCGCGATCGTCGAACCGGACTCCGATGCCGCATAGCAGATCGCACTCGGTTACCGCCATGTTGGCCGCATAGGTCCCGTGCATGCCGATCATACCGAGGTTGAGCGGATCACTCCGGGGGATAATTCCGATCCCCATGAGTGATGTCGCCACCGGAATACCGGTACGCAGTACGATCTGCCGGAAGATTTCGGCTGCTCCGGAGATCTGCAGCCCTCCGCCGATGAAGAAGAGGGGACGCGCCGCATCTTGCAGTGCCTCCGCAACCCGCTTGATCTGTCCCGGATGCCCCTTGTACACCGGATTGTATCCGCGGATGCTGATTTCTGAAGGGTAGGGGGCATCGTCCTCCCCCACGAGGATATCCTTCGGTAGGTCCACCACCACAGGACCCGGTCGTCCGCTGTTGGCGATATAGAAGGTTTCTTTTAAAATCCGACCAAGGTCGCCTCGCTCGGTGACCAAATAATTATGTTTCGAGACCGGCCGGGTGAGTCCCGAGGTGTCGGCCTCCTGGAAGGCGTCGTTCCCGATCATGTTCCTCGGCACCTGTCCGCAGAGACACACGATGGGTACGCTGTCGAAGTTGGCGGTCGCCAATCCGGTGATGGTATTCGTCGCGCCCGGACCGCTGGTGACGATGCATACACCGGGTTTCCCCGTGCTCCGGGCATATCCGTCTGCGGCATGAACAGCTCCCTGTTCGTGCCTGGTGAGGATCAGCCGGATACTCGGTTCAGAGTAGAGCGCATCGAAGATCGGTATGACCGCGCCACCGGGATATCCGAATACCACATCGATCCTCTCCGCTTTCAACGCTTCGACCAGTAACTGTGCACCGTTCATCCCCATCGTCTCCTCCGATTTTCCGATGTATATCTCCGTAGTGATACCGTAGAGATTGCTGTTTCCCGACGATTCGACCGTCTCATCTGTACGGCGGCGACATTCATTCGAGAGCCGTATCCGAAAAAAAAACCGTCCCTCCCGTAGGAAGAACGGCTCCGATCATGCTCGATCTCGGTCGGATTATCCTTCCCGCATCTGTCCACCAAGAGGTAGTACAATCGCAATAATGATAATGGGAAGAATAATGGTCGCCGGGGCGACTGTTCGTATAAATTCCGACCTACCGTACAGCATCGGACTACAATACGACGACCGACTCGGCATGTCAAGCGGAATTCTCGTGGAACTGCAGTACTATCTGATGCACCGAGGCACAGTAGTACACTTCGGGGTTGACCGTGCCGGAATTATGATCGGGGTACTCATACAAACTCCTGCGTAGCTATTGGAATTATGGTTGACCGCGTGATCGGCATGCCCTAGAATTGGTGTATGTCGGAACACTCTGTCTTCGAACGACTTGTCTTAGATCTCTCCTCTATCGAACGTAGTGAGATGATCGAACGCCTCAAGGGTTCTCGAGCGGTGAATGAGGCTCCACTCACCTCTGAGCCGGACATCGAGGTGCAGACCGATATTGAAAAGGGATATGCCCAACTGGGTCTGTGGCAGAAGATCATGATATTCCTGCAGGTCGTTTTCAAACAGGCGGAACGGGAGCGACTCGTCGAGTCGATGCTTCTCGAGCAACTCGCGGGGGAGATCGAACGGGGATATCCGGGACTCATCTCACCCAGGGAAAACCGATTGCTTCCGTACGTATACGATGAGATCCGAAAACTCTCCCGTTCACTCGAGATATTCAAAGAGAGTCTCAACAAGGCCTTGACCCGGGAGCGGAAGGAGTTCATCGCGTTTCTGGCCGGCGCCGAGATGCCGGAAATACAGGAGCGAATTCTCCGAGAGGCGGACCCGGTGCAGGTCGCGGAGGATCGTGGATACGACGAGGAAACCGATATCAAGCGGGAGTTGGAGTTCAGACTGGACGATATCTGGCTGTCCATCGATGATTCGGGGCGACAGTCGATGTATAATCATATTCGCACCCTGCAGCTCTTCGAGCGGCTCGTATTTTTCCCATATAACCGGGTTCTGAAGTCGTTCGAGTCCGGAGAGAGAATCGCGTCGTGTGCCTTGAAAGATGTCGAGAAGCCGTTGGGACAGCTCGCGGAGATCCTGTACAGCCTTCGGACTCCACCGAGATCCCACGTCGTGCAGATCCTCTACAGATATCATACCGAGGAGGGGAAGCCTCAGGCCGTCTCATCGCCTCGGCGGGTGATAGAACCGGATACGGGTTCGGATATGCCGGACGGAAGTCGGAGTCACGATGCGGAGCGGAAGGAAAAGAAGTTCCTCGAGGCTGCAGACAAGGCCATCACTACAATCCGCAGATTCAATCGTGCCGTTCCCCTCGTGACGATCCTGAAACTCGCTACGGAAAACCTCGAATATGCCCCGGCCGAGATCAGTGGCGGCGAGGACTGGCTGCCGTTGTACAAGGAGTACTGGAACGGGCGGGTCGACAGGTTCTTTGCCTCCTTCGCCGTGGCGAGAAAGCGGACGCGGATCCTCGAAAATGCCAAAGCCGTGCTTGGAATCTATAGTCTTCCTACCATGGCCTACTACCGCTCCGCCGTGTGGGGTGAAGGTGTACGGGTTCGGTACGAGTCGAGTGTTCCGTTTCTACAGGGCATCATGAACGAGGTCTTCTTCGACCGCATGAATACTCCGCTGAAGAGCATCCTGCTCGACGGTCAGTTCTATAAGGAGCAGAACCGGGAGGAGTTTAACGATGCGTACACCGGAATCATGCAGATACCCGACATGATCGGAGCACTGGAGAACTCACTCTCCGGCGGGGGGCATATCGGGAGAGAGATCGAGAAAGTCAAGAAAGAGATGATCGCTCCCAAGATCAGGGCGATGAAGATCCGCACCATCCTGAAGGAGGCCGATTCCCACGCCGAAAAGATCGTCAGACAGGGCATATCATGTCTGGGCTCCTTGACAAAAATCCTCCAGGGCATATTGTACGGTGAGGTGGGTGGTCAGTACGACACCCTTGCCAACCTCGGCCGGCTCGGGAGTCGGAATCACAAGGCGTTCCTCATTAGACTCGAGGAAACCTACATGCGGGCCGAAGCGGGATACCGAGCCCTCGACTCCCTTCTCGAATTGGAATTTAGAGAGGTGGAAGGATGAGCGCTGCAATGGCGGTAATCGACGATTCGGAAATCCACCTGTCGTTTCCCACGGGATGGCTCCTGTTCCGCATCGACACCCTCCGCCAACTCAGACGGCTGCATCTTGAGAACCGTGCGCTCCGTAGGAACGCCCCGTCTCTCTCCTGAGCGGCCGAGTTTGGACACGTGTATGAACATCCGCCGCGTCGAGATTGCGAATCCGGAGCCCGCGTCGGAATTACTATTTCCAAGGCATTGGCTAGGGCATTGGCTGACGCCGGGGACGGAGGAACCGCAGAGATCACAGGAGTCACGGAAGCTTCCGGTCCGTGCAGGTATTTCCACCCTGCGAGCGGGCGAGATGAGCCTCGAAGGGAGCGACCTGCCGGCATCGTTTCTGTCGCTCTTGCAACGGTTGGGTGTCGCCGGCGAACGGGTCAGTCGAGTCCGGCAGATCCACTCCAGACGGACGAGGGTGGTGTCTGTCCCCGGGGAGGTCGGTAACCCGGCAGATGGCCTGCTTTCGAATCATCCGGATGCGTTCCTGGCGGTATCGGTTGCCGATTGTCTGCCGATATTCCTTCGAGATTCCGTTACCGGGAGCTTCGGTGTCGTCCATTCCGGATGGCGGGGAACGGGTATCGTGACGGAAGCCGTAATACTGATGTCGGAGCGGTTCGGCACCGATCCGGCCGATCTGCACGTGTGTATCGGTCCGGGTATCGGCTCCTGCTGTTACGCCGTCCCGGAGGAACGTGCCCGATATTTCGAGGAGACATTTGGCGCAGAGTCGGTGCGGAGAGATGGGGGTGAATGGTTCCTGGACCTCCGTAGTGCGAATCTCGTTCTGCTCCGGCGTGCGGGTGTGGCATCGGTCACGGTCGTGGATACCTGTACCCGTTGCACGACGTTCCTATGTTCGTATAGAAGACAGGGGCCGGACGCATTTACATGCATGGCCGCCTTTATCGGCCGGCTGTGAGAGAGGAGAGAGGAGAGAGGTACACACTATGAGAACGACTAGACAGATTTTACGGTCACCTTGACCCGGGTGAGTGAAATGTGGTATATAGTTGGGCACTTCCGATCCGTCGGGTGTGGCAACATCCGTTTCAGGCGAAATTTTCGATACAATGGGGAACAGGTATGTACGCAGTGGTGGAAATACAGGGAAAACAGTACAAGGCCGAGAAGGGCGCGGTGCTGCATGTAGACAAATTGAGTGATGAAGAGGGATCCGATGTCGAATTTGAGTCGGTCCTGCTCGTCAGCTCAGACGATGAGGTAAGAGTAGGGAAACCCTACGTAGACGGGGTGAGTGTCAAGGGTATCGTAAAAACCCACGATCGCGATAAGAAGATCGTCGTTCGGAAATATAAGCGACGGAAAGGGTACGCACGCAAGCAGGGCCACCGGCAGGACTACACCGAAATCCAGGTGGACGATATTACCGGCGTGTGATCGGCACATGATCCGTGTGGCCGTCCGGTTGGACGCGAACGATGTTGTCACACGGCTCCAGGCATCCGGACATGCCGGCGGCACGCGTGGAAACGATATTGTCTGTGCGGCTGCCTCGACGCTGCTGCGGACCTTCGCTCGCACTCTGGAAAATCATTCCCGGGTGGCCATTACCGGGGGTGCGAAGCAGCGCGGAGAGATGTCGGTTCGCATCGAATCGTACGACGACGAAGACCGATCGTGGCTGGCGGGGATTACCGGATTTTTGATTCAGGGTCTTACGGACCTTTCCTCCGACTTCCCGGATAGATGCGAGATTGTCATCGAGTCCGGCATAGATCCGGGGCAATCGTAGATGCGGTTCCTCCAAAATAATCATTTTGAAGGAACCGTTATTGGAGAAAACTAGAAGAAAAGCTAGAAGAAAAACTAGAAGAAAGCATGAACAGAACCGAGATAGGGAATCGACGACGATCGAGTAGTAATTGGAGAATGAAATAAGGAGCGTGATATGGCACATAAAAAGGGCGGTGGAAGTTCGAAGAACGGAAGGGATTCTCAGGCCCAAAGACTCGGGGTGAAGCGGTTCGGCGGACATACCGTGAAGGCCGGAGAGATCCTGGTGCGTCAGCGGGGAACCAAATTCCATCCCGGTGAGTTTGTTGGAAAGGGCAAGGACGACACCCTCTTCGCCAAGGCCGGTGGAGAAGTCGTTTTTTCATCCAGGGCCGGGCGAAAATTCGTCAATATAGCGCCTCAGTCCAAATAGACTCGGCGAGAGGGATTCTCCTCCTTCTCAACCTGTAGTGAAAGGATTCGCAGACGAGACATACATCGATGTCGCTTCAGGAAACGGCGGCAACGGGTGTGTTTCTTTTCGTCGTGAGAAATACGTACCGAGAGGCGGTCCCGACGGCGGCGACGGCGGCAGCGGAGGATCTGTCGTCTTCGAAGTCCGGCAGAACCTCAGGACGCTTGCCCATCTCAAGACCAAACGGGCGCACCGAGCCGGAAACGGCGAACCCGGGGCCGGACGCCGGAGGCATGGGGGTGACGGTGCGGACGCGGTGATACCCGTACCACCGGGAACCTTGATTCGGGACGTGACGACCGGAACGGTCTTGAAGGACATGACCGACGTGGATCGGTGGGTCTTTCTCGAAGGGGGAAAGGGCGGGAAGGGGAACTACCACTACCGCACCTCGACTCGACAGGCGCCGCGGTATGCCCAAGAGGGTCGTCCGGGGAAATCCGTACGCCTCCACGTCGAGCTGAACGTCATTGCCGATATCGGATTCGTTGGATTCCCCAACGCCGGAAAATCCACCCTTCTCTCTGTTCTAACGAACGCCCAGCCGAAGATCGGCGCATATGCTTTTACCACAACCACACCCAACGTAGGAGTGATGCAGATCGGAGAGGCAAGGGTGGTTCTTGCCGATATCCCGGGACTGATAGAAGGAGCCGCCGAAGGGGCGGGGATGGGGATCCGATTCCTCAAACACATCGCACGGACAGCCGGGCTGGCCTTCTGCATCGATCTGACCGACCCGGATCCCGAACACACCTTCGCGGTGTTACTGCGGGAGACAGGCGCGTTCAGCCGTGAGTTGTCGCAGAAGCCGCGAATAATCGTGGGTACCAAATTAGACCTGCCTGATACCGGGGGAGCGGCGCGGCGTCTCAGGGAGGCGCTCCCGAAAGAACGGATACTTCCCGTTTCTGCACATACCCACGACGGTCTCTCCATCGTGTCACGGGAATTTCTACGCCTGGCTGCGGGTGATATCGATGACGAGGACGAAACAGGAGATGCATGAGATGCGTGTTCTGATTTGCGGTGGGACATACAATCCGGTACATATCGGCCATCTGTACATGGCCGACGAAGCGCGTATTCGGCTCGGGTATGACCGTGTACTCTTCGTACCTTCGAATATCCCGGCACACAAGCGGTCGGCCACGATTATCGAACCTGTACATCGAATCGCCATGCTCGAGATCGCGCTACAACCGTTCGACGATTATGCGGTCGATCGGTGTGAGATAGACCGCGGAGGCGTCTCCTACACGATCGATTCCGTGAGAGAGATCCGGCGGCGGATGCGGTTGGATGGGAATCCCGGTCTCCTGATCGGCGACGATCTCTTGGAAGGGTTCAACCGTTGGATGGACGTCGAAACACTGGTCAACGAGGTCGATCTGGTGGTAGCGCGGAGACTTCGGCAACCTCCGTCGTCGTTCCCATATCAGCACACTCGCCTGGATAATCTTCTGCTTCCGATCTCCTCGAGTGATATACGAGAGCGAATCCGTGAGGGTAGAGCCTTCAGGCACCTGGTACCGGCCGGGGTCGATGCGTATATCAGCGATCAACGGCTGTACGATCGTCCGGCGGGATAGCCCGTATGCTGAGTGACGTCGCGTGTGATTGTGAAGACGCGGGAAAATGGACGGATCCGAGGTTGCCGGTCCCATGCCGAATCGTCTCGGAGGAGACTTGTTTCAAGCGGGCACACGAGGTAGTATTAGCCGAATGAAAGGATTGCTCTTCTTACTTATCATCATCCTGATAGTCACCGGTACGGGTATCTTCCTCTATCTTCAGCTGAGAGTGGATCCCGTCTCCGAAGCGGTGAAGAAGGGAGAACCGATTCAGGTACTCATGACATTCCACGATCAGGGGACCCTGCTCTTCTCGGAGGTACTCGTCTACCATCCTGGTACCACCAAGGCGGCACTGTTCGACATTCCGCCGGATGTGGGAATGTTGATCGAGTCGGCCGAGCGGATCGACCGAATCGATCTGCTTTTCGATCCGCATAAGATTCAGCCGTATAAGGAGAAGGTAGAGAAACTGTTGGATCAACCCATACGATTCTATTTCGTTCTCGACAAGCCGGAACTCGAACAGCTCATCGATCTACTCGGTGGCGTCGATATGTTCATCGCGAATCCGGTGGACATCGTCGAGGAAGAACGAATCGTGCTGCTACCCTCGGGGAGTCTCGTCCTCGACGGCAGGAAATCAACGGATTTCGTGGTCTACAGCGAGGAGGGTGAGAGTGCTGTCGAATGGATCGGCCGCCGACAACGACTCATTCAAGCGATGCTCAGGGGATTCGGACAGGAGTCGGCTATCCTTACTCATCCGAAGGTGTTTCCCACGGTACGTCGGCTCGTGGATACCGACATGGGAAAAGCGGCGCTTCTCTCCTTTATCGAAGAGATGACTCGACTGGATTCCGAGCGCATCGTCTTTCAACGTGTCCTGGGGGTGAAGAGGAAGGTCGATGAGAACGTGCTCCTTTTTCCTCATAGCGAAGGAAACTGGCTTAAGAAGACCGTGGTGCAGACCCTTGATTCCATCGCGAGCATGGATGTCGTGAGTGTGGAGGACCTCAACGTGTCGGTGGAGATTTTAAACGGTACCGATCGGGGTGGCTTGGCGTCGCGTACCGCGACGATCTTCGAGAGTTTTGGATATGAGATCGGACTGGTCGGAAACGCCGATTCATTCGATTACGAGAAGACCGTCGTCGTGTATCACGGCGGTGATCTTCTTCAGGCGCAGAAGACCGCCAACATTATTAAGTGCACGAACATCACCAACCGGCATGAGAACTTGGATGGTGATCAGCGATTGCTGGAGCAATCGATAGACATAACAATCATTCTCGGGACGGATTTTGATGGACGATACTGTAAATAACGATGCTTCGGCCGAGTACAGTGTGCTGCTCGCTCAGCTACTCGACGACCACAGGTGTGAGGATACCAGAGTACTCGATGTCCGAGGTATCTGTTCCTGGGCAAATTTCTTCGTAATCACGACGGTCTCGAGTCAGGGCCACCTGCGGGGGACCGTCAGGCACGTCAGGGATTTTCTCTCCGAACATGACCTCCAGATCCTCCATAATCATAAACGGGTTCCCGAACAGGGCTGGGTTCTTTTGGATTGTGGTACTATCGTGATCCATCTCATGGACCGGGAGACTCGAGAATTCTATGAACTCGAGCGTTTATGGTTCAACGGGACCGAAGTTTTTCAATCGTCGAAATCGTCGTAGTCCAGACCGTCGTCGTAATCGTAGTCCTCATCATCATCAAGATCTTCTTCGTCGAAGTCGTCGTCGTCGAAGTCGTCCTCCTCCAGGTCTTCTCCTAAGTCGTCCTGGAAGTCGTCATCCAATTCGTCATCGTCCTCGAAATCGTCGAATTCGTCCTCGAAGTCGTTCTCATAATCATCATAGTTGTCATCAAAGAAGTTGCCGTCATCATCCGTGTTCTGAAAAAGATGCCCCTCAAATTCTTCCTGAGACTCGTAATAGTATTCGAATGTCATACCCACTCTCCACGACGAGGATGGAGGAGTCTGGATTTTCCTCTCCCCTTGATACGCATAATCTATGAAGATGGAGTGCCCGTGTCAACAAGGCACATAGAAAAACCAAAGAAATTTCTCGAGCCGTGAACCATAACTCTATACCGTATATGGCTTTCGAATGTGCGTGGTATGTATATATCAACGATTATGTCGATTCCGATGAAATAGGTCCGTCTGATTCTCAAATTCGAGCGTTTTTGATACCGACCATCAAGCCGATCCTGCCGAAATCTCCGGAGATCGCCTTGCAGATACTCTCCGACAAGGATTTCATGTTCATAAAGACATTGCTTCCGAGAATGATGGTCGGCGGGGTGATGTCGCAATCTATCTCTTGTTCCGATAAATACATAGTAGAGCGACCCGAGACCTGGTTGAGGACCTCTCCTATGGCCTCTCGGTGGAACCGGCCGAATGTCTCCTGCTCATCGACTTCGAACTCCAAATTTTCCAGCATACGGGTGATGAACTTAGTCGCACTCGAAAGGTCCGAGCGCAGCACGAAGTAGCCCTGTAAGTCACCGGCGATGCCGATGTTTGCGAGCAATTCCGCCGGGAACGCCTCGGGGCTTTCATCGGAGATGGTGATGTCCGGAAAGCCGATCTCGCTGAAGACTTCCGTCGTCGCCCGTACAAACAGATCAAGAATCGGTATGTCCATCCCTCAAGTATAGATTGAGACAGTATGCCTGTCAAACTTTTCTTTCCAATACCGAAGAGGGCGTGGCGAATCGAATTGCTTGCACCGGCTGCGGGAAAACCGTATAGTATTTGCCATGGGTATTACTGAAGATTTTGAGGCGCTTCTCGATTTGGCTATCGATGAGGATCTGTCAAAAGACGGAGACGTAACATCGGCTGCAATATTTGCGGAGGAAAGAGCGGAGGCGGTGTTGTATAGCAAGGGCACGGGGGTACTGGCCGGCAGCGAATACGTTTGTCGTGTGTACGATCGGATCGATTCTACGGTTTCCGTGACCTTCGAGGTGTCGGACGGGGATCATCTCGATCCGGGAATTCCGATTGCGCGAATTTCCGGCCCGGTTATATCAATCCTTTCGGGGGAACGGATCGCACTGAATTTCCTCTCCTATTTGAGCGGAATCGCCACGGGCGCACACCGTTTCTCAACCGAGGCGCGAAGGTTCGGTTCGACGGTGATACTCGACACGAGAAAGACCCTTCCCGGCTTCAGAAGGCTTGCCAAGTACGCCGTTCGGACCGGCGGGGCGAAGAACCATCGCATGGGACTCTACGATATGATTCTGATTAAAGACAACCATATCGACGCCGCCGGTTCGGTTACCTCCGCCGTTCGGAAGGTCCGCGATCGATTCGGAACCAGGTTTTCCGTGGAGGTCGAGTGCCGAACCGCCGACGAGGTTTCGGAAGCCGTCGCCGCGGGTGCCGATATCATCATGCTGGACAATATGTCTGTCCAGGAGGCGGTTTCGGCCTTGGAGTTTCGGCGCGACCCGGTGACGTTCGAGATATCCGGAAACATGGACCTCCGGCGTATCCGTGAATACGCCGCTATTGGTGCCGATTTCATTTCCGTCGGAAAATTGACCCACTCGGTTGAGGCGTTCGATTTTTCGTTACGGATAGCGGTGACGAATCAAAGTGAGACCGAATAGGGAGACGCTGTGAATACATTCGATCTGCTGGTAATAGGCTGCGGCATCTCGGGGCTTTCTACGGCGATATCCGCGGCCGAGAAGGGAATGTCCGTGTGTGTGTTCTCAAAGGAGTCGGTCCTTACCGAATCGAACACCATGTATGCCCAGGGTGGCGTCGTGTACTCCGGCCCGGATGATAGTACCGAGCTTCTCCGGAGGGACATCATCAAAGCGGGTGACGGAGTGAACTGCCGCGAGGCCGTGAAGATGGTTGCCGAGGAGGGGCCTGAACTTGTCCGCGAATACCTGATCGAGAAGGCGGCCATCCCGTTTCATCGGAGCGGCGCCGGCGCTCTCGATCTCACCCGTGAGGGCGGCCACTCCGTACGGCGCATAATCCATGTGCAGGACCACACCGGAGCGGCGATCCAGAAGAACCTGCTCGAATACGCGTCCAAAATGGATCGGATCGAGCTGCGAGGTAACTCCACGGCCGTCGAACTGATCACCAACTTCCACAACTCCACCGACATACAGGAGCGGTATCGGCCTACGAGAGTCATCGGGGCGTACGTTCTCAATAACGATACAGGCGAGGTGCTTCCCGTCTTCGCATCCGCAGTCGTCCTGGCGACCGGCGGCCTGGGAAATCTCTACTATCATACCTCAAACCCAACAATCGCTACCGGCGATGGAATCGCCATGGCCTACCGCGCCGGTGCGGAGATCATCAACACCGAGTATATCCAGTTCCATCCGACGATTCTCTTCAATCGCGACCTGAAGCGTTTCCTCATCACCGAGGCCATGCGCGGTGAGGGCGCCAGATTGATGGACAAACGCGGCCGGTATTTCATGGCGGAATACAACGCCGAGATGAAGGACCTGGCCACGCGGGATGAGGTTGCCAGGGCCATCTATCAGGAGATAGAGCACGGAGACGCCGAGTATGTCTTTCTCGATGCCAGGAAGCTTCCCGGAATATCTCTTGCGGACCGGTTTCCCGTGATCTTCGAGACCTGCAGGCGCTACGGCATGGACATCTCCCGGGAACCGATACCGGTGGTCCCGGCGGCACACTATTCATGCGGCGGAATCAAGGTGGATCTGAATGGTGCGACATCGGTTCGGGGGCTCTATGCGGTCGGTGAAACCGCGTGCACCGGGGTTCACGGGGCCAACAGACTGGCCTCGGTGTCGCTGCTCGAGGGGCTCGTGTACGGCATCAAAGCCGGCCGCAGGGCCGCGGATACCGCCGAGTCCGTATCGGACTGCATGCGAAGCATTCCGGACTGGATCTACCCGGACAATCAACAGGAGTTCGATCCCATTCTTATTCACCATGACCTCAAGCATATTCGAACTACCATGTGGTACTATGCGGGAATAATCCGCACCCGGCACCGTCTTTCTCGGGCAATATCCGACCTTAATTATATGCGCCACCGAATCGAACAGTTCTACCGGACTGCGGCGATTACCCGCGAGATCATCGAGCTTCGCAACGCCATTATCACCGGGCAGATCATCGTCAATGCGGCCGCTTCCAATCCGGTCTCCCGGGGATGCCACTTCATGGCGGAAGGCACCGGCAGGTAACCCGGCGGGATCGGTGTGTCTGAATCGGTAGAATCGGCAAAATTTGTTGAATCCGGAAGGATCGTCCTGCAGGCGCCGGCCAAGCTGAATATCCACCTGGGCGTCCTGGGCCGTCGAGAGGATGGGTATCACGAGATCCAGTCTCTCTTCCACCGTATCGACTTGATGGACACAATCCTGATGGAACCGACCGACGGCGGAACCGGGTGTGAAATCTGCGGCAACTTCCCCTTTCCTGCACACGAAAACATCATCCACAGAACCTATACTCTCTTCCGGGATGAAACCGGGACTCTTCCGGGGGTCCGGATTCGTGTCGAGAAGCGGATTCCCATGGGCGCCGGGCTGGGAGGCGGTTCAAGCGATGCCGCAGCCGTGCTGACCGGGTTGAACCGGCTCGCACGAGCCGGGTTATCGTGCCGTGAGTTATCGGAGATGGGTTCCCGTCTCGGGAGTGACGTACCATTTTTCCTCGCTGACGGTGCGGCCTGGGTAACCGGCAGGGGAGAACACGTGCGATTGTTGCGGGGCCGTGAGGATCTCATCGTGGTCCTGGCAACCCCGGAGTTCGGCATCGCTTCGAAAGACGCCTATGCCTGGATCGATGCCGACGTCACCGCCGGTGAGTCACGGTTCGGACGACCGCTGGAGGAGTCAGGGCATTCGACTCCATGGGAACCGTTCTACGGGCGATCCTGCGACTGGGCGTACACCAACACGTTTCTGCCGTCGGTGATCAGGCGTCATCCGTCCATCGTGACGATCATGAAACGATTCCGATTTGCAGGAGCCGATTTCGTGGGTCTTACCGGCAGCGGTTCAACGGTGTTCGGCCTTTTCGAGGAGCCGGAAAAGTCGCGAGAGGCGGTTCCGATTCTGCGGGAAATTCCCGGTATCCGAATATGGGAAGGAAAATTGCTTGCAAGAACCACATAGGCTGGTTTACAATTGATGGGAGCATGCGGTGCAGGAGCATCAGGGGGAGGTCATGGAGATCACCGACATCAGGATTCGGCGTGTAACGGCCGACGGTAAACTGAAGGCATATGTGACCGTTACTTTCGACAATTGCTTTGTGGTACACAATGTCAAGATCATCGAAGGGAAGAACGGCGCCTTTATCGCCATGCCCAGTCGAAAGACAAAAACCGGAGAATATAAAGACGTAGCACATCCGATCAACTCAGAATTCCGAGGGAAATTACAGGCGAGAATTCTCGATGAGTACGAAACGGGCATCGAGCAGGAACAATCGGCGCACGAATCCCCGGAAGCCGATGGAATGGCTCAGCCGACGGATGAACTCGGGTACGATGGAGATTCCATCGGATTTTAACCGTCTTTTTTGACTCTGAGATACGCTGAACTACCGGAACAGTCGTTCCGGCGGTGTGTGGAATTTCGAAGATGCCGCCACTCATCTCGGTAGTCACGGGCGGACGTTCGGGGTATGGCCGTGTACCCCATCTTGTCAAAAGATCCATTGTAGTATACTCTGAGCGGCGTTTTTCGCGAGATGGGACGTCGGCAAGCGGTTAAGCCACCGGTTTTTGGAGCCGGTATTCGCAGGTTCGAATCCTGCCGTCCCAGAATCCGAGCGTGAGAGAAATTTACGGGCGGCCGACGGTGAAAATCAGACGGCCGAAAGAGGGAAACAATAATGGAAGAGAAGACACTGAATATTTTACTCCGAGAACGGGTGGGGAAGGGACCCGCCAAGAAACTCCGGGATGCCGGAAAGATTCCCGCGATCATCTATGGTCACCAGGAGCCGGTTCCCGTCGTTGTGGACAGTCACGAATTCAATACGAAATTTCACACGGTCAGTGAAAACACCATCATCAATCTCCTTGCCGACAAGAACAAGTACGACGTTCTCGTGAAGGATTATCAGGAAAACATCATTACCGGTGACATCCTGCATATCGACTTCTTCGAGATCGATCCGAACCGAACTCTGCACACCTCCGTCCCCATCCATCTGGAGGGAGTGGCGGTCGGCGTCAGGGAGGGCGGTGTCATGGACCAGCAGCTCCATGCAGTCGAGGTTGAGTGTCTGCCTTCCGACATACCCGAAGTCATAACGGTCAATATAGAAGAGATGGAAGTCGGTTCCGTACTGCACGTCTCCGACCTTCCCGAGTTCGCCGGTGTTAAATTCCTCACGATATCCGAGCAGGTGGTCATCAGTATTACCGCTCCGCATATCGAGGAAGAGCCGGAAGTCGAAGAAGAGGAGGGAGAAGAGCTCCTCGAGGGCGAAGAGGGCGCGTCCGAAGAGACCGAAGAAGGCGAAGAGGCGGAATCGGAGGAGTAGGGACACCTCCCTACCGGTTTCCCACTTTCGCACTACCGTTTCGAAAGCCTGTTTTCTCCGATGCTGCGACTCACCGTTGAGGAAGCCCTCACCGGAGGAGGGTAACGGTGTACATATTCGGATTGGGAAATCCCGGAACCAGATACGCGGCGACACGTCACAACGCCGGTGCCTTCGCCGTAGATACGGCGGCGCGGTTTCTTGCGGTACCGTTGAAGAAGAAGCTGTTTGCACCGGTTACCGGTGGGCGGGCACTCATCGACGGCAGGGAACTCGTTTTCGTGCTGCCCCGTACCTATATGAACCGATCCGGTACCGCAGTCCGGCATGTCGTCGTAGGACCGATCGATCCGCAAGAGCTTCTGGTGGTGTGTGACACGCTCGATCTACCCCCGGGCGTGTGCCGCCTCAAGCGAGGCGGTGGAGATGCAGGCCACAAGGGGTTGAAATCCGTGATCTCGGAGACCGGGAGCTCCGACTTCCTGCGTCTATACATTGGAATCGGTCGACCCGCACACGGAACGTCGGTGGTGGAGCATGTCCTTGGGTCACCCGAGCCGGAGGAGATTCCCTCCTACTTCCGTGGCTGTTCCCGTGCGGCCGAGGCGATACTCCGGATGACCACCACGGCAGCCGAAGAGATCATGAATGAGCTCAATCGAAAGAAGAGTACTCGATAAGGTAACCCGGGCGTTGCGGGGCTACCGTCTCGACTCCTCCGGCCGGATCCTCGTCGGCTTCTCCGGCGGCCCCGATTCAACCGCCCTCGTCCACGCACTCTCTATGCTGTCCTCGACTCACGGTTACGTGTTGAAATGTATCTATCTCGACCATGGGCTTCGTCCGCCGGTGGAAGGTGCGGCCGAAGAGTCTCACATACGAACCCAGTGTTCCATTCTGGACATACCGGTAGCGATTCGGCGTATTCCCCGAGGGATGGTACGCGACGCGGCATGCGCCAGGGGAAGGGGAATCGAGGAGGCTGCACGGTTTTACCGTTATGCCGTCTTTACCGAGATGGCGGACGAATGGCGGGCCGACTGCATCGCCGTCGGCCACAACGCCGATGATCAGACCGAGACCCTGATCATGCGGTTCTTTCAAGGGGCCGGGCCGTGGGGCATGGCAGGGATCCCGGCACGACGGGACAGGATAGTCCGTCCACTGATTACGGTCTCCCGTCGTGAGATTCTCGATTTCCTTCGGGTGAGAGGGGTCCCTTATTCCACCGATTCATCCAATCTGGAACCGGAATTTCTTCGAAACCGCGTACGACACCGGCTGCGGCCGCAAATTCGGGAGATTTTTCCCGGTTTCGAAGACTCTCTCGGCACATTTGCCGAAAATGCCGCATTTGCAGAGGAATTCATTCGAGAAGAGGCCGGCCGCAGGCTCCGTTGGATCGATGGAGAATCGAGTTCATCCATCGAGGTGGACACGTTCTATATGGCTCCGCCGGTTCTCAGGATCTGGTCCCTCTATCGGCTGTTCGGTCGGTGGAGGGGTTTGGATTCCGGAAACGATGTGATAGACGACAGAATTCCCTATGCCCTCATACGGGAGACCGCGTTGCACCGGCCACCGGACCCGGAGGCGGTGATCGCACGTGCCTTCGGTCGTCGCCTGATACGTCATGGGGACCGTCTTTTTTGGGAACCTGATGTTGTCGTATCGCTGAAAAAAGGGTATCTTTATGTTATCGAAACGGAAGGCCGCTTTCGTGCCGGTGGGGTTGTTTTTTCAGTGCACCCTAATGCCGATGTGAGCCTGAATGCCGGAACTGCGTGTGTGAGTCGTTTACCTGTCGTAATCCGTACTCGTCGGCCCGGTGATCGTATGCGGACGTCGGCCGGGAACAAATCCCTGAAAAAACTCTTCAATGAATGGAGTGTCTCTCATACCGACCGAGAATCTATCCCGATCATTCAGGATCGATACGGTTTGAGGGCCGTGGTTGGAAGCGGTCTCGGGTATCCGGATGTTACGGTTCATGATAATTCTGCTTCTCGAAGTAGCGGGATACGGGCAGAGATGGAGATAGATACCGAGAGGATCGTGAGAATCGGCTGGTGATCCGGTTTGTGTAACCGTGTACTCGGAGTCGCCGGTTGTATTCGAGTAATATATATGGCTATATATGGATGGTAGAATAGAGTGAGTATGCAGCAGAACGATAATGACCCTGATAAGAATGACCCTGATAAGAAGAAAGAGCCCGACAACGGGATGAACTTCAATTTCGGGAACAACAGGTTCGCCCTCTTTTTCCTGATCTCTCTGATAATCATGTTCGTCATCCTGTTCGCCATGAACAATCCCAAGCCGTCGCAGGAGATCCCCTATTCCACCTTCATCTCCCACCTGATGGAGGGGAACGTCGATACGGTTCGGATCTTGGATCACTCCGAGATCCATGGAACGTTGAAGGGAATGTCCGGAGATACCACGGTATTCCAGACAAACATCCCTTACTACGACGACGATCTCATGCGGTTTCTGCGTGAACGCGGTGTGAAGACGACGGGAGCCGTACAGGGAATTTCTCCGCTCCGGGTGCTCCTGGACATCATTCCCTGGATCCTTTTTCTCGTTTTCTTCTGGTTCATGTTCAGGCAGGTCCAAGGTGGAGGCAACAAAGCCTTCTCCTTCGGAAAGAGCAAGGCCAAGCGATATCTGGAAACCAGTAGCCGGATTACCTTTCAAGATGTGGCGGGACAGACGGAGGCGAAGTATGAGCTCGAAGAGGTCGTAGATTTCCTTAAGAATCCTGCCAAGTTCACCAAGATCGGCGCCAAGATTCCCAAGGGAGTCCTGTTGGTGGGGATGCCCGGAACCGGCAAGACGCTGCTCGCAAAGGCGGTCGCCGGCGAAGCAGGAGTGTCCTTCTTTCATATGTCCGGTTCCGATTTCGTTGAGATGTTCGTGGGAGTGGGGGCCAGCAGGGTTCGGGACCTCTTCGAGCAGGGGAGAAAGAGCGCCCCGTGCATCCTCTTCATCGACGAACTTGATGCCGTCGGCCGGACGAGAGGCGCGGGTTACGGTGGCGGCCACGACGAGCGTGAACAGACCCTGAATCAGATGTTGGTAGAGATGGACGGCTTCGATACGAAGGACGGTGTAATCATCCTGGCGGCGACGAACCGTCCGGACGTACTCGATCCCGCACTGCTCAGGCCGGGCAGGTTCGACCGGCAGGTAGTGGTGGATATGCCGGACGTCAAGGAACGTAAGGATATCCTGTCCATCCACTGTCGAAAGTTGCGGCTGGCCTCCGATGTAAACCTCTCGATCGTGGCCAGGGCGACACCCGGCTCCTCGGGGGCCGACTTGGCAAACTTGGTAAACGAGGCGGCACTCTTCGCGGCCAGAGGGAACTCGGAGATAGTGCGAATGGAGGATTTCGAGGAGGCTCGTGACAAGATCCTCTTAGGGATAGCACGCAGGTCCAAGATCATCTCGGCCGAGGACAAGCGTGCTACGGCGTTTCACGAAGCCGGACACGCGCTCCTCCACTACTATCTTCCGCACGCGGATCCTCTGCACAAGGTGACCGTCGTGCCTCATGGGAGAGCCCTCGGTCTGGCATTG
Source organism: uncultured Spirochaetales bacterium (assembly GCA_964485495.1). Lineage (GTDB taxonomy): Bacteria > Spirochaetota > Spirochaetia > CAZAKE01 > CAZAKE01 > CAZAKE01. The sequence goes on from CAZAKE010000048.1 coordinate 26,551, forward strand.
TCGCTTCCGGATAAAGAGCCGTACGCCAGGAACAAGAGTTGGTTGGAGGATCGAATCCGGATCGCCATGGGAGGGTATATCGCCGAACGATTGGTATTCGAGGAGACCTCGACGGGTACCCAGAACGACATCAAACAGGCTACCGAGATCGCGCGGAAGATGGTCTGCGAGTGGGGGATGAGTGATCTCGGATTCATCGCCTTCGGACAGGAGGACGAGCCGATCTTTCTCGGTAAGGAGATCGCACGACACAAGGACTACTCCGAAGACACGGCCATGAAGATCGACAAGGCCGTCGAGTCGATTCTGAACCGGTGCCTTCAGGAAACGAGCCGTATCTTGAAGGAGCATTACGACCAGTTGAAACTGCTTGCGGAGGCCCTGTTCGAAAAGGAAACCATGGATGATATCGAGATCCGGGAACTGCTGGATCTTCCCAAATCAAAAAACCAAGATGATGTCGAGGAAGCTTCCTAACATCGGCCGTCCCGGAACGGCCCGACGGTTGCCTTCCGGAGTTTGGCTGCTCATCTTCACCCTTGCCCCGTTCTTCGCCGGCGTGTCCGTCGGTATCGCCGGGGCGGGCGTGGATGACGCTCTCGGTGATCTGTATCTAACCCAAGCAGTGCAGTTGTATGAAAACGGTGATCATGATCGGGCGCAGGCGATGCTTGCGGCAGCACGGGAATTCTCTCCCGAACCCGCCGACGCGCATGCGCTGTCTGTGCTGTTGGCAGGGGGAATACGGGCCCCACACGTGGATTCCGTGCTGTCGGCCTGTCTTGCCGCGCTGCGTTCGAAGACGTGGTTGCATTTTTCACCGATAGAAATCAGGAAGATAGCGGTGGGTCTCTGTATCCGGATCGGGGAATATGAATCCGGGGTTTTACTCGCCGAGACCGGCGAAAACGGATTTCTCGAAGATCCCGATGCAGCGCTCCTCTACGCCGAGGCGGTATACGGCGTCGGACGAAAGGAGGAGGCTCGTCATCTGGCCATGCGTTACGCCGCGAATCATCCCGACCATGTCGGTCTCATGACGTTTCGCTGCCGCATAGATCCCGATTATCGCCGG